>JBEIHT010000122.1:0-6505 GCA_040381155.1 Aphanothece sp.
CGGGTGAATGAGGCCCTGCGGGGTCACTTCCGCCCCGAGTTCCTCAATCGCCTCGATGAAACAATCATCTTCCACAGCCTCAGGCAGGAGGAACTGCGCCAGATCGTGGAGCTGCAGGTGAAGCGGCTGGCGAAGCGGCTGGAGGAGAAGAAGCTGGGCCTCCAGCTCGATGGCACCGCCCTCGACTGGCTGGCCAATGTGGGCTACGACCCGGTGTACGGCGCCCGCCCGCTCAAGCGGGCCATCCAGCGGGAGCTGGAAACGCCGATCGCCAAGGCGATCCTGGCCGGCACCTTCGCGCCTGGTGCCACCATCGCCGTGGCGGTGGAGGGCGAGGGCGAAGGGGCGAAGCTGCGGCTGCAACCGGCGGAGCCGGCCCGCCTGCCGGTGCTGGTGTAATAGCGCGGCGGCGGTTTAGCTAGGCCGGATTGGCGGCAATGCCGTCAATCCGCCGCGCCAGGGCCAGATCCAGATCGGAGAGGCCGCCGGTGTCGTGGGTGGTGAGGGCGATCGTCACCCGGTTCCAGACGTTGCTCCATTCCGGGTGATGGCCCAGCGCCTCGGCGGCCAGGGCCACGCGGCTCATGAAGCCGAAGGCCTCGGAGAAATCGGCGAAGCGAAACTGGCGCTGCAGCTTGCCTTCCACCAGCGCCCAGGCGGGCAGGGCGTTGGCCAGGTCGTCGATCTGCGCGGGCGTGAGGGGCTGGGCGGCCATGGCGGCAGACGGGGGCGGCGGGTCAGCGTCGTATGTAGCGCACGAACCCCACCACGGCGTGCAGGAGCGGCGGCGTCACGAGGACGAGGAAGTACACCTTGCGCTCGCCGGGTTGCAGTTGCCACACCAGCAGAGCGAGCAACACGGAGATCAGCAGCGTCAGCAGCCACAGGCGAGGCGGGCGTTCGGCGCGCCGCCACAGGACCAGGCCTCCTTCCGCCCCACGTGCTGGCGCCAGAGCACCTGGCCGGCGGGTCCCACCTCGGCGATGTAGCTCTCTTTCTGAAGGTTGCGGATCACCAGCCGTCGCCGTTCTTTCCAGTAGCTGGCGCTGCCGCGCACCAGGCGTCGTTTTTTCGGAAAAATTGTGGTCAAGATTGTCATCTGGCGGTGACGCGCAACTGGAGCGTTCGGGTGAAAGACCCAACTTAGGATATTCACCTGATTTTCACTTTCTTCGCCAAGATTCTCCAGGCTCTGCAGCTATACCCCGATCAGGTGAAGCGCAAGCCGCCGCTGCTGGCGGCCGGCGCGGTGCTCCCACAGGTAGATGGCCTGCCAGGTGCCCAGCAGCAGCTGGCCCCCCTGGAATGACTGGCTCAGGCTCGTGCAGGTGAGCGCGGTGCGGATGTGGGCGGGCATGTCGTCGGGCCCCTCGTCGTCGTGCACCCAGCGGCGCAGCTCGCCCCGGCCGCTCAGGGGTTTCACCCCCTCTTCAGGCACCAGCGCCCGCAGGAAGGCCGCCAGATCCACCAGCACCCGCGGATCGGCGTTTTCGTTCACCGTCAGGCTGCAGCTGGTGTGCAGGCAGCTGATCACGGCGAGGCCGGTGTCCAGGCCGCTGGCGGCGATCTCCCGATTCAGGGCGGTGGTGATGTCGGTGAAGCCTTCGCCGCTGCTGCTGAGGGTGAGCTGGCGCAGGTGTTGCTGAAGCATCGGCGGATGGTGGGGAGTCTCCCTAGCATCACGCTGTCGCTGCCACCGCCGGCCGCCCGGCCCCCCCCTTGGCCCAGCCCCGCTCTGCCGCGCTCACGATCCTTTACGACGGCGGCTGCCCCCTCTGCCTGCGGGAGGTGCGCTTCCTCGAACGCCGCGACCTCGCCCACAACGCCGCCCAGCCCCAGCTCGCCTTCGTCGACATCGACGCGCCCGGCTACTCCCCCGCCGCCTGGGGCGGCATCGACTACCGGGCGGCGATGGGCCGGATCCACGCCCTGGCCGCGGACGGCGCCGTGCTGCGGGATGTGGCGGTGTTCCGCCGCGCCTATGCGCTGATCGGTCTGGGCTGGCTCTACGCCCCCACCCGCTGGCCCCTGCTCGGCCCCCTGGCCGATGCCCTCTACCGCCTCTGGGCGGACGCCCGGCTGCGCCTCACCCGCCGGCCTTCCCTTGAGCAACTCTGCGCCGAACGGGAGGGGCGGTGCCGGATCTGACGGGCGACGCCGCTCCCGATCTGATCGTCATCGGCAGCGGCCTGGGGGGCCTCTGCGCCGCTGCCCTGGCGGCCCGCCACGGCCTCGAGGTGCTGGTGCTCGAAGCCCACGACCGCCCCGGCGGCGCTGCCCACGGCTTCACCCGCCGCGGCTTTCACTTCGAAAGCGGACCCTCCCTCTGGAGCGGCCTGGGCCGCTGGCCCAGCAGCAATCCCCTGGCCCAGGTCCTGCGGGCCGTCGGCGAGAGCGTGCCGGTGGTGTCCTACAGCGACTGGGGCCTGCTCCTGCCCGAGGGCAACCTGACGGTGGGGGTGGGCCTCGACCCTTTCCTCGCGGTGGTGCGGGAGCTGCGCGGGCCGGCGGTGGCCGACGAATGGGCCCGCTTCATGGCCGCCCTGGAGCCCCGCTGCCGCGCCGCCCGTGCCCTGCCCCTGCTGGCCCTGCGCCCCGGGCCGGGCGTCGCCCTCAGCCTCGGGGCCGGCGGTGCCCTCGGCCTGCTGGGTCAGGCGGGCCAGCTGGCCTCCCTCGGCGGCGCCTTCGGGCCCATCGCCCGTCGCCACCTGCGCGATCCCTTCCTGCTGCATTGGTGCGAGCTGCTCTGCTTCCTGATCTCCGGCCTGGGGATGGAGCAGACCAGCGCCGCGGCGATGGCGACGCTGTTCGGCGAATGGTTCGAGCCCGGCGCCGGCCTCGATTACCCCCTCGGCGGCAGCCCCGCGGTGGCCGAGGCCCTGGTGCGCGGCCTGGAGCGCCACGGCGGTGCCCTGCGGCTGCGGGCGCCGGTGGCGCGGATCCTGGTGGAGGACGGCCGGGCGGTGGGGGTGCGGCTGGAGGGCGGCGAGGCGCTCCGCGCCCGTCGCGGTGTGATCAGCAACGCCAGCCCCTGGGACACCCTCGCCCTGCTGCCCCCGGATGCCGCCCCCGCCCGCTGGCGCGAGCGCCAGGCGGCCACCCCCGCCTGCGCCAGCTTCCTGCACTGGCACCTGGGCCTGCGCCATCCCGAGCCCTGCTCCCTGCCGATCCACCACGTCTGGGTGGGCGATTGGCAGCGGGGCATCACGGCGGAGCGCAACGTGCTGGTGTTCTCGATGCCCTCAGTGCTCGACCCGGCCCTGGCGCCGGCGGGCCACCAGGGGCTGCACGCCTACAGCCCGGCCAACGAACCGTGGGAGCTCTGGCAGGGCCTGGAGCCGGGCAGCGCCGCCTACGAGGCGCGCAAGCGGGAGCGCTGCTCCCTCTTCGGCCAGGTGTTCGAGCGGGTGCTGCCCGACTGGCGTGAGCGGCTGGTGCTGGAGCTGCAGGGCACGCCCCTCACCCATCGCCGCTACCTGCGGGTGGCCCGCGGCAGCTACGGCCCCGCCTGGCCCGCCGATCGCGGCCCCTTCCCCGGCGGCGGCACCCCGATCGACGGGCTGGTGCTCTGCGGCGCCGGGGTGTTCCCCGGCATCGGCGTGCCCCCCGTCGCCGTCAGCGGCGCCATGGCCGCCCATCGCTTCGTGAGCGCGCGGCGCCAGCGGGAGCTGCTGGCCGAGATCGGCCAGCATGGGGGCAGCCCCGCGTCGCCGCCATGACCGTGATGACCAGCCGCTACGAAGGCGGCCTGCGCTGCCTGTCCGTGCACGAGGGCTCCGGCCGCGAGCTGCTCACCGATGCCCCCCTCGACAACCAGGGGCGCGGCGAATCCTTTTCCCCCACCGACCTGGTGGCCACCGCCCTGAGCACCTGCATCCTCACGATCCTGGGGATCGTGGCCGCCCGCCATGGCATCCCCCTGGCGGGCTGCGACGCGCGGGTGGTGAAGACGATGACCCGCGAAGGGGAGCGGCGGATCGCCCTGCTGGAGGTGTGGATCCAGCTGCCCGCGGGCCTGGAGGAGGCGCAGCGCCAGCTGCTGATCCGCGCCGGGGAGGGGTGTCCGGTCAAGCGCAGCCTGGAGGGCGCCGTGCCGATGACCCTGCACTGGGCCTAGGGGAGCCGGGCGGAGGCCTCAGCGGGCCGCCTGCTGCAGCCTCCTCCGGCAGTTGCTCTCGAACAGGGCGATCACCACCTCGGCGGGCTGCAGCTCCATCCAGAACGCCTCCGCCTCCAGCCGTTGGTCGCGGGGTTGGTACCCCTCGCTGATCAACTTGGCGTAGTGGGGCGCCAGGCTGTGCAGTTCCCGCAGGGTGCGGGGCATCTGGGTGTCCTGCAGGGCGTTGCCGCCGCTGCAGGCCTGCATCACGTGGGTCCCCTCATGGGCCATCACCTCCCAGACCGCCTCCACATCGCCCATGTCCACGTTGTTGCGGCAGACCACCAGGCGATCGATCCCCCGGCCATCCCGCTCGTAGTAGCCGGCGTGGTTGGGCCGGCAGTCATCCCGCACCTGGGTTTCGGTGCCGCTGGCTTGGATCAGCTGCTCGAGCCGATGGATGGCCACCAGGGTGTTGGCCCTGGCGGGGGCCGGGCTCAGGCCGAAGCCCGCGGCGGCCACCAGGGCCAGGGTCGCGGGCACCAGGGTTGGCCGTCGCATGCGGGGAAGGGGGGGCATGGCCGCACCCAGGCGCAGGGGGGATGAGTTCAAGCTGGCCACGGATCGAGCCACCGTCCACGTCGGCGGGCGGGCAGGCTGGTGCGATCCGCCCCCCAAGCCCATGGACGCTCCCTACCTTCTGGCCCTGGCCCTGCTGGAGCAGGAGGGCCGGCGGGCCCTGCCGCTGCAGGGGCGCTCCCTGACCGCGGCCATTGCCGCCGGCGAGGATCCGGGCGAGGAGGGGCGGCGCCAGGCGCTGGAGCTGCTGGTGCGCGTGTGGCAGCGCAGCGACGGCGGCCCCCTGCGGCGGGCGGCTGGGGACGCCAGCCTGCTGCTGGTGGAGGTGCCGCTCGAAGCCCTGCAGGAGACGATCCCCACCCTCAAGGCCCGCTGGATCGCCACGGGGGATCGCGATGCCCTGCTGGCGGGGCTGCGGGCGCTGGGGGGCGGGCTCTGGGGGCTGGCGATGGAGCCCCGCGGGCCGCTGGCCTTTCAATCGCTCGCCTGAGCCCAGCCGCCCCCGCCGCACGCCGGGCCGGGGGCGCTCAAAAAACGCACAGCTGTGGCCGGGGCACGGCGGGCTCCGTACGTTTCGGGAATTGCGATCCCACGCGCACCACTGCGCTTTCCCCGCTCCATGGCCCGCTCCCTCACGCCGTCCGCCGCGGCCCTGCGCCGCCCCCTGGCCCTGGCCGTCGCCGCCGGCCTGCTCGCCGCCCCCGCCGCCTTCGCCGCCCCGCCTTCCGCGCCCAGCGCCGCCACCCTCTACAGCGGCGGCACCATCCTCACGATGGCCGGAGCCCGGCCCACCACCGTGGAAGCGCTGGTGGAGCAGGGCGGCCGCATCACCTACGTGGGCCCCCTGGCCGGCGCGATCCGCGCCGCCGGCGCCGCCGCCCGCCCGGTGGATCTGCAGGGCCGCACCCTGCTGCCCGGCTTCATCGACACCCACGGCCATTTCATCTACTTCGGCAAAAATCTCATCGACGCCGATCTCTTCGGCGTCGCCACCATCCCAGAGATCGTGGCGCGCATGCAGCAGCACGCCAGAAAAGTGGCGCCCGGGGAGTGGATCGTGGGCTTCGGCTTCAACGGCAACGCCATGGCCCGCTACCCCAGCGTGGCCGAGCTCGATGCCATCTCGGCCGAGGTGCCGGTGATGGTGGTCGACAGCTCGGGCCATGCGGGCGCCCTCAACTCCGCCGCCTTCCGCGCCGCCGGCATCAGCGCCACCAGCGCCGATCCGGCCGGCGGCAAGTTTGAGCGCGGCCCTGATGGCCGCGGCCTGGCCGGCAAGGCGGAGGAGACGGCCCTCAACCTGGTGCGGGAGAAGCGCCCCGCCTTCGCCGGCGCCACCGCCGACGCCGTCGCCACCGGTGCCAGCGCCCTCTGGGCCAGCTACGGCCAGACCACCGCCCAGGAATGCGGCGTCGGCCTCGGCAGCGACGACATCTCCCTGGTGCGCAACGCCATCGACAAGCGGCTCCTGACGGTGGATCTCTACATCTGCGCCAAGGACTCCCACGTGGACGCCACGGCGGCGGCCGCCGCGACGGTGGTGCGGGACTACGGCCGTCTCAACCCCAGCGCCGACGCCGGCTTCCAGCGGCAGGAGGGGATCGTCAGCGCCGCCGCCGCCCGGCCGGGCGACACCACCGGCCGGCTGCTGGCGCTGCGGCCCGACCTCGATCGGCGCTATGTGAACCGGGTGCGGCTGGGAGGCATCAAGTTCTGGCTGGATGGCTCCCTGCCCACCGCCTGGATGAGCCAGCCCTATGCCGTGCCGCCGCCGGGGGCCGAACCCGGCTACCGCGCCTACCAGCAGATCCCCGACGCCGTGCTGGA
>JBEIHT010000123.1:0-6486 GCA_040381155.1 Aphanothece sp.
CCAGCCTCGATGAGTGGCTCTACAACGGTGGCCCCTACCAGCTGATCGTCTTCCACTTCCTGATCGGCATCTACGCCTATCTCGGCCGTGAGTGGGAGCTCAGCTACCGCCTGGGGATGCGCCCCTGGATCGCCGTCGCCTACAGCGCCCCGGTGGGTGCCGCCACCGCCGTGCTGCTGGTGTACGCCATCGGCCAGGGCTCCTTCTCCGACCCGATGCCCCTCGGCATCTCCGGCACCTTCAACTTCATGCTGGTGCTGCAGGCCGAGCACAACGTGCTGATGCACCCGTTCCACATGCTCGGTGTGGCCGGCGTCTTCGGCGGCAGCCTGTTCTCCGCCATGCACGGCTCGCTGGTCACCAGCTCACTGGTGCGTGAGACCACGGAAACCGAATCCCAGAACCGCGGCTACAAGTTCGGCCAGGAGGAGGAGACCTACAACATCGTGGCCGCCCACGGCTACTTCGGCCGGCTGATCTTCCAGTACGCCTCTTTCAACAACAGCCGCAGCCTCCACTTCTTCCTGGCCGGCTGGCCGGTGGTGGGCATCTGGTTCACCTCCATGGGCATCGGCACCATGGCCTTCAACCTGAACGGCTTCAACTTCAACCAGTCGATCCTCGACGGCCAGGGCCGCGTGCTGCCCTCCTGGGCCGACGTGCTCAACCGCGCCAACCTGGGCATGGAAGTGATGCACGAGCGCAACGCCCACAACTTCCCCCTCGACCTGGCCAGCGTGCAGGCCACCCCGGTGGCCCTCACCGCCCCGGCGATCGGCTGAGCTTCGGCCAGCCCCGCCCGCCAGCCCCCTCCCAGGAGGGGGCTTTTTCATGGCGGCACGGTCTGGGGGACCGGTAGCGTCGTGGGCCCTGCCCCCCGGCTCCCCGCCCAGGCCGCCCGTGTCGATCCGCCGGATCGTTCCCCTCGCCCTGATCCCGGGGCTGGTCGGCTGCGGCGCCCCAGCCGCGAAGCTGGCCGCCGACGATCCGCGCCCACGGGTGATCGCCAGCTTCACCGTGCTGGCGGACATGGCCCAGGAGGTGGCCTGCGGCCGGCTGCGGGTGGAATCGCTCACCCGCCCCGGCGCCGAGATCCACGGCTATGAGGTCACCCCCTCCGACCTGCGGCGGGCGCGCGGCGCGAAGCTGCTGCTGGAGAATGGCCTCGGCCTCGAGCGCTGGATGGACCGCTTCGCCACCAGCCTCGGCCCGATCCCGCGGGTGGTCGTGAGCCAGGGGGTGGCCACGATCCCGATCGACGCGGAAGGCGGCCAGGCCAGCAATCCCCACGCCTGGATGTCGCCGCGGGCGGCCCGCGTGTATGTGGACAACCTGCAGCGGGCCTTCAGCCGCCTCGATCCGGCCGGGGCGACGCAGTTCAGCCGCTGCGCCGCCGCCTACCGGGCCCAGCTCGATCGGCTCGATGCCGACCTGCGCCGGGAGATCGCCGGCCTGCCGCCCCAGCGCCGCCTGCTGGTGACCTGCGAGGGGGCGTTCTCCTACCTGGCCCGCGACTACGGCCTGGAGGAGGGCTGGCTCTGGCCGGTGAACGGCGAGCGGGAGGTCACGCCCCAGCGTATGCGCCGGCTGATCGCCAGCGTGCGCCGCCGCCGTGTGCCGGCGGTGTTCTGCGAAAGCACCGTGGACGCCCGGGCGATGCGGCGCGTGGCGGCCGAGGGCGGGGCGCGGCTGGCCGGCATCCTCCATGTCGATTCCCTCTCGCCGCCGGGGGGGGTGGCCCCCACCTACCTGAAGCTGATGCGCCACAACGTCGACAGCGTGCGCCGGGGGCTCGCGCCCCGGTGAGGCGGCCCCGTTGAATGGGGGGATGCCCACCGCACCCCTGGCCCCCGATCCGGTCGCGACCGTCGCCAGCGGCGCGGCGCGGCTGCTGGTGGGCGGGCTGACGGTCCGCTACGGACTGGAACCGGCGCTGGAGGCCGTCGACCTGCGGCTGGAGGCCGGCAGCATCTGCGCCCTGGTGGGCCTCAACGGCGCCGGCAAATCCACCCTGTTCCGCGCCCTGATGGGCTTTCTGGCCCCCAGCGCCGGCACGATGGCCATCGACGGGCTGCCGGTGGCCCAGGCCCAGCGGCGGCAGTGGGTGGCCTATGTGCCCCAGGACGATCAGGTGCCGTGGGACTTCCCGCTGCGGGTGTGGGATGTGGTGATGATGGGCCGCTACGGGCGCATGAACCTGCTGCGCTGGCCCGCCGCCGGCGACCGCCAGGCGGTGCGGGAGGCACTGCGCCGGGTGGAGCTCGCCGACCTGCAGGAGCGGCCGATCGGAGCCCTCTCCGGCGGCCAGCGCAAACGGGCCCTGCTGGCCCGGGCGATCGCCCAGCAGGGCCGGCTGCTGCTGCTGGATGAGCCGTTCACCGGGGTCGACCGCCGCAGCGAGCGGCTGATCATCGACCAGCTGCGGGAGCTGCGGCAGGGTGGCGCCTCGGTGCTGATCGCCACCCACGACCTGGACGCCATCCCCGGCTTCTGCGACCAGGTGGTGCTGCTCAACCGGCGCGTGCTGGCCAGCGGCGCCACCGCCGCGGTGTTCACCCAGGCCAACCTGCTGCGCACCTTCGGCGCCCCGGCGGGGCTGGAGCGATGATCGAGGCCGCCACCCTCTGGCTGCTGGAGCCGCTGCAGCAGCTGTTCATTCAGCGGGCCCTGGGCCTGGGACTGCTGGTGGCGGTGGTCTGCGCCCTGCTCTCCTGCTACATGACCCTCAAGGGCTGGGCCCTGATGGGCGATGCCATCTCCCACGCGGTGCTGCCCGGGGTGGTGCTGGCCTACGTGGCCCAGGTGCCGTTCGCGGTCGGCGCCTTCCTGTTCGGGGTGGGGTCGGTGTCGCTGATCGGCTGGCTGCGGCGCCACACCCGCGTGCGGGAGGACTCCCTGATCGGGCTGGTGTTCACCGGCTTCTTCGCCCTGGGGCTGGTGCTGATCTCCAAGCTGCGCAGCGGCGTGGACCTCGGCCACGTCCTGTTCGGCAACCTGCTGGGCCTCAGCGACGGCGACATCCTCCAGACGGTGGCGATCGGGGCGGTGGTGCTGCTGGTGCTGCTCCTGCGCCGCCGCGACCTGCTGCTGTTCTGCTTCGATCCGGCCCAGGCCCGTTCGATCGGCCTGCGCACCGGCCTGCTCCACTACCTGCTGCTCACCCTGGTGAGCCTGGCCACGGTGGCGGCCCTGCAGGCGGTGGGCATCATCCTGGTGGTGGCCATGCTCGTCACCCCGGGC
Source organism: Aphanothece sp. (assembly GCA_040381155.1). Lineage (GTDB taxonomy): Bacteria > Cyanobacteriota > Cyanobacteriia > PCC-6307 > Cyanobiaceae > Cyanobium. The sequence continues at coordinate 3,241 of JBEIHT010000123.1, forward strand.
GCCACCGCCTTCCTGCTGACCGACCGGTTCGACCGCATGAACCTCTACGCGGTGGTCCTGGCGATGCTGGCCACCGCCCTGGGGGTGATCGTGAGCTACTGGCTGGATGCCTCCACGGCCGGGTGCATCGTGCTGGTGCAGACGGGCCTGTTCCTGGTGACGATGCTGCTGGCGCCGCGCCATGGCCTGCTGGCCCGCCGTCGGCCGCCGCGCCCGTGATGGTGCCGCCCGCCCCGCCCCCCGCCGCGCTCGACGCCCAGGTGGCGCGCCGCCAGCGCTGGCCCTGGTGGCCGCTGCTGCCCCTCTATCCCTACGGCCGGCGCCGCACCCTGGTGCGGGAACTGCTGCCCGAGCGGCTCTGGGCCTTCGAGCAGCTGCAGGGGGTCTGGTATGTGGCGGTGCCGATCCGGATGAGCGTGCTGCGGCTGGAGGAGGGCCTGCTGCTGTATGCGCCGGTGGCCCCCACCGCCGAGGTGCTGGAGGGATTGCGCGAGCTGGAGGGGCGCTACGGCCCGGTGCGCTCGATCGTGCTGCCCACCGCCTCCGGCCTGGAGCACAAGCTGCCGGTGCCGGCGATGGCCCGGGCCTTCCCCGCCGCCACCGTGTGGGTGACGGCGCGCCAGTGGAGCTATCCGCTCAACCTGCCGCCGGCCTGGCTGGGCTTCCCCCCCGGCCGCACCCGGGTGCTGCTGGAGGATGGGGTCCCCCACCCCGATCAGCTCTGCTGGGAGGCCCTCGGTCCGCTCGATCTCGGGCTGGGCAGCTTTCTGGAGGTGGCCTGCCTGGATCGGGCCAGCGGGGCCCTGCTGGTCACCGACGCCCTGGTGTCGATCCCGCCGGAGCCGCCGCCGGTGTTCGCGCTGGACCCCACGCCGCTGCTGTTCCACGCCCGGGAGCGGGGCTGCGAACCGCTGCTGGACGACCCCGAGCGACGGCGGCGCGGCTGGCAGCGGCTGGTGCTGTTCGCCAATTACCTGCGCCCGGCCCCCCTCGATGTGCCGCCCCTGGGGGAGGTGCTGCGCGATGCCTTCGCCCCCGGCTGCCGCGATCCCCGCAGCCACTTCGGCCTCTACCCCTTCCGCTGGCGGCAGGACTGGCAGCGGGAGGCGGAGGCGCTGATGGCCGCGGAGCCGCGGCCCCAGGTGGCGGCGGTGCTGGAGCGGCTGGTGTTCCCGCGCCAGCGCACGGCCCTGCTGGCCTGGCTGCGGCAGCTGGCGGGGCTGGAGGGGGTCCGCTGGCTGGTGCCGGCCCACTACGCGGCGCCGGTGCCAATCGATGGCGCCGGGATCGGGGCCCTGGCGGAGGCGCTGGAGAGGCGGTCCTGGGCCCCGGATCAGGGGTCGTGGGCCTTTCTGGCGGGGATCGACCGGGCCCTGGTGCGCTCCGGACTGGTGCCCGGCGACGGCTGAGGCTTCAGAGCTGCAGTTCGCCTGGATCGTCGCAGTCGGTGGGGTCGAGGCCGCCGCCGATCAGGGCGGTTTCCAGCTCCATGCGCTGCTCCATCTGGCGCAGGAAATAGCCGGTCATCATCGCGGAGGCCAGCAGGCCGGCGAGGCTTTCACGGCTGGCCTGGATCTTTACTTCAAACTGTTCGCCGGGGAGCATGCCGAGCAACCCCTGCACGTTGTGGCGAATGATGTCCTGGATGTCGCCGCTGGCGGAGCGGGCCACCCGCTGCAGCACTTCCGGCGACTGCTCCTGCAGGTACTGGATCAGGGAATTGCCGCTGATGGCCTCGTTGTCGGTGGTCAGGAAGTCCGGGTTGAACATGGATCGGTTCCTGGGAAATGGACAGCCGTTGCCAGCCGGACCGAGGCCGAGCCCTCAGGTTTGCAGCAAACCATAACGCAACCGCCTTTCCGGATTGCACAGCAGGCCCCACCGCCACAGCCCTCAGGCGGCCGCCGGGCGAATCGGGCCGAAGCGGGCCAGGGGCCAGTAGCGCCAGACCGCCGTGCCGATCACCTCCCCCTCCGGCAGCGGCCCCCAGAGGTGGGAATCGAGGCTGGCGTTGCGGTTGTCGCCGAACACCAGCAGGTGGCCCGCCGGCACGGTGAGGGGGGCCAGGGCATAGGCCATCGGTTCGGCATTCCAGTCCGGCGTCACCGGCTGGTCGTTGCGGAACAGCCGCCCGTCACGCACCTCCACCCGATCGCCGCCGACGGCCACCACCCGTTTGATCAGGGCGGCGTTGGGGTCGTAGCCGGCCTGGCGCAGGGCCGGCGGCGGATGGAACACCACGATCGTGCCCGGCCCGAGGAAGCGGTGCAGCCGCGGCCGCAGCTTCTCCACCAGCACCCGGTCCTGCAGCTGCAGGGTGGGCAGCATCGAACCGGAGGGAATCCAGCGCGGCTCGATCACCGCCCAGCGCAGCAGCAGGGCCACCAGCACCCAGAGCAGCAGGGAGCGGGCCTGGGCCCAGGGGCCGGGCGGCGACGAGCCTTCGGACACGGGCATTGGGGAGGATGGTCGCTCCATCCTGATCGGGGGACTCCGCCGTTGCCGCCGCCGGGCCCATCGCCTCGCTCCGATCTGGCCTTCGCCAACGCCCGGGCCGCCCTGGAGCTGCTGGCGGCCCTGGGGCGCGGCGGGCTGGGCCATCTGGTGCTCTGCCCGGGCAGCCGCTCGGCGCCGCTGGCGGTGGCGGCGGCCCTGCTGGAGCCCGCCGGCGTGCGGCTGCACACCGCCATCGACGAACGCTCCGCCGCCTTCTTCGCCCTCGCCCTGGGCCGGGCCGAGGGGGTTCCGGCCGCGGTGCTGACCACCTCCGGCAGCGCCGTCGCCCACCTGCTGGCGGCGGCGGTGGAGGCGGATCACGGCGGCGTGCCCCTGCTGCTGCTCAGCGCCGACCGGCCGGCGCGGCTCAAGGGCTGCGGCGCCAACCAGAGCGTGAACCAGGAGGCGTTTCTGGCCTGCAGCTGCCGCTGGCTGGGGGCGGGACCCGGCGAGGGTCTGGCGAGCCTCACGCCGTCGGCCCTGCGCCAGCTGGCCGGCGACGCCCTCGACCACTGCCTCGGGGATGGCCGCTCCCGGCCGGCGGGGGCTGTGCACCTCAACCTCCCCTTCGAGGAGCCTCTGCACCCTGGGGCGGAAGCCCTGCGGGAGCTGGAAAGTGTGGCGGCGGCCCTGGCCCTGGAGGCCGGCACGGCGGGCGGGGCGGCCGCCGTGGCCCCACCGCCAGCCGCCGCCGCGCCCCCGCGCGGCGAGCCGCCCCTGGATCCCGACCGCCCCGGCGGGGTGGGGGCC
>JBEIHT010000124.1:0-6481 GCA_040381155.1 Aphanothece sp.
CCTTCCCCGCTGGAGCCGGCGCCGGCGCCGGCGAGCCCGCCGCGGTGCTCTGGCTCACCAACCCCCACAACCCCACCGGTCAGCTGTGGAGCCGGGCCTCACTGGAGCCGCTGCTGGAGCGCTTCCGCCTGGTGATCGTCGACGAAGCATTCCTGCCCCTGGTGCCGGACGGGGAGCGGCAGTCGCTGATCCCCCTGCTGGCCCAGCATCCCCAGCTGGTGGTGGTGCGCAGCCTCACCAAGCTCTGCGCCATCGCCGGACTGCGGCTCGGCTACGCCCTGGCCAGGCCGGAGCGGCTGGCGCGCTGGAGCGGCTGGCGCGATCCCTGGCCGGTGAATGGGCTGGCGGCCGAGGCCGGCGCGGCCCTGCTGGCCGATGGGGCCGGCTTCGCCCGCTGGCAGGCGCGGGTGCAGGGCTGGACCGCCCGGGAGGGCGCCTGGCTGGCGGGGCGCCTGGCGGCGCTTCCGGGCCTGGAGCCCCAGCCCTCGGCGGCGAACTTCCTGCTGGTGCGCGGCGATGGCTCGCTGGAAGCCCTGCGCCAGGCCGTTCTGCGGCGTCAGCGGCTGCTGCTGCGCGACTGCCGCTCCTTCGCGGGCCTGGGGGACAGCTGGCTGCGCATCGGCCTGCAGGATCGTCGCGGCAACCGCCGCATCGCGGCGGCGCTGCGGGCCGAATCGGCTCAGGCCGCCCCGGACTTCGGGTAGGCGTGAATCAGCAGTTCCTGGAGCCGGAAGCCGCCGCGGACGAGAAGGTCGACCATCACCCGCCGCCCCCTGGCGGTGAAGAGCAGCTCCCGCAGGCTGGGCTGGATGGCGTCGGGATACACCTTCTCCCACTCGGCCAGGTTCTGACGGGAGAGAAAGATCGTGTCCTGGCGATAGAGGTTGACCTCAAAGCCGGCGGTATCGAGCAGGGAGAAGATGGCCTCCTGGCTGAAGGCATGGAGGTGGTAGGGGTCGATGTGTCGGGTCTCGCCGAGCGGCAGGGAGAGAAACAGTTCCCCCTCATCCTTGAGCAGGGAGCGAAGGTTGCGGGCGAAGGCGAGGGGATCGGGGACATGCTCAATCGTCTCGAAGCAGGCGATCAGATCGAATCGCTGGGGCGACTGGAACGTGGTGGCATCGGCGCAGATGAATTCGACGCCAGGGCTGGGGTAGCGGAGTTTGGCGTACTCGATGGCCGCACTGTTCAGGTCGACCCCCACCACCGAGCTGGCACCGGCTTGCTTGAGAAATCTGGAGCCGTAACCGCTGCCGCAGGCCATGTCCAGAATCACCTTGCCGGCGCCTCTCCTGGCCACGCGTTGATATCGCGCCATGTGGCCATCGAGCAGCGAGCGTGAGGTGCTGTCGCTGGCCAAAGCATCGGGCACCAGGCGTTCGCCCAGGCCCCACTGCTCCGGCAAGGAGATCTGTTTTTCGAGTGATTCCGGCGGTGTAGGGCTGGAGGTTTGCGGCTGCATGGCTGTTGAAAACAAGAGTTCACCCAGGCCCTCTGGAGTGGTTCGATCCTGCCGATGCCGGCCGATCACGCCGCTTGCATGACAGGTCGCCGATCAGCGATTGGGGATCCGTCGGTAGAGCTGAGCAGAGGCAGGGTTGCTTATCTTGACCCGGATTTTTCTCCCTGTCCAGTCGGGTCCTCCCCGGGCGGCGCCCTTCAGCGGCGGGACCGGGCGGCGCAGGAGGTGACCAGCTCCGCCAGGCGCCGGTCGGCATCGCGCACCGCCAGCTGCTCCATGCCCTGGCGCATCCGCCGCAGCGGGTCGTCCGCCCCTGCCGTCCCCCGCAGCCGCGGCCCGAGCAGGCGCCACAGGGTGTCCCCGAGCGCCTGCTCCTCCGGCGGGTGCTGCCACACGATCACGGCGGCGCCGAGGGCGGCGGCGGCGCTGGCGTTGGCGTCCTGGTGGCGGTCGGCGGCGGCCGGGAAGGGCACCAGGATGGTGGGGGTGCCGCAGACCGCCAGCTCGCTGAGGCTGCCTGCCCCGGCCCGGCTGATCGCCAGGTCGGCGTGCTGCAGCAGACCGGGCAGGTCGTCGCTGAACGGCCGCTCCACCACCCCGGCCGGCGTTGGCTGACCCGCCTCCGGATCGTTGCTGCCGGTGAGGTGCACCACCCGGCAGCCCGCCGCCACCAGCTTGGGGATCAGCGGCCGCACCATGCGGTTCAGGCCCACGGCCCCCTGGCTGCCCCCCATCACCAGCAGCAGCGGTCCGGCCCCGGCGGGCACCCACTCCGGCAGGGGCGCGGGCGCCAGGAAGGCCCGGCGCACCGGGGTGCCGGTGACCAGGGGGTGGCAGCGGGGCAGCCGTTCCGCCGCCTCCGGCAGGCCCACCGCCACATGGGTGCACCACCGCCCGAGCAGGCGCGTCACCTTGCCGGGCACGGCGTTGCTCTCGTGCAGCACCACCGGCACCCCGCACCAGCGGGCCGCCAGGATCGCCGGGGCGGCGATGTAGCCGCCGCTGCTGAACACCGCGCTGATGCCCTCCCGCCGGATCAGCTGGCGCACCACCCGGCAGGCGCCGATCAGCTGCAGCAGGTTCCAGAGCTTGCGCAGGCCCCGCCCCTGCAGCCCGCCGGCCCGCACGAAGTTCATCGGATAGAGGCTGGGCACCAGCTGCCGCTCCAACCGGTCCGGCACCCCGAGCCACTGCACCCGCCAGTCGGGGGGGAGCGCTTCGGCGACCGCCAGGGCCGGGAACAGGTGACCGCCCGTGCCGCTGGCGGCGATCAGAAGGGTCGGCATGGGGGCGGGGTGGCGGCGGGGAGCGGCGCGCCTAACTTAAAAGCCATCCCCGACCCCACCGCTTCGCGCCGATGGCCCCGCCCCGCCCGCTCCTCGCCGCGCTGCTGGGCGCCCTGCTGTTCAGTGCCATGGCACCCGTGCGGGCCGCCAACCCCACGCCGGCCCAGCTGCAGGCCCTGGAGGCGGCGCTCAACGGCGAGGGCGACACCGCCCTGGCGGGCCTGCTGCAGGCGGGTCCCGGTCTCAATCCGGCCGAGATCCAGAACCGTCGCCGGCTGCTGCGCGGCCAGTTCCCCGATCTGCGCTGGCAGGTGAGCAGCGGCGCGCCGCGCCGCGGTGGCCAGCCCACGGTGAGTGTGAAGCTGAGCGGCACCCGCCGGGAGGGGCCCACCACCTTCCGCCTCGACGCCGAGCAACTGCTGTTGCTCCAGAACGAGGCCGGTCGCTTCAACGGCCAGACGGTGCTGCGCGAGCAGTCGATGCTGCGCAGTGGTGAGCAGGCCCCCACGGTGAGCCTGCTGATCCCCGACGCGGTGCTCACCGGCCAGCGCTACGACATCGACGTGATCTTCGACGAGCCCCTCAACGGCGCCCTCACCGCCAGCGGCATTGCGGCCCTCACCCCGGAGCAGGTGGCGTCGATGGAGAGCCCCACCCTGCAGCTCAGCGGCCAGGAGGCCGGCGGCCTGTTCAAGACCGTCCAGGCGCCGCTCAGCCCCGGCGCGCAAACCTGGGCGGTGCTGCTCGTGCATCCCCGCGGCGTGATCAGCGCCACCAAGCGGGTGCGGGTGGTGGCCGACCGCGCCGCCCTCGACTTCTGAGCGCCGCGGTGTCGTCCGCCTCCGGCCGTGGCCAGCGGGTGTGGGTGGTGGATGACGACCCCGAGTTGCGGCGGATGCTCGCCACCTACCTGGGGGAGCAGGGCTACGAGGTGCGCACCCTGGTGGACGGCGCCCAGCTGCTGGCCCGCCTGCAGGCCCAGCGCCCCGATCTGCTGGTGCTCGACCTGATGCTCCCGGGCGACGACGGTCTCACCCTGTTGCGGCGCCTGCGGGATGGGGGCGACGACCTGCCGGTGCTGATGCTCACCGCCCGTGCTGACGCGGTGGATCGCATCATCGGCCTGGAGCAGGGGGCCGACGACTACCTGGCCAAACCGTTCCTGCCGCGGGAGCTGAGCGCCCGCATCGAGGCGGTGCTGCGCCGCCGCCGGCCGCTCGGCGGCGCGCCGCTGCCGGAGGGGGAGCGGATCCGCTTCGGCGACAACGCCCTCGACCTGGCCACCCGCAGCCTGGAGCGCGGCGGCCGGCCGGTGCCGATCACCAGCGGCGAATTCGCCCTGCTGGCTGCCTTCGTGCAGCATCCGCAGCGGCCGCTCTCCCGCCAGCGGCTGATCGAGCTGGCCCGCGGCCCCGACAGCGAGACCGACGGCCGCAGCATGGACGTGCAGGTGTCGCGGCTGCGCCGCCTGATCGAACCGGATCCCGCCCAGCCCCGTTATGTGCAGACCGTGTGGGGCTACGGCTATGTGTTTGTGCCCGATGGCCGCCCGCGCGCCAGCTGAGGGCGGGCTGGGGCTGGGGCGGCGCCTGGCCTACGCCGCCGTCGCCGCCGCCGCCGCCGCGCTGAGCCTGCTGCTGCTGGAAACCCTGCTCGATCGGCGCTTCGAGCAGGCCCGCCTGCGCCAGCTGGGCTCGGAGGTGAGCGGGCGGCTGCTGCTCGGGGAAGTGGCGCTGGAGCGCTTCAGCCCGGCGGCCCTGGCGGAGCTGGGGGGCCTGCGCCTGGCGGTGGGGGATCGGCCGGAGCCGGTGGCCGGAGGCGCGCCCCGTTGGCCGGAGGATCGCCGCCTGCGGCGCCAGGCGGAGGGGCTGCGGGCGGAGATCTGCCGGCGGCTGCGCCGCTGCCCGGTGGTCTGGCCCGCCCGGGCGGCGGGCCGCGGCGTGTGGGTGGAGATGGCATCGCCGCTGGAGAGCGTCTGGCTGTTCGTGCCCCTGCCGCCGCTGCACCCCTGGCCGCCGGATCCGCTGCTGCTGGGCGCCGGCTTGGCCGGCGGCTCCCTGGCGGCCGGTCTGCTGTACCTCCACCTGGAAGTGCGGCGACCCCTGGGCCAGCTGGAAGCGGCCCTGGCGCAGCTGGGCCTGGAGGAGCGTCCTGCCGCCGTGGCGGCCCGCGGCAACCCGGCCGTGCGCGCCCTCACCGCCCGCTTCAACGCCATGGTGGCCCGGCTGGAGGCGACCAGCCGCGAGCGCTCGGCGATGCTGGCGGGCATCGCCCACGACCTGCGCAGCCCGCTCACCCGCCTGCGGCTGCGGCTGGCCCTGGCGGAGCGGGCGCCGATGGGCGCGGCGGAGCTGGCGCTGGCGGAGGCCGATCTCACCGCCCTGGAGCGGATCACCCGCCAGTTCCTGGTGTTCGCCGGCGCCGAGGCGGCCGAGCCGGCGTTGGCGGTGCCGCTGGAGCAGCTGCTGGCCGAGGTGGCGGCCGGGCTGGAGCTGGGGGTGGAGGATCGGCCCCTGGTGCTCGACCTGCCCCCCCTGGAGCGGTGCGTGCGCCCCGCAGCCCTGGCCCGGGCCGTGGCCAACCTGCTCGACAACGCCGCCGTCCACGGCCGGGCGCCCCTGCGACTGGCGCTGCGCCCCCGGGGGGAGAACGGCTTCGAGATCCAGGTGTGGGATCAGGGCGAGGGCATCGCGGAGCAGGACTGGGAGCGGGCCCGTCAGCCGTTCCAGCGGCTCGATCCGGCCCGCGGCGGCCAGGGCCACTGCGGCCTGGGGCTGGCGATCGCCGAGGCCGTCGCCCGCGACCACGGCGGCGCGCTGCAGCGGCTGGAGGCGGCGCAGGGGTTCGGCATCGCCCTGCGGGGCCACTCCCTGCCCGCCGGGCCGGTCACATCCGGTCACAGGTTGGCCGCCGCCGGTTGGAATTCAGGCGGATCCGCACCCCACAGTGAGGCCCGTTGATCCCTCGCCGTTGCCGGCGTTCCCGATGATCCGCCCCCTCACCCTGCGCCCCCTCACCCTGCGCCCGCTTGTCCGCCCGGCCGCGGGTCTGGCGGCCGCTCTTGCCCTCGGCTTCGGGCTTCCAATCGTGGCCCTGGCCCAGCCGGCCGGCGACCCCGCCAGCCGCCCGGGCCTCACCCCCGCCCAGTGGCAGAAGGTGTTCCCGGAATTCCGCCAGCAGGCCCTGAAGGACAACCGGGCCCGGATCGCGATCCTGCAGAGGGGGGGGCGCTGCATCGCCGCCGCCGCCAGCGGTGATGCCCTGCGCTCCTGCATGCGGGAGGAGCGCAACGCCATGCAGCAGCAGCGCTCCGAAAGCCGCAGCGCGATGCGGCTGATCTTCGAGCGCAACGGCATCGCCATGCCCGAGCGGCGCTGGGGCCAGAAAGGCCCCGGCCGCCCCGGCGCTGAGGGACCCGCTGGCGGGATCTGATCAGGCCTCGTCGAGGGCGGCGACGCCGGGCAGCACCTTGCCCTCCAGCAGCTCCAGGCTGGCGCCGCCGCCGGTGGAGATGTGGCTCATGCGCTCGGCCACACCCACTTTCTCCACCGCCGCCACCGAATCACCGCCGCCGATGATCGTGATCGTGCCCTTGCTGCTCAGATCGGCGAGGGTGTGGGCGATGGCGTTGGTGCCGGCGGCGAAGGCGTCGAATTCGAACACGCCCATCGGCCCGTTCCAGATCACGGTCTGGCAGTCGGCCAGGGCGTCCTGGAACAGCTTCACCGAATCG
>JBEIHT010000125.1:0-6299 GCA_040381155.1 Aphanothece sp.
CTGGCTACCCGACAGTCCCGGTCGCTTACTCGTTACCATCGGTCTGGCGGCGGCGGCGCTCATCCTGAACCCGTTGCGCATCATACCGGAGGGCAGTACCTGCGCGCGGCTGCGCCTCGGCCAGGTGCAGGATCAGGCGGTCCTGCCGGGCCTGAATGTGGTGATCCCGTGCGTGGATCAGCTCGATTGCCTGGAGGTCACCGTGCAGAGCTTTCAACGCCAGGTGGCGGCCGCCACCTCCAACATCCAGGATCTGAACGCCAAGCTGGCTGTGCAGTGGCGGATTCCGCCCGGCCGCGTGCCGCAGGTGCGCCGTGAATTCGGGTCTCTGGAGGCGATCACGGCGAGGATCGTGGATCCGAAGGTGGAAGAGAGCTTCAAAACGGTGAGTTCCACCCGAACCCTGGATGGGGCGATCGGCAATCGCGTCCGCCTCAAGGCGGATTGGCAGAGCACGATCAAGGCCAGCCTGCGGCCCTATCCGGTGGAGGTGGTCGGCATCGATGTGGTGAACATGTCGCCAAGCCAGAAGGTGGCGGATGCGATCGAAACCAAGCAGGTGGCGGAACAGGAGGCCCTGGCCGCCACCTACAAAGCCACCGCCAAAAAGAACGAAGCGCTCGGCGTGATCGAAGAGGCCCGCGGCCAGGCGGAGGCGAACCGCCTCAAGGCGGAGAGCCTGCGGGTGGCGGGGGCCCGGGAGGTGGCCGAGCTGGAGAAATTCCGGCTCTGGGCCCAGAACGGCGCCAAGGTGCCGACCACCCTGATCGTCGGCGGGGAAGGCGGCTTCTGGCTGTCCCGCCTGCTCGGCGTTCGTTGAGCCCGGCCTGGCCCTTCCCCGCGTCAGCATGGAGGGGACCCCGGGCAGGCGGATGGCGGAATGACGCTCGAATTCGGCGCCGGTGTAGGCGAGCGGCTCACGCTCACCTACCCCAAGCCGCTGCCGATGCGGCTCGACCGCTGGCTGGTGAGTCAGCGGCCGGAGCAGAGCCGCGCCCGCCTCCAGAAGTTCATCGAGGCCGGCTGCGTGCGCGTCAACGGCGTCACGGGCCGGGCCAAGACGCCCCTGCGCCAGGGCGACACGGTGGAGCTGTGGATGCCGCCGCCCGAACCGCTGCCCTACCTGGTGCCGCAGGACATCCCCCTCGATGTGCTGTATGAGGATTCCCACCTGATCGTGCTCAACAAGCCCGCCGGCCTCACCGTGCACCCGGCCCCGGGCAACAAGGACGGCACGTTGGTGAACGGCCTGCTGCACCACTGCCCCGACCTGCCCGGCATCGGCGGGGAGCTGCGGCCCGGCATCGTCCATCGCCTCGACAAGGACACCAGCGGTTGCCTGGTGGTGGCCAAGAGCCAGGAGGCCCTGGTGAAGCTGCAGATCCAGATCCAGAAGCGCATCGCCAGCCGCGAGTACCTCGCCGTCGTGCACGGCCAGCCCGCCGGCGATGCCGGCACGATCGTGGGCGCCATCGGCCGCCATCCGCTGGACCGCAAGAAGTACGCCGTCGTCAGCGATGCCAGCGGCCGCCATGCCTGCACCCACTGGCAGCTGCTGGAGCGCCTCGGTGATTACGCCCTGCTGCGCTTCAAGCTCGACACCGGTCGCACCCACCAGATCCGCGTCCACAGCGCCCATACGGGCCATCCGATCGTGGGCGATCCCCTCTACAGCCGCTGCCGCCACCTGCCGATGGAGCTGCCCGGCCAGATGCTGCACGCCCAGCGGCTGGGGCTCAACCATCCGATCAGCGGCGAACGGCTGGCCTTCGAGGCGCCGCCGCCGCCGGCCTTTGAGAAACTGCTGGCCCTGGTGCGGCGGCGGGCGGCGTGAGCGGCCATCGGCTGGAGCTGATCTGGGGGCTCGCCTTCGCCCTCGGCGCCGCCGCCCAGCTGCTGGCGCGGCTCAGCGGCCTGCCGGCGGTGGTGTTGCTGCTGCTCGGAGGCCTGCTTGCCGGCCGGGCGGGGCTGGGCTGGATCCAGCCCGAGCTGCTGGGGGTGGGCCTGGAGCCGCTGGTGGGGCTGATGGTGAGCCTGGTGCTCTTCCACGGCGGCCTCAAGCTGCACCTCGCCGGCCGCGACCTGCAGCGCTCGGTGCTGCAGCTCGTGCTCGCCCGCCTGCTGCTCGCCCTGCCGGCGGTGGCCTGGCTGGCCCACCAGCTCGCCGGCCTCTCCGCACCGCTCGCCCTGGTGTTCAGCGCCATCGTGCTCTCCACCGGCCCCACCGTGATCGGCCCGCTCGTGCGCCAGATGGGCCTCGAACCCCTCAGCGCCGGGATGCTGGAGGCCGAGGGGTTGATCCTCGAACCCCTGGCGGCCGTGCTGGCCCTGGTGTTGCTGGAGCTGGCCCTGGGGGCGACCGGCGGCTGGCGGGAGGCGGGGGCGCGCCTGCTGCTGCGCCTGCTGGGCGGCCTGGCCCTGGGCAGCACGGCGGGGCTCGCGCTGGCGGCCTTGCTGCGCCGCCTCGGCGAGCGGGCCGATGCGGCCCTGCAGCTGCAGCTCTGCATTGGCTCCCTCTTCCTGCTCTTCAGCGGCGCCGAAACCCTGCTGCCCGAATCCGGTCTGCCGGCTGCGGTGAGCGCCGGGGTGGTGCTCGGCCTGCGCCTGCGGGAGGAGGTGGCGCCATTCGAGCCGCTGGTGGGGCAGCTGGCGATGCTGGCGATCACCGTGCTCTTCCCCCTGCTGGCGGCCGATCTCTCCCTGGCGGAGCTCAGCCCCCTGGGCCTCGGCGGCGTGGCCTGCGTGCTCGGCCTGATGCTCTGGCGCTGGCCCGTGCTGCAGGTGGCCGCCCTCGGCGTTGCCGCCCTCGACTGGCGTCACCGCCTGATCGTCAGCTGGATCGCGCCGCGGGGGGTGGTGAGCGCCGCGGTGGTGAGCCTCTTCGCCCTGCGCCTGGAGCGCGAGGGCCTTGCCGGCGGTGCGGTGCTCAAGGGGCTGGTGTTCCTCACAATCCTGCTCACGGTGGTGCTGCAGGGGCTCACCGCCCCCTGGCTGGCGCGCCGGCTGGGTCTGGTGGCGCTGCCGGCAGCCGCGGACACGCCGCCACCAGCGTCCGCGTGATCGCCGCCCGGGGATGGGCGAGCAGCTCCGCCCCTGGCCCCTCCTCCACGATCCGGCCGCCATCGAGCACGATCACCCGGTGGCAGAAACCGCTGGCCACCGAGAGGTCGTGGGTGATGAACAGCATCCCCAGCCCCAGCCGCTCCTGCAACTGCCGCAGCAGCGCCAGCACCTCCGCCTGGATCTCGGCATCGAGCATGCTCACGCTCTCATCGCAGAGCAGCAGCTTCGGTTCGAGGATCAGGGCGCGGGCGATCGCCACCCGCTGCTGCTGACCCCCCGAGAGCTGGCGCGGCAGCCGGTTTTCAAACGTTTCCGGCGGCTCCAGGCCCACCGCCGCCAGCCCCCGCCGCGCCCGTTCCCGCGCCTCCGGGCGGCCCGCCAGCCCGTGCAGCAGCAGCGGATCGGCCACCGCTTCGCCCACCGTCATCTGCGGGTTGAGGCAGGCCAGCGGGTCCTGAAACACCATCTGGATGCGGCGGCGGGCCAGGCGCAGCTCCCGGCCCCGCAGCGTGCGCAGGTCGCGGCCCTCCAGCCGCACGGCACCGCTCCGCACCGGCGCCAGGCCCATCAGGGCGCGGCAGAGGCTGCTCTTGCCGCAGCCCGAGGCGCCCACCACCCCCACCGTCTCTCCGGCGTGCACCTCCAGGCTCACCCCATCCACCGCCTTCAGCCAGCGGGGCTGCCAGGGCAGGGAGGGCAGCGGATGCCAGCTGCGCAGGTCGTCGATTGCCAGCAGCAGCGGCCCCACCGGAGGTGCGCTGCCCGGGTGGCCCTCCCGCTGCCGCGCCGCCCCCACCAGCCGCTGGGCCAGGGGGGTGGCCGGCTGGGTGAGCAGCTGGGCGCTGGCGGCCTCCTCCACCAGCCGGCCCGCCTCCAGCACCGCGATCCGCTCGCACCAGCGGCCGGCCATGGCCAGGTCGTGGCTGATCAGCAGCAGGGCGCTGCCCGCCTCCTCGCAGAGGCCGCAGAGCTCGGCCATCACCTGGCCCGCCACCGCCACATCCAGGCTGGTGGTGGGCTCATCGGCGATCACCAGGGGCGGATCCATCGCCAGCGCCAGGGCGATCGCCAGCCGCTGGCGCATGCCGCCGCTGAACTCATGGGGGTAGCTCCCGTAGCGTTCCGGGTCAATCCCCACCCGCGCCAGCAGCTGCCGCGCCCGCTCCATCGCCCGCCGGCGCGTCCAGGCGTCGTGGTGGGCCGCCAGGGTGTCGCGCAGGTGCTCGCCGATCGTCAGCAGCGGGTTGAGCCGCGTCATCGGGTCCTGGAACACCAGCCCCACCGCCTCGCCCCGCAGCCGCCGCAGCGCCGCCCGCGGCAGGCGGCGGGGATCCTGGCCCGTGAGCTCCAGCTCGCCCGCGCACTGGGAGCCGGGGGGCAGCAGCTGCAGCACCGCCCGCGCCACCGTGCTCTTGCCGCAGCCGGAGGGCCCCACCAGCGCCACGCGGTCGCCGCGCTCCAGGGTGAGGCTGAGGCCGTCGAGGGTGGGGGCCGCGGCGCCGGGGTAGCGCACCTGCAGGTCGCGCAGGCGCAGCAGGGGCGCTGGGGCCATCGGAAGCGACCGGCGGGGTGCGCCCGGATCCTGACACCGGCCGGCCCGGACCTGCCAGCCATTTTCCCCGGCTGCCTACCATGGGGAACCCTTGCGGGTCCCGATGCTGCGAGCGGTTCCCGATCCTGCCCCCGCCACGGCCGAGGCGCCCCTGGGCTCCCCGGCGGACCCCCGGCCGTCGCAGGAGATCCCGCCGGCCGCCGCCGGCCGCCGCCGCCCGATCCACGCCCCGGCCGACTACGCCATCCCCCTGCCGGAGTGGCTGCAGCGCTGCATCGAGCACGTGCCCCCCGGCAGCGGCGACAGCTGCCCCACCGACACCGAGGGCCTGCTCTCCGCCGCCTTTGATTTCGCCTTCCGCCTCCACGAGGGCCAGTTCCGCGCCAGCGGCGAGCCCTACATCCTCCACCCGGTGGCGGTGGCCAACCTGCTGCGCGACATCGGCGCCAGCGCGCCGGTGATCGCCGCCGGCTTCCTCCACGACGTGGTGGAGGACACCGAGGTGACGCCCGAGGAGATCGAGGCCCACTTCGGCGCCGAGGTGCGGGCGCTGGTGGAGGGCGTCACCAAGCTGGGCGGCATCCATTTCACCAACCGCACCGAGGCCCAGGCGGAAAACCTGCGGCGCATGTTCCTAGCCATGGCCAGCGACATCCGCGTGGTGCTGGTGAAGCTGGCCGACCGGTTGCACAACATGCGCACCCTGGCGCCGCTCAAGCCGGAGAAGCAGCAGCGGATCGCCCGCGACACCCGCGAGATCTACGCCCCCCTCGCCAACCGCCTCGGCATCGGTCGCTTCAAGTGGGAGCTGGAGGATCTCTCGTTCAAGATCCTCGAACCGGAGGCCTTCCGCGAGATCCAGCAGCAGGTGGCCTCCAAGCGCAGCGACCGGGAGGAGCGCCTCGGCGTCACGGTGCAGCTGCTGCGCGATCGGCTGGCGGCGGTGGGTCTGCAGAGCTGTGAGGTGAGCGGCCGGCCCAAGCATCTCTGGGGCATCTGGAGCAAGATGCAGCGCCAGCAGAAGGCGTTTTCCGAGATCTACGACATCGCGGCGGTGCGCATCCTCTGCCCCAGCCTCGAGAGCTGTTACCGCGCCCTGGCGGTGGTGCACGACACCTTCAAGCCGATCCCGGGCCGCTTCAAGGATTACATCGGCCTCCCCAAACCCAACGGCTACCGCTCCCTGCACACCGCCGTGATCGGCCGGCA
Source organism: Aphanothece sp. (assembly GCA_040381155.1). Taxonomy (GTDB): domain Bacteria; phylum Cyanobacteriota; class Cyanobacteriia; order PCC-6307; family Cyanobiaceae; genus Cyanobium. Next base: position 5,825 of record JBEIHT010000125.1, read on the forward strand.
CCGGCCGATCGAGATCCAGATCCGCACCCACGAGATGCACCAGGTGGCGGAATACGGCATCGCCGCCCACTGGCAATACAAGGAGGGCGGCTCACCCGCCGCCTCCGGCGCCGCCGCCGAGCGCTTCAACTGGCTGCGGCAGCTGGTGGACTGGCAGAGGGATGGCGTCGGCGCCGACAGCAGCGATTTCCTGGCCTCGATCAAGGAAGACCTCTTCGATGAGGAGGTGTTCGTGTTCACGCCCCACGGCGATGTGGTGGGCCTGCGCAAGGGCTCCACGGCCGTGGATTTCGCCTATCGCATCCACTCGGAGGTGGGCAACCACTGCCAGGGAGTGCGCATCAACGACCGCCTCTGCCCCCTGGCCACACCGCTGCAGAACGGTGACTTCGTGCAGGTGATCACCGCCAAGAACGCCCACCCCAGCCTCGACTGGCTCAACTTCGTCGCCACCCCCACCGCCCGCAACCGCATC
>JBEIHT010000126.1:0-6165 GCA_040381155.1 Aphanothece sp.
CCCCCAGGGGCCGCCGGTGGTGGGGGCCTTTGATCCCTCGGGCGTCTTCTGCGCCCAGCCCCGCACCCGCATCGATGACGCCGTCAGCCAGGGGCTCACGATCCTCGCTGGCCTGGCCCTGGGGAGTTCGGTGGGGGGTGGCGCGCGTCCCGGCGGCGAGGGGCCATAAGGCCCGCAATCTGCTCCGGCCATTCCTCCGCCTCAGCGGCGCCCTGGGTGGCGGGGGCGTGCCTTGGCATCCGTTGCCACCTCCAGCCGCTGCGGTGGCCTGGCGCATGCCTGGCTCATCGCCTCGTCGCAACGCTCCAGGTGGTAGAGCAGCGGGCTGTTGGGGTTCGGGAACTTGCGGCGGAAGTGCAGGCCGGGCTTGAGGAGTCCGGCGGCCCGCCAGCGGTGGAGGGTGCTTTCACTCACTCCAAGATGGTCGGCAGCATGGCGCTGCTTGACCCAGGGACTTGGTGGCGTCATGGGGTGTGGATGCTGTCGTTCCTCGGTGCCTTGGGAGGCATCCGGCGAGGAGGTAGGCGTCCTGGTTCCGTCCAAAACCTCAGGCATGGGCCAGGAGGCCGGCGTGAACCCAGACGCCTACGCATCACCGCAGGAAAGGCTAGTGAAAGTCGCGGATCCACCCGCTCAGGCTCGACTGTGACGGTGGAGTTTTGGGCGGATTTTGGGCGGAACCCAAAAGCGCGATCCCTGAAAAGTCAATCGGGACGACAGGATTCGAACCTGCGACCTAGTGCTCCCAAAGCACCCGCGCTACCAAGCTGCGCCACGTCCCGTTGTGGGGACTGTAGCGGCCGGGGCAGGGGCTTCAGGCGGGGTTGAGGGCGTAGGGCTGGCCGGGGACCGGATCGATGAAGCGGCAGGGTGAGGAGGCCTCGCCCCAGGCGGCGACGGTGGCAGCGGCCTCGCTGGGGCTGCCCTGCACCTGCAGCAGGTTGGCGAGCAGGCCGCTGAAGCGCACGTCGCCGCCGGTGGTGCTGGCGAGCACGGTGGCGGGTTGGAAGCGTTCGAGCAGCTGGGGCAGGGCCGTGCGGCCGCGCACGAAGGCGCCGGCCACCGGCAGGCCCACATCGATCACCGGGGTGATCACGGCGGTGAGGGGACGGGCGGGCAGGTCGGGGCTGAGGAAGCCGTGGGGTTCCAGGTAAAGGCTGCCGCTGGGGTGCTCCAGTAGGTAGCCGTTCTCCACCTGGGGGACGGCGGCGCCGGCGGTGGCAGTGATCGTCAGCGCACCGACACCGTGGCGCTCCCCGGGGCGCAGGGGGGTGGCGGAAAGGAAGCCGAGGGAGCGCACCCGTTGGGCGGCCGCTGCCGAGCCCACCACCGGCAGGTCCTTGGGGAGCAGGGCGAGGCTGGGGGGATGGCAGTGGTCGTTGAGGGCCTGGGTGAGCAGCAGCAGGTCCACCCCCTCCGGCAGCGGCTGGGGCTCGGCCAGTTCCCCCTTCAGCAACCAGTCGCCCGGACCGAACTGCAGCGGTCCGCTCAGCCAGGGATCCACCAGCAGGCGCGGACCGCCAGGGAAGTCGAGGAGCCAGCCGTTGGCCCCCAGGTAGGTGGCCGTGATCGAAGGGTGGGGCTCCATCAGCCGGGCTCAGCGGCAGCGCTGCCCCACCCTGGCGCATGGGTGGCGGGCCTGGGCGCGACGGGGGGCAGGGTGCGGCCTCGGACAGCAACCGCTGACATGGGCGGGTTTCGGTACCAGAAACAACGTCCGCAATCACAGGGGGATCGCGAACCTTTACAAACTTGCTGCTCCGCACCATGGCCCTGTGCCGTCGTGTCGAAATCCTTCCCTTCGCCGGGTCCCGCGCCGGCGCCACCCTCTTCTCCTCGCCCCAGCCGAGCGATGAAACCCTGATCGCCGAGGTGGGCCCCAACCCCGCCGGCGAACTGTTCTGCCACCGCCACCAGACCGATCAACTGATGGTGCTGCGCGGCTGCATCGACCTGATCGTGCTGCAGGAGGGCCGGCTGCGGCGCATCACCCTGCGGGAGGACGAAGCCTCCTGGGTGCGCATCCCCCCCGGCGTTCCCCACGGCGCCATCAACCGCGGCCGCCGGCCGGCGGTGGTGGTGAATGCCGTGCTGCGCCATGGTCCCAGCGATCCCCGCGACTACCAGCCCCGACCGCTGCCCTCCGCTTTCGCCTCCGACTGGGCGGCGCTCGCCGCCGCCTGATCCGGATCCACCGGCAGCCCCTTCAGTCCCAGGGCCAGCCGACGGGCCGCCAGCAACAGCGGGTAGAGCCTCTCCGCCCGAGGGCCATCGGCCAGCAGGGGGCCGAGCAGGCGTAGCAGCGCCGCGCTTGGCCGCATCCGGGCGCAGAGCCACTGGATCGCCGCGGCGCCATGCAGCACCCGCTCGCCATCGATCAGCACCGCCCCCTCCGCCAGCCGGTAGCCCCGCTGCGCCAGCGAGGCCCGCAGGGGGTTGTCGGCGCGGCCATCGCAGATCTGCAGCCCCGGGATGCCGGCCCGCAGCTCGCTGAGCGCAGCGAAATGGCGGCAAAAGGGACAGCCGCCGTCGTACACCAACACTGGACCGCTGCCCCAGCCTCCGGCCGGGACCGTCGGGGCCGGGGGTCCGGGAGAATCAATCACCGTCGCCTCCCCCCTGGGGTTGTCGCCATGCAGTCAGACCTGGACGGCCGCAAACGGGGAGATGGATGGATTCTGCCGGGGCTGCGGGGGCTGCCGGGGCTGCTGCGGAGCGTGCTGGCGCTGACACTCTCCTTGGTGGCCGTCCTGTCAGTCGTCATGACGACAACCCTGCTCGGGATCCCGGCCTCTCCCGCCCGGGCCGACAGCCAGCCCGTGGTGCGCGCCTACCGCTGCGACGGCGAACCACTCCGCGCTGAACTGGTGCCCGGCGCGGTGGATGCCAGCGATATCCCCAACACCCTCGCCGGCACCCTGCCGGGCGCCTACGTGATACTGCGCTGGCGGGGCGTGCAACTGCAGCTGCCCCGCAGCAACAACGCCGGTGCGCCGAACTTCAGCGACGGCAAGTGGGCCTGGAGTGAAGTCAACCCCGACCATCCCGTGCTGCGCTTGCGGCGCCCCCTCGGCGATCTGCAGGAGTTCGCCTGTGAGCCCGAAGCCTGAGGACACCGGCCGCCGGCGCGAGGGAGGGAAACTCAGCCCTCCACCTGCACCGACACGGTGGTGACCTTCTGGGCCTTGGGGGCCTTCACGGTCAGCAGGCCATCGCGGTAACGGGCTTTGAGCTGGTCGCGATCGATGGCGTTGGGGAAGCGGAAGCTGCGGCTCCAGGTGCCGTAGCGGAACTCGCTCAGCAGCGGGGCGGCGGCAGCTTCCTTCCGCTCGGCGCTGATCACCAGCGAACGCTCGGTGGCCTTCACATCCAGGGCGGTCCGGTCGACGCCGGGCAGCTCCAGCACCACCTCATAGGACTCCGGGGTTTCATGCACCTCGGCGGCGGGCACGCGCTCGGCGGTCTGCAACTGCTGGCTGAGCTGCTGCTCGAGGCGATCAAAGCGGAAGGGGGAGGACGAGGTGCGCAGGGTCAACATGGTGGCAATCGGCGAAGGGTGGAGGGTCGGGGTGAGCGTCCGCCCCGTTGCCTGCACTCTCCCGGAAGCGTCCGGGGCCCGTGATCGCGTCGACCGAACCGGAAGGATCGGGCCTCACACCTGCGATTCGGTCGCCACCACCGCAGGGTCGGGAGAACCGGCGGACCTTGAGCGACCCTTAACCCGAAACCAGCCGCCGGCCCCAAGCTGGAAGGAGCTGAAGGGGGCCTCGCTGCTGGACACCTCCCCGCTGCCGGCCCTGAGCAACGGCGAGCACGCCCTGGCGCTGATCCAGCGCCAGACCAGGCGGCTGGCGGCCCTGCAGCGGGCGGTGCTGGCGGATGCGGATCCGGAGCCGCTGCATCAGTTCCGGGTCAGCCTGCGGCGGCTGCGCACCGCCCTGCAGCAGTTCGCCCCCGCCCTGGAGCTGCCGGATGGGGTGGGCAGCGGCCGCATCGCCGCCCTCGCCCGCCGCACCGGCCTCTGCCGCGATCTCGATGTGCTGCGCCAGCGGCTCGACACCAGCCTCCTGCCCCGCCTGGCGAGCGAGGAGCGCCTGGCCCTGCGGCCCGCCCTCAAACGGCTGCAGCGGGAGCGGCGCCTGGCCTTCGAGGCGGTGAGCGAAACGCTCGTCTCCCCCCGCTACCTCAAGCTGCTGGCACGGCTGGGGCGCTGGCAGCAGCGGCCCGCCTTCACCCGCCTGGGCCACCAGCCCCTGGCGGACTGGCTGCACGAATGGCACCTCCCCCTCTCCGGGGCGCTCTTCCTCGATCCCGGCTGGCAGGCCAGCGATCCGCGCTCGGAGAACCTGCACGGCCTGCGCAAGCGCATCAAGGGGGTGCGCTACGCGCTAGAGCATTTGGTGGACCTGCTGGAGGCCCCGGGCCAGGGCTGGATCGCGGCGCTCAAGCAGGCCCAGGGTCTGCTGGGGGAGCTGCATGATCTGCAGGTGCTGGAGGCCTGCCTGCTGGATCGGCCGGGCCAGCGGCCCGGTGGCAGCCTGGCCGGTCTGCGCTCCGAGCTGGAGCGGCAGCGCGCCCAGGTGTGGGAACAGTGGCGGGAGCTCGCCACCCTGCTGCTGCTTCCCGAGAGCCGCCGCGCCCTGCCCGCCCTCGGGCCGCTGCCCGCCCTCAGGCCGCTGCCGGCGAGCGAGGCAGGGTGATCAGGAAGGCCAGCGCCAGGGCCGCCGCCATCACCGCCACGGCGACGTTGAAGCCCAGGCCGGTGAGCAGCACGCCACCGAGGAAGAAGCCCACCCCCTTGAGGGCGTTCTTTGAACCGGTGAGGATCGCCACCCAGCGGAATAGGCGCGCCTCGCCGCTGGGAACCACGGCCCGGATGGCGCTCTTGGCGCTCATCTTGTTCAGGTCCTTGGCAATGCCGCTGAGGGCCTGGGCCGCCATCACATACACCACGGACACCAACTTCGGCCAGCTGGCGGAGACCGGCACGAGCATCAGCAGCGCCGCGATCTGCAACCAGGTGCCGGCCCAGAGGGTGAGGCGCAGGCCATAGCGGGCACCGATCCAGCCGCCGCAGAGATTGGTGACAACCCCGAAGAATTCGTAGAACAGAAACAGCAGGGCGATCGTGAGGGTGGAGTAACCGAGCTGGTGGAAATGGAACACCACCAACATGCGCGACGCCCCGTCCGTCAGGGTGAAGGCCCAGTAATTGGCGGTGACGATCCCGTACTGGCGCAGGGGTGAAAGCATCGGCGCCGGCCCCTCAGCGCGGCTCGAGCCGGGCGATGTGGCAGGCCAGATCCGCCAGGCGGCAGCTGGAGCCCCACTCGTTGACGTACCAGGCATACAGCTTCAGCTGCGTGCCGTTCACCACCATCGTCGACAGGGCATCGACGATGGCGCTGCGGGGATCGTTGACATAATCCACGGATACCAGCGGCCGGCTTTCGTAGCCGAGGATGCCCTGCAGCGCTCCGTTGGCCGCCTCCTCCAGGGCCCGGTTCACCGCCTCCACGCTCGCCGGCCGCTCCAGCTCGAACACCGCATCCACCAGCGAGGCGTTGAGCAGCGGCACCCGCACGGCGTGGCCGTTGAGCTTGCCCTGCAGCTCCGGGAAGATCAGGCCGATCGCCCGCGCCGAGCCCGTGCTGGTGGGGATCAACGACGACAGGCAGGAACGGGCGCGGCGCAGGTCGCTGTGGAAGCCATCCACCACCACCTGGGTGTTGGTGACGTCGTGCAGGGTGGTGATCGCGCCGTCAGCCCGTGGCGCGACGGCGCAGCTCCGGCAGGGCGAACTGCAGCGAGGTGGCCAGGGGCCGCCGTTCCCCCAGCTTCGGGCTCCACACCGCCCCCGTCGCCAGCTCCGCCAGGCTCACCAGCGCCAGGTCCTGGCCCTCCAGCAGGCGCAGCTCGTGCAGCGGCACGGGCAGCGACGCGTGGAAGTAGTGCAGCAGCCGCTCCGGGCGCTCCTGGCGGAAGGCATAGGTGAGGGGCCCGGCCTGCCACGAGATCTCCTCCAGCAGCTCGCGGCGCAGGGCCTGCTCCGGCGTCTCGCCCGGATCCAGGTGGCCGCCGAACAGGCCCCAGTGCCCCGGCGCCACGATGCCGGGCACGTCGTCCCGCAGCTGCAGCAGCCAGCGCCCCTCCCGCTCCAGCAGC
>JBEIHT010000127.1:0-6119 GCA_040381155.1 Aphanothece sp.
CCGTCCCAGGCCCCCGCCGGCTCAGCCCTGCCCCAACCGATACCAGTGGCACAACGGCCCCTGCCCACCCCCGATCGCCAGCGCCTGCCGCAGCGCCCCCTCCACGTACGCCTTGGCCGCCGCAACGGCCGCCTCCAGCTCCAGCCCCCGCGCCCGGCCGGCGGTGATCGCCGCCCCCAGGGTGCAGCCGCTGCCGTGGGTGTGGGGCGTGTCGATCAGCGCGTGCTCCAGCCAGCGGCCCGGGCCGTCGCGTCGCAGCAGGTAATCGCGGCCGCGCAGCTCCGCCAGTCCGCCGCCTTTGATCAGCACCGCCAGCGGTCCCGCCGCCGCTCCCGCCGATGCGCCGCCGCCACCCGCCGCCAGCAGCCGCTCCGCCGCCCGCTCCACGTCGGCCGCGCTCTCGATCGCCAGACCCGTGAGCAGCCGCGCCTCGTGCAGGTTGGGGGTGAGCAGCTCCGCCTGGGGCAGCAGGCAGCGGCGATAGGCCGCGATCGCCCCCGCCTCCAGCAGCACCGCCCCCGCCCGTGACACCATCACCGGATCAATCAGCTTGGGGATCGTCAGCGGCGCGATCGCCGCGGCGGTGGCCTCGATCAGCGCCTGGTTGAGCAGCATGCCGGTCTTCAGCGCCCCCACCGCCAGGTCGCTCACCACCGCCTCGATCTGGGCCGTGAGCGCCTCCGGCGGCAGGGCATCCACCCGCCGCACCCCCAGGGTGTTCTGGGCCGTCACGCAGCTGATCGCCGAGCAGCCATGCACCCCCAGGGCCGTGAAGGTCTTCAGGTCGGCCTGGATGCCAGCGCCACCGCCGGAATCGCTGCCGCCGATGCTGAGGGCGATGGCGGGGGCTGTGGGGATCGCGCTGGGCATCGGGGGCGGCCTATCGCGCCTCGCGGTTAAGCAGGGCGATGCCGGTCACCACCAGCAGCATCGCCACCGCCTTCGCCCACGACACACTTTCCTTGAACAGCAGCAAGCCAAACAACACCGCCAGGATCGCCTCCAGCCCCAGCACCAGCACATAGGCGATGCCCAACTCCGCCTCGCGCATCATCACCATCTGGAAGCTGGCGCCCACCAGGAAAAACCCATAGGTGGCCAGGGCGGGCTTCAGGTTGGTGATGCCCTGCACGCCATTGGCGTATTTCATGAAAACGCCGCCGATCGCGAAGCTGCAGGAGGCCAGGAGGGCAAGGAGGACGTTCATCGGATCGCGATGGTCGCCACCGGATCGCTGGCGACTGGCATCCTCCCCTACTGCCGCGCCAGCACCTCGCGGATGCGCGCCTCCTGATCCTCGATCGGCGTGCCGCTCACATCCACCAGCGCCCGGTGGATCACACCCGCCCAGGGGAAGGGCGGGGTGTAGTCCGGCAGGGCCGGCGAGCCGGAATCCTGGCCCACCACCACGCCGGCGGCCAGGCCCAGGCTGAGGGGGATCGTCACCGGCAGGTCGCCTTCGCCCACCGGCGCGCCATCCACGAACAGGCTCACGTGGGCGGGGGTGCCCTTGCCCGCCGCCAGATCCGCCGGACCCGTGGGCCGGAACTCCATGCTCAGCACGTGGTGGCCCGCCGGCAGGGCGCTGGTGGCACGCACATAGAAATAGCTGTCGGCCACGTAGTTGTAGCCGTAGGTGAACAAACCCTCCTGCACATAAATCGAAAAGCCGCCATCGTTGCCGCCCATGCTGAACAGCACTCCCTCGGCGTTGCCCTCGGGGATCTCCACCTCCAGCGAGATGCTGTGGGGCCGGTTGAGCACGCGCGGGGCCACGTTGCCGGGCACCATCTGGGTGCCGGGGTAATAGATGTAGCGCTGCCGATCCGGCGCGATCTGGGGCCGCTCGATCGCAAAACGCAGGGTGGTGCGGCTGTCGATCGGCAACACATTGTATTTGCCGGCCTCCACATACCACATGCCGATCATGGCGATCAGCCGCTCCCGCTGCGTGGCTGCCAGATTGGTGGTTTCGGCGAAATCCTCCTGCAGGTTGTACAGCTCCCAGCCGTGGGCATCGAGCTGGATCAGCTGCTCATAGGTGATCGGATCGCCGAAGCGGTGGGCGCTTTCCGCATAGGCCGGCCCCGGCCAGGGGCACACCGCCCGCCAGCCATCGTGATACAGAGAACGGTGGCCCAGCATCTCGAAATACTGGGTGACGTGCGCACTGGGTGCTGTCGCATCGGCGCAGCAGGGAAACAGCGATACCCCCTCGATCGGGCTCTGGCTCACGCCCTTGATCGTGGCCGGTGCCTCCAGCCCCAGGGCCTCCAGCACCGTGGGCACCATGTCGATCGCATGGCAGTACTGGCTGCGGATCTCGCCGCGGGCGGCGATGCCCTTCGGCCAGCTCACCAGGAAGGGGTCGCTGGTGCCGCCCCGATAGGTCTCCCGCTTCCAGCGCCGGAAGGGCGTGTTGCCGGCGTGGGTCCAGCCCCAGGGGTAATGGTTGAAATACTTGGGGCTGCCGATCTCATCGATGGCGGCCAGGTTCTGCTCCAGATTTTCCGGCACATTATTGAAAAACTTGCCCTCATTCACCGACCCCGTCGGCCCCCCCTCGGCGCTGGCGCCGTTGTCGGAGATCACCATGATCATGGTGTTGTCGTATTCACCGATCTGCTTGAGGAAGCTGATCAGCTCGCCGATGTAATGGTCGGTGTGCTCCAGGAAGCCGGCGAACACCTCCATCATGCGGGCGTACAGGCGCTTCTCCTCTGCCGATAGGCCATCCCAGTTCGGCACATCCGGGTCGTGGCGCGAGAGCACCGTGTCGGCGGGGATCACGCCCAGCTCCTTCTGGCGGGCGAACACCCGCTCGCGATAGGCATCCCAGCCCTCATCGAACTGCCCCTTGTAGCGGTCGGACCACTCCTTCGGCACGTGGTGCGGCGCGTGCATGGCGCCGGTGCAGAAGTACATGAAGAAGGGCTTGTTCGGCGCCACCTGCTTGGCATCGGCGATCATCGCCTTCGCCTTGTTCACCAGGTCGGGGGTGAGGTGATACCCCTGCTCCGGCGTCGCCGGCGGCTCCACCTGGTGGTTGTCGGCCACCAGCTCGGGGTAGTACTGGTGCGTGTCGCCCCCCAGGGAGCCATAGAAGCGCTCGAAGCCCCGGCCCAGCGGCCAGCGGTCATAGGGGCCAGCGGCTGAGGTCTGCTCCGCCGGCGTGAGGTGCCACTTGCCCACCGCGTAGGTGTTGTAGCCCTGCTCCAGCAGCATCTCCGACAGGAAGCCGTTGGCGAAGGGGATGATGCCGTTCGAGCCCGGGAAGCCCGTGGACCCTTCGGTGATGCAGGCCAGCCCGTTGCTGTGGTGGTTGCGGCCCGTGAGCATGCAGGAGCGCGACGGCGAGCAGAGCGCCGTGGTGTGCATGTTGTTGAACAGCAGGCCATCGGCCGCCAGGGCATCCAGGTGCGGTGTGCGGATCGGGCTGCCGTAGCAGCCCAGCTGGCCGAAGCCGGTGTCGTCCAGCACGAGGAACAGCACGTTCGGGGCCCCCTCCTTCGCCCGCCGCGGCTCGGGCCAGGCCGGCGTGGACACCTCCACGGTGCGACCGATCACGCCGGGGAAGGCACTGCCGGGCTTGTATTCCTTGAGGGCCATGGGAGCGGGCTGCAGCTCTGGCTGGAGCGTAGCCAGACGGTTTGCTGCCAGCCATGACTGTGAATTTTGTGCTGTTCGTTTTTTGCGAGCGATTGCGCTGGTTGGCCGTTCGCTTGGCAATCCCGCCCTGGATTCCTAGAATTCATTTTATCAATCGGAGAGGATCCATGGCCTTCGGGCTTGCGGAAGCGGAACCTTCTCTGCCATTCATCAAGCTGCCGGGAGCTTCGTTGGCCTCCGCCAATGCGGGTGATTTTGGTGGTGTTGTCGGCACCTATCTGCCCCTGGCGGTGCATCGCTGGGACCATCCCCATCGCGATCTTCCCTTCTTCAACCAGTCCGGCTGCATTCGCCTGGCGGATCTCACCCTGCTGGCCACCTGGGGCTCGGCCATCCACGGCGAGGTGGAGCAGAAGTGTGAAGCCCAGTTGGTGCTTCCCTATCCGGCTGGGGTCAATGCCTTCACGATCGAGAAGCGCACCTACCGCTTCCGGTCCTCCTGCCTGTTCATTCCCGCCGCCCACAGTCGCATCCAGCTCGATTGCAGCCGCTGCTCGGGGATCATCATCAGCTTTCCCCCCGAGATCCTGCTGCCGGTGGCCCATGCCATCGCCGGCCCTGGCTTCGATCCGCTGCCGCTGCAGGTGGCCCTCTCCCAGCCCGCCGTGCTCAGCCGCCAGGCGGATCCCCGCCGGCAGCGCCTGCAGGCGCTGCTGATGCAAACCATGGCCTATGCGGAGCAGTGCCTGGCCATCGGCGGCGAGATCAACCCGATGCTGCGGCTCGATGACCTGATTCGCCGTCTGATTGTGATGCTGCTGCTGCCCGGCCTGCTGGAGCCGGCCGCTGCGGCGCCGCTGATCAGCGAGCCCTTTGTTCACCAGGAGCTGCTCACCTGGTTGCTGGCCCACCTGCAAGACCCCATCAGCCTCTCCGACATGGAGCGGCGCAGCCGCTACAGCCGCCGCTCGTTGCAATACGCCTTCAAGCAGCGCTTCGGCTGCGGGCCGATGCAGTGGCTGCGCCAGCAGCGGCTGGCCCGGGCCAAGGCGCTGCTGGAGGCCCCGCGCTGCCGCCTGGCTCTGGCGGAGGTGACCCAGGCCTGCGGCTATCTCTCGCAGGCCTCCTTCAGCCGCGATTTTCTGGCCCGCTACGGCGAGCGCCCCTCCCGGCTTCTGCGCCGTTTCCGCGATCGGCCCCTCAGCGCTCCTCCTCCAGCTCCAGCGACGCCAGTTCCAGCTCCCGCCCGCCCCGCAGCTGCCGGCTGATCGCGCCGCAGTGCGGGCACAGCGCCAGCCCATCCGGACAGGGGAACTCCCGGGCGCAGGGGCTGCAGAACGCCCTGGCTTCCACGCGTTCGATCAGGAGGCGGGCGTTGCTGGTGGGCGGCTCCTCCATCACCACCTGCCAGGCGAAGCGCAGGGCTTCCGGATCCACCCCCGCCAGGCTGCCGATCCGCAGCGTCAGACTCCTCAGGCGGCCGCCGCCGTGGCGCTCCAGCTCCTGCAGCGCCAGGCGCCGCACCTCCTCCATCAGGCTCAGTTCATGCATCGGCCAGCCAGGTCGCCAGCAGGCGGCGGGCGGCGGGCAGCCGGGTCCGCAGCTCCGCGCTCCACTCCGCCCCGTGGGGGAAGGCGAAGGCGGGCACCAGCAACAGCCAGGCCGGCGGCCCCGCACCCTCCAGCAGGGTCGCCAGGGCCAGCAGGGCCGCCGGGTCGAGGGCATGGCCGCCGGCCACCCCCACCTCACCGCCCTCGCCGGGCCGCAGGGGGCGCAGCCGCGGCGCCGCGTTCCGCCCCGCCCCGCCATCCCCCTGGCCGACGCACCAGGCATCCACGAACAGCAACCGCCGCGCCGCCGCCACCTCCAGGGCCAGTTCCGGGGTGAGCTGTGGCACCAGCCGCACCGTCGGCGCCGGCCTGCACCGCCGCGCCCGCCGTGCCAGCCACCAGCCCACCCCGTCGTCGCCCCGCAGGGGGTTGCCCAGTCCGATCACCAGATCTCCGCCCCGGTCCTCCCCTCCAGTGGCCGCCGTTGGCAGCTGCATCACCGGCTGCGCTCCGCCAGCAGCCGCCCCGCCGCATCCCGCAGCTCCAGGCGCAGGGGCATCTGGCCGGCGGCGTGGGTGGAGCAGGAGAGGCAGGGGTCGAAGCAGCGGATGCCCGCCTCCACCCGGTTGAGCAGCGGCTCGGGGATCTCCCCATCCGCCGGTACGGGATCGGGCAAGTATTCGCGGGCGATCTGGGCCACCGTGCGGTTCATCGCCAGGTTGTTCTGACCCGTGGCGATGATCAGGTTCACCCGGGTGATCAGGCCGTCGTCGTCCCCCCGGTAGTGGTGAAACAACGTGCCCCGGGGCGCCTCGCTCACCCCCACCGCCTCGGTGGCGTTGAGGCCGGCATGGCTGCGCACATGGGGCGATTGCAGCTCGGGATCCTCCACCAACTGCCCGATCGCCTCCAGGCAGGCCACGATTTCCACCAGCCGCGCGGGGTGATAGGCAAACGACG
>JBEIHT010000128.1:0-5996 GCA_040381155.1 Aphanothece sp.
ACCACAGGCAACCTCAGCCAATCCCTGTTGCCCTCTGCCATCAGCTTTGTGCCATCCCCCCCTCAGGGTGCAGCGGCTCTCTCCATCCGTCAGCCAGAAGGTGGAGGGCACAGCGAGGGATCTCGATGACGGGGTGACCGCTTGCAGGCTCTCGCAGCGCGAGCCAGGCCCGTCGCAAGGTTTGTAGCGAGGCCTTCCATCACGGGCCAGGATCAGAGCCTGGCCTGACATCGCCATGGATCAGTCCCTGCAGGGAGCTGCCGCCGCCGTACGCACCATTGCCCTGCAGATGCTGGAGGAGCGTGGCCGCACCGCCGTGCTGGTGGGCGTGGCGCGGGTGGATGCGGCCCTGGAGAGCCTGCTGCAGGCCGTCCTGCTGCCAGCGGCCGGTGCCACCGATACCTTCTTCCAGCCCGATCGACCCCTGGGCTCCTTCGGGGCGCGCATCACCCTGGCGGCCCGGCTGGGGCTGATCGAGCCGCCGGTGGAGCAGGCCCTGCAGACTCTGCGGCGGGTGCGCAACGCCTTCGCCCACTCCACCACCACCGCCACCCTCATAGTCTTGACCGCTAAGAAGATCCACAGACGTTCAAAACGTGGAAGAGCGACATGATCCGCCAGTTCAACCTGGCGGCAGAAGTGGTGCGGCCCGGCACGGCCCAGAAGCTGGAGCGGGGCCTGCCGGCGGGCAAGTCGATCTTTGATGTGATCCCGTTCACGGTGGTGAGCCTCGACTGGATCAAGAGCGACCGCAACCGCGAGGGCTTCCTGCGCAGCTGCGGCGAGTTCGTGATCGTCGATGAGGCCCACACCTGCGCGGCCCGCAAGGGGGGCGGGCGCCAGCAGCGTTACGAACTGCTGCGGGGCCTGGCCGCTGATCCCCAGCGCCACCTGGTGCCGTTTCCGGCCCACCGCCCACTACCTGGCCGAGCAACTGGAAGAGGAACTGCCCAAGCGGGCGCATGTGGTGATGGCCGTCACCGGTGATCTGCCACCGGAGGAGCGGGTGGAGCGGATCCGCGAGCTGCAGAACGAACTGGCGAACGGCAAGCGGTGGTGCACTACGACCTCTGCTGGAACCCGACCCGCCACGAGCAGCGCGAAGGGCGGGTGGATCGCTTTGGCCAGGCCCGCAGTGCCGTGCGGGCGCTGATGCTGCACGGCGGCGACTCCAACCCGGTGGATGAGCGGGTGCGGGATCTTTGGCAAGGCCGCCAAGGCGATTCAGGGGTTCCTCAACCTCGGCCTGCCTGGATTCGGTGGATCCGGATCAGACCTTGATGCCGTGATTGACGCCGAATGGCAGAGCGCCAAGGAGAACGCCAAAGCCACCCGCACGATCTTTGCCCAGCGCAGCTTCAAGCCGGAGGAAGCGCTGCGCGAATGGAACCGCACGCGCGAATCCCTCGGCAGCGCCGATGCGGTGGAGCGGTTGGTGCTCAACGCCTGCCGCCGCCTGAATCTGCCCATCGGGGCATTGCCATCGGGCGGAGGCTGGGAGCTCGATCTCACCCGCCTGGAGGACAACCGCCAGGCCCTGAACGAGCGCCTGCGCAACCACGACCTCGGCGGCAAGCTGCGCCTGAGTTTCCACTCGCCGGCGAGAGATGGCAGCCAGCTGCTCAGCCGGTCCCATCCGCTGGTGGTGGAGCTGGCGGATTTCGTGGCCGATCGTGGCCGAGCGTGCCCTCAGCGGCCTGGAGCCGGAACTGGCAGCTCGCGCCTCCGTGATCCGCACCAAGGCGGTGGCCAAACGCACCCAGGTGTTGGTGCTGCGGCTGCGGCACCAGCTGCACCAGTCGCGTTGGACGGGCACTCAGTACGAGGCCCTGCCCGATCTGCTGGTGGAGGAATGCCTCACCGCCCGGGTGAACGGCGATGGTGTGGAACCACTGGAGGGCAGCGCCAGCAATGGCTGCAGGAGGCGGTGGCCGAGCTCGATGCTCTGCAGCCGGCACTGGCGGCCCTGGCCGAGCGGCGTGCCGATCTGGCGGAGGAAGACCACCGGCGGGTGCGCGAGGCCTCGCTGCGCTCCGGCGAATCGCTGCGGATGCGCTTCCGCTGTGAACCGAGCCTGCCGGTGGATGTGATCGGGCTGATTGTGCTGCTGCCGGCGCCAGTTCTATGAGCCCGGTTTCAGAGCCAAATCCGGAAAAAGCTGCAGCAGCTTGCGGTCGAAGGTCAGCAGCGGGCAGTTCAGCTGTTGGGCGAGAACCACAAATTCGGCGTCGTAGCTGGAGCACCCGTGGCTATGGGCCAGCTGCAGGGCCTCGGCACTTGAGACCGTCATGGTTCGTGGCAGAAACCTTTGCTCAGCCACAGCCAGATGGTTCCGGGCTGTTGACAGATCGAGCCGCCCGACCCGCAGGAATTTCAGAAGGACATGGCGAAATTCTGGGACCCACAGACTGGGCAGCCACCAATCGTTGTCGGCGTCTCTGCAATCCAGAACGGCCTGGGAGACGGGGCTGGGTACAAAGAGCTCAATCAGCACATTGGTATCAGCAACCAGCATTAAGACTCGGGGTTGATGCGGTATCCGAAGCGATCCAGTTCCGGCGGATGGCTGTCCCGCTCGATCGCCGCGATGATCTCTTCGCTGGTCAGTGGCGGCCCCTTGAACTGGCTGCGCAGGCGTGCGAAGAGCTGGCACTCTGCTGCCTTCTCCTCCTCCGTCATCGGGGGCAGAGGCGGCACCTGCCGAATCTCGCGGCCCTCAGCGGCCGCCTTCGCCCGCAGCCCGGCGCTGATCTCCTGCATGCGCCGCAATGTGGGCTCGATGTTCACTGGTTCTGGAGCAGGTTGAGCCACTACCGGGCCGGCCGCTGCGGGCTCCAGGGTCTCCAGGGCAGCCAGCACTTCACTGGTGAGGCTGCGGCCATGGGCGCGGGCTCGCTCTTCCAGCCGCGCCACCAGCTCCTCGGGCACGTCGTGCAGGGTCAGGGTGGCCATCGCGCCGGACCTCCTGGCTGAGTCGGATCTCTGGCCAGTCTGTCAGCCCTGGCCAGCTCTCAAGTGTTCCCATCCAGCCTCCAGCACACGCCCCCCTTCTGTCTCCGCCTCATGGCCCGCACCACCGCCACCGTCAGCTTCCAGGCGATCGAGCTCAAGGGCAGCCTGCTGCCGGGGTCGCTGTTGGAGCAGGTGGCCCGCCTGCAGGCCCCGATGCAGAAGGAGGCCGATTACGGCCTGGCCAAGGGCGAACGGCTACGGGAGCGAATCGATGCGGCCTGGGTGCGGCTCAAGGAGATCTGGGAGGAGTACCGGGATCTGCGCGAGCGGGCGGCGTAGAGCACGGCCGGATTGCATGCCTCGGTGCGGCTCCTGCGCGAGGTCTGGGTTGGCAGGACCTGCAACCCTGCAGCGGCTGGCAACATGGCGACGCCCAGTTCCCGATCACCCACCGGGCGTTTGAGGGTGCCGCTCCCTGATCGTGCGGAGCATTGCATCCGATCAGCTCGACAAGGGCAGCAGCCAGTTCGGCCGGGAGGGACGCCGCCGCTCGCCGCACAGTTGCCTGCAGGAATGCCTCAATGCCGACGACAACGCCAACTGGGGGCTGCTGCTCACAGGCGATCGACTGCGGCTGCTGCACGACAACCCGTCGCTGGTGAAGCCGGCCTATCTGGCGGTGGATCTGGAGCTGTTGGTGGAGGGCGAGCTGTTCACTGAGTTCGCGGTGCTGTGGCTGCTGCTGCACGCCAGCCGCTTTCGCCATCCGCAGACGGGCAGCTGCGTGCTCGACACCTGGAAGGAGCAGTCGCAGGAGGCGGGTGAGCGTGTGCTGGGGCAACTGCGCAACGGCGTGCAGCAGGCCCTCGAAGCCCTGGGCAATGGCTTGCTCCAGCATCCCGACAACGAGGCCCTGCGCAACCAGCTGGCCAGTGGGGCCCTCAGCGGTCAGGAGCTGCACCGTCAGCTGCTGCGGCTGGTGTATCGCTTCCTGTTTCTGTTCACCGCGGAAGACCGCGCAGTGGCTGGAGAGGGAGACCGGCATGACCGCCGCCGAGATACTCAGGCGGCTGATCAGGCTTGCCCCCGGCACTTATCACGAGGGTCAGCTGCGCTCGATGGAGCGGCGCGTCAAGGAATGGCGTACAGCCAGAGCAGAGCGGTTGCTGGGGTCGCTGCGATCAGCAGGAAAGGAGTCGGAGACAGAGGAAAAGGCCAATCCTGTCGCGACACCAATTGGAGGTAACAGTTAATGATGCAAAGCGCCGGACCAGTTTTCGCTGTCGCCTGACACACGAGCATCGATAGGGCGACGTGAGGGGCAAAATTACCGGCGCAATCGCTAGCCAGACGTAACAACAGCTGCCGGGGCGTGCCTTGGTTCCAGGCCCTGGTTGGCCTCAACCCACAGCGACGCCCTGCGCCGTCTGTCGGTCAGCATGGTCAGAAGCGAAAGGTGAAACGGGCGCTCGGCACCTGGGCCACCGTGCCGTTGCCGGCGCTGAGGCCGTACTCCAGGCGCACATCGAAGCCGTCGTTGCGGAACACCTGCAGACCCGCCTCCAGGCGCCCCAGCACCGCTGGGGCATTGCCGAACAGCCGGAAGACACCATCCCCCGGCTCGGCCCCCTGGATCTGGGCCCGCATCGCCCAGTCGATGCCGGCGCGGAGGCTCAGCCCCAGGGCCAGGTAGGGCCGCAGCCGGGTGTGGGCGTCCAGCTGCCGCTCGCCGCCGAACTCCAGCATCGGCGTGAAGCTCAGCGCCGTGGCCTGACTGGCGCGGAAGGCCAGCGGCAGGCCTGCCGATCCAGACTCCTGAAATCCCGGCATCTGGGCGCGCAGCAGATCGAGATCGGCATAGGGCCGCAGATAGAACGTCCGCAGGGGAATCTGATAGGCCGCCCGTAGCCGGCCGCCGATCAGCAGGGCCGAGGAGTTGCTGGTGTAACGGCTGCCCATGGCGGCGAAGGTGCCCACCGGAGCGAGCTGGAACGTGCGGGTGTTCGCGAACTGGCCGCTGCCGATCGCCAGGGAACCGGCGAAGGTCCAGGCCTTGCGGGTGTGCCGCACGCTGAGGCTGCCGTCGTAGAGGTCGCCGTGGCTGGAGAAGTCGGCGGCATTGGCCCACGACTGGCCGTAACCGAACGAACCACCCACGAACCACTCCGGCGCCACCTGCCACTGCCCACCGAGCCGCGTGCCCACGCCGCTCATCCGGGCCAGCGGATCCCCATCATGGCCGGATTGGATCTCCCACACGCCTGCAACCCGCGCCCACAGGCAGCTGGTTTCGGTGGTCAGCACGCGGGTGGAGAGATCGCTGGGGCAAGTGATGGCAGCACCGAGAAACAGGGGCGCACTGTTCAGCAGGTTCTGCACCTGCACGCTGTGGGGCTGGGGCGCGAGGCTGCGCAGGGTCTGGCGGTACTGATCGGTGCTCTCCAGCTGGGAGAGGTAGGCGAAGCTGGGGGCCAGGAAGCGATCGCTGTTGCTCCAGGCGCGGTTCAGGTAGGTGGTGAGGCTCTTCTGGCTGGGGCTGAGGGCAAGGCCAGCGGGACGGAAGCGGGGCTGGGGGCTAACGATGAGGGTGTTGTCGCTCACCGTCGGTTTCCAGGCGAAGGCGATGCCCTGCCGCAGCAGGGCCGTGCCGCTCAGGCTGGTGGCGCTCACCAGGGGGAGATCTCCGGGCAGCAGGGCGGTGGCCAGCGGGGCGATCACACCCCCCAGCCGGGCCTGGCCATTCACGATCAGGCGATCGCTGGCCTGGGGCGCCAGGGAGTTCACATCCACCCCCATCACCCCGCTGGCGGTTTGCTGGAAGCCGCCGCTGATGGTGGTGCTGCCGATGCGGCCAGGGTCGGCCACGAACAGGTTGCCGGCATTGGTGAAGGTGCTGCTCGCCACCACCAGGGTCGGGCCCGCATTGAACGTGCCGCCTGAATCGGTGGTCATGTCGCCCGGAGTGCCCCCCAGATCGACGCTGCCGGTGACCGTTCCGCCCGATTGAATGGTGACGTTGGTGGTGCCGGAATTCGCCTGAATGG
>JBEIHT010000129.1:0-5898 GCA_040381155.1 Aphanothece sp.
ACCGAGCCGATCTGCTCCACATCGAGCGAGCGGTAGTTGAGTCGCTGGGCCACCTTGTTGTCGTCCGCCAGCCACAGCAGCCGGGTGAGCACCTTCTCCACCACGTCGTCGCTGATGGCGGGCAGGTTGGTCAGGATTTCGTCCTTGTAGGAGCTGCCCGCCTTGCGGCCCTCCAGGAACGGATAGGCATCGGGGGCGAACAGCTCGCCGTGGCGGGCCGGCAGGTAGGTGGGGTCTGCGCCGCCACCGTCGTACACGAGGCGGAACAGGCTCAGCAGTGACGCCCAGGCACCGCGCCGATCCGCCATCGCCCCCTGGTGTTCAACACGCTCCTGGCGCAACCGATCGGCCAGGGCGCTGACGCTGTAGTGCTGGCCGTAGAGCGAATCGGCGGGCATCAGGGCTTCGTCTTCCGCATAGAGCAGGAACACCAGCCGCAGTAGCACCGTGATCAGCCCGCCATAGAGCTGCTTCTGCCCCGCTTCAGTTCTGGGGAGATCGCCCAGAACCGTTCCGCCGGCGTCGCGGGCGATGCGCTCGGCCTCATCAAAGCCCAGCAGAAGCTCCCAGAGGGCTTCGAGCACCTGCTCCGCCAGGCGGGTGCTCACCTCGTTCTGGTTCTTCCTGCTGGCCGCCAACACCGCCGGCAGGCGCTGCTCCGGGTTGCCGCCGAACAGCCGGTCCACCCCCAACAACAGCTCCAGCGCGCCGAGCATCGGTCGACCCGCCACCTCCGCCATCGGCTCCAGGGGCATGGTGAGCCAGCCGCTCGATTCGCCCCGCGGCGCATGCACCAGCCGCAGCTGGGAGCCGTTGAACAGGAGGCCGATGGGGATCTCCGTTTCCTTGAGCAGCCGCTCGAAACGCTGCTGCGGTGTGGCATCCCAGCCGTTACCGGCGGGGTTCCAGTTGGCGTCGAAATCGCGGCCCCACTGGGGATCAGGCTGGCCATGGGCGTCGCGCCACTGGGTGAGATCGAGCACCAGGGCCTGGAGCCTGCTGGCGGCACTGGCGCCCTTGCCTGTCGCCACGCCGTCTGGGTCATGGGGATCGGTGTCTTTGGCGTCAGTGCCTTTCGCCTCCGGTGTCTCCACCTCGAACTTCGGCACGCCGTGGGTGGGGCGCAGGGTTTCGCCGTACTCGGCGAGCACCACCTCGGGCAGGCGCTCCAGCCCGGTGGCAGCCAGCAGACCCTCCGCGTCGAGCAGATCCGCCTCGCCCCAGTCGAGCAACTCGCTGGCCAGCAACGCAAAGCTCGGCACCACGGCCAGAGGTTGGCTGTTCGGACCCTCCACCTCCTCCAGCAATCCCTCCAGCTGGCGCTGACGCGCGGAGAGATACGGGGTGCTCTGGTTGGGAACCAACTGCAGCGCATTCAGCACCGCCGGCGCCACCACCAGACCCACGGGCTGCAGCAGGCCGATCCATTGGCCGTGGGTGTCCTTGGTGGGGATGAAGGGGGGCATCAGCGCACCTCCTCAACGCCTGCGACACCAAAACGGATGCAGACTGGTGTCCACGCCACGGAATGGGTTGTCGTCATGGCCAAGACCCTCACGCTCAAGAACCTTCCCGATGCTCTGCACGCCCGGCTCAGCGCCGCCGCCAAGCGGCACCGCCGCAGCCTCAACAACGAGGCGATCGTGTGCCTGGAGGCTGGCCTGGAGGCGGAGGTTCCCTCCGTTGATGAAGAGCTGGCCAGAATCAGAGCGTTGCGTGAAAGCCTCGGGCCGCACATCTTTGATCCCGATGAGATCGATGCCTTCAAGCGGGAAGGCCGGCCTTGATCGTCGTTGACACCAATGTTCTCGTTTATCTGCTGTTGCTTGGTCCCAGAACTGAGAAGGCAGAGATCCTGAGACGCCAAGAGCGCCAATGGGCTGCACCGCCGCTCTGGCGCAGCGAGTTCCGTAATGTTCTCACCGGCTACCTGAGGCGTGATCTCCTGGATCTTTCCCGAGCCGTTGCGTTGATGGAGGAAGCTGAACTGATCCTCGCTCCCCATGAGGAAAGGGTCAGCACGGAGCACGTCCTGCAGCTGGTGAGCACCAGTCGCTGCACGTCCTTCGACTGCGAATTCGTTGCCGCCGCCCAACAGTTGGGCGTGCCGCTCGTCACCGAGGACCGCGCCATCCTGGTGGCCTTCCCCGATCTGGCGCAGTCGCTGCATCAGGCCACCTCCTGAGGCGTTGCCCGTCGCCCCAGCCATCCCGCTGCTTGGCAGCTTCCGGCCGACACAACAACAGATCCACCGGAAAGGATGGATGACCCACGTCTTCTCGGGGGCAAAGCCCTCCACCAGGCGTTGGCTGAACGCCTGCAGGGCCTCACCGCTGACAAGGGGGCCGCGATCAGCCACGGCCCTCAGCTCCATTCACGAGCGCCAGGCGGAGCGACGGCACCCTCTGGAACCCTGCATCGCCCGTGACCATCACGGCGTCGCCCGCGAACTGCAGACAGCTGGCGGCCTGCAAGGCATCGGGTGTGCGCAGGTTGTGCTCGGCTCGCAAGTGCGTGGCCTGCTCCACCACGGCCGGGCTGAGCTCCACCCACTCCAGATCCGGATGCAGAAAGAAGGCATCAAACCTGGCCAGGGCTTCCGCATCCCTGCGGCGCAGCGGCCCCACACGGCACTCCAGCCAGCTCAGGCGGCTGACGGCCAGCTGCAGGCCGCCTGTGGACGCTTCCTCCGAACCGGCCAGCTTCCGCAGCTGGCACTTCAGGGCCTCGGCCCACGCCGTTGATCCCTCCACGGCGTAAATCACGGCGCTGGCGTCGAGAAAGGCGATCACCAGTCGCGTTCCCGCTGCAGCTCGGCGTCGATTTCCTCCTTGCTGCGACCCTCCGCCACGGGGGGCAAGGACAGCAACCAGTCCAGGCAGCTCTGCCCTGGCGCGGTCGGTCGCTCGGCCTGGCGCCTGAGGCGGTTGTACTCCGCTTCGCTGAGCACCACGGCAGCTGGACTGTTGCGCTTGAGGAGATGCACCGGGCCGGCACGCAGGGCCTCCTCCACCGCTGCAATGCCGCGCCGCTTGAGCTCGGCCGAGCGGAGCACATTCAGCGGCTGGTCGGCCATGGACTGGCGCAGCGGTTGGCGAAGCCATCCTACGGGGCTTTTCACGCTTAGGTACTGAAAGCAGTACGGTCATCGACCCTGCGGCCACAGGTAGATCGCCCCGGCCGGCTCCACCCGGTAGGTCTGCAGCGCGAACGTGCGGCGGATGCGTTCGGGCTCCCGCTCCAGGTCGGTGTCGATCGACGCCAGCCGCTGCTCCCAGTAGCGCCAGTTGTCGGCAACCTGGCGGCGCACCGCCTTGAGCTCCTCCGCATCGGCGATGTCGCCCAGCTCGAGCAGCAGCTGGTCGGGGTTCTCCTTCACGCGGCGGCGGCTGCTGCGGATGCGCTGGCGCTGCTCCTCCAGCACCTTGCAGAAGCGGGCGGCTTCCTCATCGGCGCGTTTGCCGAGCTTGCCTGCGGCATCCTCGCGGCGTTGCTCCACCACGCGATCGAGGGCCTCGCGCAGCTGCGCCACATCGGCGCTCAGGTGCCCCTTCAGGAGTGTGGTGATGCCCTCCGCTGCCTCCAGCCGCTGCTGCAGTGATGCCTCCAGATCTTCCAGGGCCCGCTGGCTTTTGGCGTCGCTGAGTTTGCGCAGCCGCCGGCTCGGATCGGCCGGATCCCATTCGGCCACCACCGCCAGCACCTCGTCGTGCAGCCGCGCCGCGCCGTGGCCGTAGAGGCTCAGCCGCGCCAGCACGATCAGCTTGGCGGTGTCATCCGTGGTGCCCAGCACCGCCGCCCGGCTGAGGGCATCGCTCTGGAAACCACGCATCAAAAAGCGGCGCAGCAGCCGCTGCACCAGCGGATGCTCCAGGTGCAGATGCACCCGATCGGCATTCACCTCCTGCGGGTCCCGGAACACCACCGGCTGCAGGGCCGTCTCCTGGCGCCACTGCCACAGCTTCTGGCCGGGCTGGCGCGGCGGTCGCAGGGCATCGAGCACATCGCCCCACACCGCATCGCCGCCGGGCAGCTCCTCGGCGGTGGGGAACTCCCAGATGGCCCGATCAGGATCGGCGGCCGCCTGGGCTGGATCGCGGGGGCGCAGGGCCAGCGGTGTCTTGCCGTCGCCCTTGCTCGTGAGTTGCAGGCTGGTGTTGAGGGCGCTGCGGAACAGGCCACTGCTGAAGTTGAGCCACTTGCGCGAGCGCTCCAGGTAGCGCTCCAACGTGCCCACCTGGCTTTCCAGCTTCTCCTTGCGTTCGCGGCTGCCTTCGAGCTCCTCCTCCAGCAGCGCCCGGGTGCGGCGGAAGGCCTCCTCCTGATCCAGCCCCTCGATCTCCGCCAGGGTGGCGGCCAGCGCTGTGGGATTGATGCCCTTGGCCAGCAGGTCGTTGAGCTTGCGGATCACCACCGGCGGCAGGCAACCCAGTTCGCTGCGGATCTGATCCGTTTTTCGCACCACCGTGTCGAGCACGGTGTCTTCCGGGCGCTGGGGCAGCACGAAGTAGTGGCAGTACACCTGCGGCGCCCGCTGCAGGGTGCGATCGATGCGGCCGTTGCGCTGCTCCATCCGGCCCGGGTTCCAGGGCACATCGAAATGCACCAGGCGTTTGCAGTGGTTCTGCAGGTTCACGCCTTCCCGTGCCGCGTCGGTGGCGATCAGGATCCGCAGGGGATCGGCCTCGGGCGGGCTGTTGAAGCTGCGCTTGATCGCCTCGCGCCTCTCATCGCCGATGCCGCCATGGAAGGTGGCCAGGCGCGCTTCGGCCTGGTCGCTGCCGGCGATCAGC
This sequence comes from Aphanothece sp., assembly GCA_040381155.1. Lineage (GTDB taxonomy): Bacteria > Cyanobacteriota > Cyanobacteriia > PCC-6307 > Cyanobiaceae > Cyanobium. Next base: position 4,794 of record JBEIHT010000129.1, read on the forward strand.
TCACGCACACGGCGCTCCAGCCAGTCCTTGGTGTCGGCGTATTCGGTGAAGATCAGCAGACGCTCGCCGGCCCATTGCGCACCTTCCTGCCCCAGGCGAGGGCAGAGATGGGCGCGGATCAGTTGCTCCAGGCGCCGCACACGGCTGTCGGGCTCGTAGCGGGCCGCCTCGGAGATGGCCTTCATGTCGCGCAGCAGGGTCCAGTCCTCGTCGCTGGCCTGCAGCGCCGAGCTCACCGCCGCCTCGTGCTGGGCATCGGCCTCCTGCAGCAGCTCCTCCTCGTCCCCCTCCGCCCGCTCGTCGTCGCCATCAATGGAATCGGCGAGCAGATCGAGGGCCTCCAGCCGCGGCGGCCGGCGGCGGCTGTCCTGGGCGGAGCGCCTCTTGAGGGTGGCGCAGTGCACCTGCAGGGTGCGATCGAAGGCCGCGATCGAACTCAGCAGCCGCTTCTGCAGGTTGGCGATCACCAGGTTTTCGGCGGCACGCTCGCGCTTGCCGGCGGCGGCCAGGCGCTGGTTGCGCTGCTCGCGGTAGCGGCTGAGGAGTTCCGCCAGCCGCAGCTCCGGGGTCGCGGCCGGCAGGCCATCGATCACCTCGGGCACCACCAGCCGCTCGGGCAGCTCCACACCGATCTGGCGCAGGTCCTCCTTGAGCCGCCGCACCATCACGTCCTCCAGGTCCTGCTTGCGCACCGCCACGCCGCGGCAGAAGCGGGTGGGATCGAGGATCTCCAGCAGGGCCGAAAAGCTGTTGCTGTGGCCGTTGTGGGGCGTGGCCGAGAGGAACAGTTTGTGCTCGAAGCGCCCCGCCAGATCACGGATGGAGCGGGTGAGCTTGGAGTCGATCGCGAACTTCGAGCCGCTGGCGGGTGCCGCGTTGTGGGCCTCATCGAGGATCAGCAGCGCCTGCTTGCCCTCCTCCCCCAACCAGTCGCGCAGCGGCCCGGCATAGGCCTCATCGCGCACCAGCGCCTGGCTGAGGATGAAGCGGGTGTGGGTGGCCCAGGGGTTGATGCCCCAGCCCCGCTCGCGCCGCATCTGCGAGACGTACTCGCGGTTCATCACCTGGAACGGCAGGCCGAAGCGGCTCTCCATTTCGCCCTGCC
>JBEIHT010000130.1:0-5863 GCA_040381155.1 Aphanothece sp.
CCTTGCCACCGCGATAGGTGCCGTCCGGGTAGCCGGCCACGCAGCCGTAGCGCTCAATCAGGTTGCTGAGCGCCTGGTACGCCCAGTCGGTGGGGCGAACGTCGGAGAACTGGTTGATGCTGGTGACCTGGTCGGCGCTGCCGTTGGAGGAGTAAGCGTTGACGTCGGTCAGATTGAGATCGGCGGCATGGGCGGCAATCGGCGCAAGGAGGCCGATTGCGGCAGGAGCCACCAGCAGTTGCCGGAAGAGTTTCATGGATCCTCACACAGAAAGGCGCAATGCGCCGCTTCAATGATTGACTACTGGCGATTCCTCCACCAGGAGGTGTGTGACAGAAGCTCGGATGGCCCCCAGCCTCTGGTTCAAACTGACGCGCCTGCACTCCCCTCAGCCCCTGGGACCGTCATCCCGCCCCCCCCTTGCCGACCCTGTGGATCAGGGTCCCAGCAGACGAGACCGACGCGATGCCCGGCGCTGGTGGCTGGCCCTGATCGGCCTCTGGCTTCTGGTCACCGCGATGGACCGCCTCTGGCTGGGGTTGGATCAACGGCTACCTGCCTGGGATCAGGCCGACTACCTCAACAGCGCCGTGGACCACGGCCGTGCCCTGGGCCTGCTGCGCGGCGGCGGCTGGCGGGGATGGGAGGCGCTGCTGGATCTCTCCCCCAAGATCCCGCCCCTGGCCTCCCTGGTGAACGGCAGCGTGATGGCGGCGGCGGGCCAGATCCCTGACGCCGCCAGCTGGAGCCTGGCCCTCTGGAACGGGCTGCTGCTGCTGGTGGTGGCCCTCTGGGGCCGGCAGCTGGGCGGTCAGGGCTTCGGACTTCTGGCGGCCGCCCTGACCGCTAGCGCGCCGGCCTTGGCGGCACTGCGGGTGGACTACACGCTGGATCTGCCCCTGGCCGCCACCACCACCCTGGCCCTCTGGAGGCTGGGGCGCTGGCAGGCTCCGGCGCCGGCGGGTGGGGGATGGGGTCAGGCCCTGGCGGCCGCCCTGGCGGTGGCCGCGGCGATCCTGGTGAAGCAGAGCGCCCTGCTGGTGGTGGCGCTGCCCTGCCTCTGGGCGGCGGCCTGGGGCCTGGGGCGGCGGGAGCGGCGCCTGCAGGTGCTGCTGGCGTTGGCGGTGGTGCTGGCCCTGCTCTTGCCCTGGCTTCACCACAACTGGATTTCCACCCTCGGCGGCACCAACCGGGCGGTGTTCGAATCGGGGGCAGCGGAAGGGGATCCCGGATCCCTGAGCCTGGCCTCTCTGCTCTGGTATCCGCGGCTGCTGGCCAGCCAGTTGGGTCCCCTGACCCTGCTGATCGGACTGGCGGGTGCGGCGGCGGCTTGGGCGCTCTGGCGACGGCCGCAGGCAGCCCCAGCTCCATGGTGCGACCACACCGAGGGCTGGCGCTGGCTGATCGGCTGCTGCCTGGCCGGCTGGCTGGCCACCAGCCTCAGCCCCAACAAGGACCCTCGCTACTTCGCGCCGGTGCTCCCCCTGCTGCTGCTGTTGCTGAGCTGGGGCTGGTGGCAGATTGCTCAGGCGGTGCGGCAGCGCTGGGGCAGCCCGACCGGCCGCCTCACCCTGGTGGCGGGCGTGCTGGCCACGGGTCTGGTGACGGGAGCGGAGCGGGCTGCGGCGATCGAGCGGCAGGCCGGCTTGCCGGTGCCGGAGGCGATGGCCGAACTGCGGCGCCGGGTGGGGGATCAGCCGCTCACCGTCTTGATGATGGCCAGCCGTCCCGATCTCAACGAGCACACCGCCACCGTCTATGGGCGCCTGGCGGCGGGGAGGATCGTTTCCCGTCAGGTGGGCAGACAGCCCGGCCAGCAGGAGAGGGTTCTGGCCAGCGCGGACTGGCTGCTGCTGGCCACAGGAGATCAGGGGAGCACAAGGCCAAGCGCCCGGCAGCTGAGCCATGCCGTTCGCCAGGACGGGCGCTTTGAACGGGTGCGGCACTGGCGAGGCAGCCATGACCTCGATCTGGAACTCTGGCACCGGCGGGCCAAAGCCCCTGCCGCCCGGCACTTCGATGACGACTTCAAGCGCCTGGCCCCCCAGATGGCCCAGGGCCCCCGCGGGCTGGCGCCGCTGTTCGCCGGCCTCGGACTGGAGCATCAGCTCGATGGCCATCTCCTGTACCAGCAGCGCGTGGCGGCCTGGGCCCGTCAGCGCCTGCGGGCGGACCCCGACAATCGCGAGGCTCTCTGGACTCTGGCCCTGCTGAGCACCCTGCAGAACCGTCCGGAATCAGCTCAGGGGTTGTACGCGCACCTGCAACGGCTGGAGCCCAGGAACCCCTGGCCCGCCACCTACCGGGCGGTCGTTCTGCTGGCGGACTGGCGTCCCTGGCAGGCCCGATCGGTGCTGGAGGAGCTTCCCGCCGCCACCGGGGCCAAGCCTGTGATTCGCGGGCTGCGCGATGCCAGCGGCGTTCTGAGTGGGGATCTTGCCCTGCTTGGGGCGTTGCGCCAGAGCCTTCCTGCTGCCGTGGCGGCGGTGGAGCAGGAGATCAGTCGGCGTCCGTGAGGAGCAGGGGATCCGGCTGGCGGGCCTTGGCCAGGGCATGCAGGCAGAGACCAACCGCCATCAGCAGTTCAATGGCTTCCTGATCATTGCGGATGCGATCACCCAGGGTGAGCCAGGAGAGGTCAAAGTAGGTGTAGAAAAGGGCGACCGGCAGGAAATAGAGGCTGTAGAACCTGGCGGGAAGAGCATCAATCCAGGGCAACAGTCGCCAGCCGATCCAGCCGAACAGCAGTCCGAAGAAGATGAAGGCGAAGTGCATCAGGCTCTGCAGGGCCGGGATGTTATGCAGGGTGGTCTCCCCCTGGGCGTTGATCCCACGGATCGTCTCCAGCCCCACTCCGGTGAGCCGCTCCCCCCAGCTGATCTCCTCGCCCGCCATCAGGAAACAGAACACCGCCAGCGTCAGCCAGCCCAGGAAGGCGATGCTGGCTGGCCTGCCGCGACGGCGCCAAACCACCACCAGGGAGGCGATGCAGGCCCCCACATAGCCGACAAACTGAATCCACTCCGCCGGTCCGTCCTCCCCTTTGCGCCAGGCCTCGAAGACGCCAAACGGCAGGAACAGAACGATCCCGTAGAGGACAAGGATGTAGAGGAGGGGCCGCAGATCGACCAGCGGACGCAGCTCTCCCCAGGGGGTAAGGATCACCCGGGGGGGTGCCGGCGCATCAGCGGAGAGGAGAGGGCCACTGGGCATCGGGGCGAACTCGCGACAAGCGGGGGCCAAGCTACGGCGTTGCCCTGTCAGGGGAGCGATGCCAATGAACAGAACGATTGAACTGCATGATTGAACAGAACGATGCCCCCGCTGCCAACCTGGAAACCAGGGGGCAACGGGGGCTCTCGCCGGGTCCGCTCTGGCGCGGAACCGATTGATCAGGGGGTATGGCGCCGAATCAGCCGGCGTTCTCCGCGATCAGCAGACCCTTGCTGGAACAACTGGGACTCACGGGCACCTCCTCCGATGGAGCGAATGCCAGCCGGCCGTGCCTCCGGGGTGGAACCCCACACGACTGCTGACGGAACTGGGTGATCGTAACCAGTTTTCGCCGCCAAGCGCGCCCGAAGCCCCCAGGTCTGGCGGAAGACAGCCGGGGGTGACCCAGGCGACAAGGCACAGGCGGAGGTCGGCGGGGCGACAAAGGGTAAGGATGAAGGCCGTGCGAAACCCATGGCACCTACGACCCACCGCCATGCCCCGAACACATCCAGCTCCGCCGGCGCCGTGGCGGTGGTTGCTGGCGTTCTGGCTGGCCTCTCTGATTCTGGCGCTGATCGGGCTGGGCGGCGTCCCCCTGAGGGACTGGGACGAAGCGACGATCGCCCGGGTGTCCCTGGAGATCAGTCGCAGCCCGTTCCCCGAGGGACTGCTGCCCACCTACATGGGACGGGCCTATTTGAACAAGCCTCCCGGCCTCCATCTGGCGATCGCCGGCGCGATCCATCTCTGGAACTGGGCCAGTGGCAGCAGCCCGGCAAGCCTGCCGCCGGAGTGGGTGGTGCGCCTCATCCCGGCCCTGGGGTCCACCCTGCTGGTGCCCCTGCTGGGCCTGGTGCAGGTTCGACTGCGGCCGGGCCGGCCTGACGCCGCCATCGCCACGGCGCTGATCACCCTCACGCTCCTGCCGCTTGCCCGCCATGGCCGCCTGGCGATGCTGGATGGCACCCAGCTGACGGCCATGGCCCTGGTCTGGCTGGGCTTCCTTTCGGCCGGGAAGGGGCCGCGACGGGACCTGGGCGGCGGCCTGTTGGCCGGTCTGGGGGGAGCGATGCTGTTGCTGCTCAAGGCACCGGTGGCCGTGCCGGTGCTGGCAGGAGCGCTCATCCTGCGCCGTCTTGACGGCGACCTGGAGAACCGCAGCTGGCGCTGGCTTCTGGCCGGCCTGCTGCTGGGCCTGCTCCCCGGCCTGGCTTGGCACGGCTGGCATCTGGCCATGCGGGGCAGCGACGCCCTGGTGATGTGGGGGCCCCAGGGCATGGGGCGGCTGGTGCGGGCCGTGAACGCCAACGGTGGAGGACCGCTCATGCCCCTCACGCAGCTTGTGGTGGGAGGCTGGCCCTGGCTGCCCATGCTTCCCTTTGCCCTCGCCCAGGCCTGGCGGGAGCGGCATCAGCAGGCCGGGCGCTGGACCCTGGGTCTGGCCCTGCAGGCAGGGCTGCTGGTGTTTCCGCTGCGCACCCAGCTCCCCTGGTACAGCCTGCTGCTCTGGCCACCCTTCGCCCTGGCCTGCGGCGCGGTGCTGGCCGATCTGGCCACAGGAGCGCGGTCGGGTCGGCTGCGCCGTGCCCTGGCAGGGCTCTGGAGCGGCCTGGGGGGGCTGCTGCTGATCGCTGCGCTGGTGCTGCTGCTTCTGCCGGGCCCCCCTGTTCCGGCCATCGGCTTGTTGGCGGTGGCTCCGGCGGGGATCGGCCTCCTGCTGGGAGGTCGGCTATTGGGCTGGCCGGGCAGGGGCGCCCGACCGGGGCGGGCGATCCTGATGATGGCCACCGGCTGGTTTCTGGCCCTGGGGGTTCTGTTCGCTGGCCCGCTCTGGAACTGGGAGCTCGCTGAACAACCGCCGATCGCACCCGCCCTGGCGTTGGCAAAGCGGCAGAGCGGGGAGTCGCCGGTGCTTCTCCTCGTGGGCGATGGACAGACGCAGCGCCCAAGCCTGCACTGGTATCTCAATCCCAGCTCTGCCCCTCTGGAGGGGAAGGGAGAGTCCTGGCCGACGCACAGATTTCGGATGCTCGCCCGCTCCAAGCCGGGGACCGAGGGGGTGGAGAGTCGCTGCCGGCTGGAGCAGACCGGTGGGGAGGGCTGGAACCGGTGGGAGTGCCGGGCTTCAGAGAACCATTCCTGAGGGGCAAACCGTATCGGCTAGCCGTGGATCCCAGATCTCCCGAGGTGAAGTCCTACAGCCGCTGCCGCCCCGAAATGATGGCGATGGCTGGCTCCCGGCCCTGCAACCAGCGCGGTTGGTTGCAGGGCCCGTGCGGAGCGGGCATGTGAGTTATTGAGAGAAAGCTGTGGGATGGCCCGATCAAGATGGAAGCCTGGAATCAGAACTGTCGCAGGGTCAAGTACTGCTCAATTGAGGCAGAAGCCAGGAACAAAGAAAAGCCAGGGCGATCTCAGGCGGGCACGGGGGATCTGAATAGTGAACAGGGCGACAAAGGGATTAAAAAGCCAAAAAAAACGCCCCCAAAGGGGGCGCCATGATTATTTCGTTGAACGCTGGCCTCAAAGGGCGTTTCCACGGGGCAGAACCTCTTCAGGGAAGACGAAGTTTTCGTGCGGCTGGTCGGCGGGAGCCATCCAGGCGCGCAGACCTTCATTGAGCAGGATGTTCTTGGTGTAGAAGGTC
>JBEIHT010000131.1:0-5829 GCA_040381155.1 Aphanothece sp.
AGGCTGGCGAACTCCACCGGCCGCGGATCATCCAGGGCGGCCGCCAGCAGGCTGAGGCCCTCGCGCGGGCTGAGGTTGGTGTCCACCTTCTCCGCCAGCGATGCCAGCAGGCCGGGCAGCGCGGCCAGTTGCTCCGGCTTGGCGAGGCGCTCCCGCAGGGCGATCTCCACCACCTGATGATTGCTGCGACGACCGGACTCCCCCAGCCAGCGGTCGCGGTAGCGCAGCATCTGCTCCACCTGGGCGCCGCCCATCCGCTGCAGGCCCGGCAGCAGATCAATGCGGTACTTCAGGGATTTGTCCTCGTACTTCATCTTGCGGGGCGGGCTGATCTCCAGCCCCCCCAGACCGTTCACCAGGTCGCGCATCCCGCCGCGGGAGAGCACCAGGTAGCGATCGGGTTTGGGCGACTCCAGCCCCACCAGCTCGCGAACCGCATCGGCCACCAGCACCACACCGCCCACCCGGTAGAGGCCGCCCAGGGCCACCGGTTGCTTCCTTCCGGGCAGGTTGACGGCCAGTTCGGGGGGGAGGTTGAGCACCTGCAGCGGCCCGCGGGGATTGACCCGCACCAGCAGCAGGGCATCGCTGTTGGCGGGGCCCTTCGGGACGGCAGCGTTGACCGGATCGCCAAGGCGATCGGAATCGAGGCCGATCACCAGCACGGTGACCGCTCGCCGCGGTTTGTCGGCCAGGGTGGCGGCGGTGATCTCCTGGCGGGGGATTCCGGATCGGTCGCGCAAGGGCCAGATCAGGCCCAGAAACCAGCTCGCGCCAACTGCGCCCGCCACGGCACAACCCATCCACGCCAAGCTGCTGAGCGATGGCAGCCGCAGCCACCGCTTCCGTCCCCGGGACTCCGTGGTGGAGGTGAGGGCCGCGTCCGAGGGGCGGCGGCGGGAGGGGCGGGAATCCCGGCGGGGAGGCATCGCGGCGTGCGGATCACACGACAATGCGCCCCACTCTGCTGCAGAGACGTTCGCAGGCCGGCGGTGGCGTCGCCGCCCGAATAAGTTGACGGGCACGACCGTGCGAGCCGTGACCGCCGCCCCGCCCACAACCCCCTCGGGCCCCCTGCCACCCCATGAGCGGGCCCGGCCGCTGTCGAAGGGCAGCGTCTACCCCGCCCGCGACCTCTGCAGCCAGTGCGGCCTCTGTGATAGCCGCTGGGTGGCCTACGTGCGTCAGGCCTGCGCCTTCCTCAACCAGCGCTTCGACGCCATGGAGACCGCAGCCCATGGCCGCAGCCGCAACCTCGACAACGAAGACGAGCTCTATTTCGGCGTCCAGCAGCGCATGCTCAGCGCCCGTCTGCATCAGCCGATCGCCGGGGCGCAGTGGACCGGCATCGTCTCGCGCATCGGCGTGCGCGCCCTGGAAACCCACCTGGTGGATGCGGTGCTGTGCGTGGGCCAGAGCCCCGACGACCGCTTCACCCCCGTGCCGACCCTGGCCCGCACGCCGGAGGAGGTGCTGGCGGCGCGGGTGAACAAGCCCACCCTCTCCCCCAACCTGGAGGTGCTCGAGCAACTGCCGGGCAGCGGCATCCGCCGCCTGCTGGCGATCGGCGTGGGCTGTCAGATCCAGGCCCTGCGGGCCGTCCAGGCCAGTCTGCCGCTGGAGCAGCTCTACGTGCTTGGCCTGCCCTGCGTCGACAACGTCAGCCGCGAGGGGCTGCGCACCTTTCTGGAGAGCGCCAGCACCTCGCCGGCCACGGTGGTGCACTACGAGTTCATGCAGGACTTCCGCATCCACTTCCGCCATGAGGACGGCCACGTGGAGACCGTGCCGTTCTTCGGCCTCGACACCCCCCGGCTCAAGGATGTCTTCGCCCCCAGCTGCCTGAGCTGCTTCGACTACACCAATGCCGGCGCCGACCTGGTGGTGGGCTACATGGGCGCCGAGTTCGGCCGGCAGTGGATCACGGTGCGCAACCCCCGCGGCGCCGAGCTGCTGGCCCTGGTGGAGGCGGAGCTCGACGCCGCGCCGGTCAGCAGCCGCGGCGATCGCCGCCAGGCGGTGCAACAGGGGATCGACGCCTACGACCGGGCGCTGCGCCTGCCCCGCTGGCTGGCGGAACTGGTGGGCTTCGTGGTGCAGCGGCTGGGCCCGCGCGGGCTGGAATACGGGCGCTTCTCGATCGATTCCCACTTCACCCGCAACGCCCTCTGGCTGCGGCGGCACCATGGGGAGATGGCCGAGCGCCACATCCCCGAATTCGCCCGCCGCATCGTCAGCCGCTACCGGTTGCCCTCCCCGTGAGCACAGCCGCTGCCGCCCCCGCCACGGGCCGTGACTGCGGCGTGCTCCTGCACCCCACCGCCCTGCAGGGCAGTCCGGTCTGCGGCAGCCTCGGTGCGCCCGCCCGGGACTGGATCGCCCTGCTGGGCCGGGAGGGGGTGGGGGTGTGGCAGGTGCTGCCGCTGGCCCCCACCGACGGCACCGGCTCCCCCTACAGCTCCCCCAGCGGCTCGGCGCTCAACCCCTGGTTGATCGACGCCGACGACCTGGTGGCCGAGGGCTGGCTGCTGCCGGCCGACCGTGACGGCCTGCCGGGCTGCCGCGCGGGCGGTGGCGGCCGGCTGGATCCGGCCCTGGCCGGCGAGCGGGCGACGGCGCTCGGGGCGGCCCTGCGCCGCGGCTGGGATGCCCGGCCCGCCAGAGAGCGGCAGGCCTTCCAGCTCTGGCAGCGCCGGCAGAGCTCCTGGCTGCGCGACCACTGCCGTTTCATGGCCCTGCGCCGTCTCCATGGCGGTCAGCCCTGGTGGGAGTGGCCGGAGCCCCTGGCGGCGCGGCAGCCCGGCGCCCTGCGGCGGCTGGAGCGCGACCAGGGGGAGGCCCTGCTCGAGGAGGCCCTGCTCCAGTGGTGCTGCGAGCGCCAGTGGCGACGGCTGCAGGCGGAGGCCGCCGCGGTGCGGGTGCGGCTGGTGGGGGATCTGCCCTTCTACGTCGCCCACGACAGCGCCGACGTCTGGGCCCATCCGGGACTGTTCTCGCTCGGCCATGGGGGCCGGCTGGTGGCCCAGAGCGGCGTGCCGCCCGATTACTTCTCGCCCACGGGCCAGCTGTGGGGCACACCGGTCTACCGCTGGTGGCGCCACCACCTGAGCCGTTTCCATTGGTGGATCGAGCGGTTGGAGCGGCAGTTGTCGCTCTACGACCTGGTGCGTCTCGACCATTTCCGCGCCCTGGAGGCCTACTGGCGCGTGCCAGGGGAGGACGACACCGCCATGAACGGCGCCTGGCGGCCCTCCCCCGGCGAAGCGCTGCTGCGGCGGCTGCGGCGGCGCTGCCGTCGGCGGGGCCTGCTGCTGGCCGGCGATCGCCTGCCGCTGATCGCGGAAGACCTGGGGGTGATCACGGCGCCGGTGGAGGCGCTGCGCGACCGGTTCGCCCTGCCCGGCATGAAGATCCTCCAGTTCGCCTTCGATGGCAACGACGCCAACCCCTACCTGCCCGCCAGCTACGTGGGTGAGCGCTGGGTGGTGTACACCGGCACCCATGACAACGCCACGACCCTGGGCTGGTGGCGCAGCCTGGATGAGGATTCGCGACGGCGGGTGGGCGAAACCCTCGGCGCCGAGGTGACGGCGCCGGGCTGGCAACTGCTGGAGCTGGCGCTCGCCTCAGCGGCGGAGTTGGTGGTGGTTCCCCTGCAGGATCTGCTGGAGCTGGGGGATGAGGCCCGCTTCAACGTGCCGGGCACCACGGAGGGCAACTGGAGCTGGCGGCTCGACCGCCCGGTGGGCGAGCTGGCGGGCCCGATCCACGGTTACGGCGCCATGGCCGGGCGCTGGGAGCGCTCACCGCTCGCCGTCCGGCCGGCCGGGGCCGGGGCCGACGGGTAGCGGAAGCGACCCGGCTCGCCGGCAACGGGCGGCAGGGCTCGGCCCCGCCAGAGCACCTGGCCGGGGGGCGGTGGTGGCTCAAGCCGCAGCTCAAAGGGGGGCAGAACCGGCAGGCTGATCGCGCCGCTGACGCCGCTGAGGCTGGTTTCCCCATCGCGCTCGCCCACGAGGCGCAGGCGGGTGGTGGTGGGCAGTTGCAGCTGCAGGCGCCCGAGGGCCAGATCGGCGCGGGGGGCTGCGCGGCTTTCGGCCCGCAGCCGAGCCAGGGCCTGGCCTGCGGCGGCGCGCCGCAGGGGCTGGAGCTCCGGATAGGCCTGAAGCAGCAGGGCATCGGCCTCCTCGGCGCTGGCGGCCGCCTCGGCGGCGGGGGCCATCGGCGGCAACGGCCGGGCGGTGAGCCGTCCCTGCAGCGCCAGGCGCTCCTGCTGCAGGTTGAGGGCGTAAAGGAGCAGCAGGGTGAGGGCCCCGTAGAGCAGGGTGCCCTGCCAGGTGCGGAACACGTCGATCGAGCCCGGCGTGAAGCGCAGCAGCCGCGGGTCGCGGCGCGACGACGGGCTGCGTTCCCGCTCCGGCGGCAGGGCGGCGTCGAGGCTGCCGGGGGGGAGACGCAGCCGCTGCTCCAGAAGCGGCAGCATGCTGCGCAGGTAGGCCGCCTCCGGCAGCCGCTCGCGCCAGCCCCTCTCCAGCGCCTCCAGAACCGGCGTGCTGATACGGGTGTCCTGGGCCAGCTGGCGCAGGCCGAGCCCCGCCGCCTCCCGCGCCTCCCGCAGCCGCTGCCCCGCCTGCAGGAGCGGATCCGTCGGCGGGCGCGGGCCCTCCCGGCCGGCGGGGGCCGGGGGCTGGCCCCGCAGGCGGCGGCGCAGCCGACCGGCCAGGCGCGCCATGGGGGCGGGCAGCGCTGGTGGGGAAAGGGGTTTCAGCGGCGGTCGGCCGGGGCTCCCCATTCTTGGTCGTCGAGCTCCGCGGGGCTGAGGATCCGCCAGTCCCCCTCCGCCAGATCCCCGAGCGTCAGGGAACCGATCGCCCAGCGCTGCAGGTCGAGCACCGGGTGGCCGAGGGCTTCGGCGGTGCGCCGGATCTGGCGGTTGCGACCCTCCCCCATCTCCAGCTCCAGCAGGGTGGCTGGAGCTCCTGCCGCCAGGGGGGCGGCGGCGGCGCGATCGAGGCGCCGCACCCGCACCGGTTGGCAGGGCCGGCCATCGAGGGGAACGCCGGCGCGCCAGAGTCGCAGGGTGTCGCCCGTGGGCCAGCCCCGCACCCAGACCCGGTAGGTCTTGCGGTGGCCGAAGCTCGGATGGGTGAGGCGCAGGGTGAGGTCGCCGTCGTTGCTGAGCAGCAGGGCGCCGCGGCTGTCGCCATCGAGCCGACCGATGGGATGGAGGCCGTTGCCGGTGCGCAGCCGCGCCGGCAGAAGGTCGAGCACGGTGGGGCGCCCGTGCGGGTCATGGCAGGTGCAGAGGGGTCCCGGGGGCTTGTTGAGCAGCAGGGTGAGGCCGGCGGGCGGGGCCCCCAGGGGTTGGCCGTCGACGGTCACCGTGTCGTGGCGGGGGTCGGCCCGGTCCCCGAGCCGGGCCGGCTGGCCGTTGACCCGCACGCGGCCCTGACGCAGCAGCTCCTCGCCGCTGCGACGGGAGCAGAGGCCAGCGGCGGCCAGGAGTTTCTGAAGGCGCTCGGCGGCCATGGGCCCATTCTCGGGCCGGCGGGATCCGCCGGCAGAACGGAGTGACTCCGGAAAAGTCATGGTAGCTTTACGAAACACAAAGGTTTCGCAACTCCGCGACGATGCCCTCGATCACCATCGCGACCTCCGCCGCCGGCCTCCCCCCCACCGCCGATCTGCTGCGCTCCTACCTGCGGGACATCGGCCGGGTGCCGCTCCTCTCCCACGAGCAGGAGATCACCCTGGGCCGGCAGGTGCAGGAGCTGATGCAGCTGGAGGAGCTGCGGGAGGAGCTGACGATGCGCGCCGGCGGCAGCGAGC
>JBEIHT010000132.1:0-5801 GCA_040381155.1 Aphanothece sp.
CCCCCTCAGCGAGCAGATCCGGCCGGGCAACGACCCACCACCGGTGTGGCCGTGGAAGAAGGGAACGGCCCGCGGCATCGCCTTCCACCCGCTCTATCCAAGTGTCCCTGAGGCTGCAGAGCGCAACCCGGCTCTGGGGGAGCTGCTGGCCCTGTTCGACGCGGTGCGCGGCGGCAGCGCCCGGGAACAAGCCCTGGCGCTGGCCCTGCTGGAGGAGCGGCTGCAACCATGAACCCCAACGACCCCAACGTCTCCCTGCTGGAGCGGGCGGCTGAGCAGTTGGGTGAGGCGCTGCTCGAGCAGCTGGTCTTTGTCGGCGGCGCCGTGGCCGGGGTGTTGATCACGGATCCGGCGATGCCAGAGATCCGGCCCACCCAGGACGTGGATGTGATCTGCAGCGTGATCGCCAGGTCTGACTACCACCAGCTGGGGAGGCAGTTGCGGCAGCGGGGCTTCCAGAAAGAAAGCCGGCCAGGGGCACCCCTGTGCCGCTGGTGCACAGACGATCTCATTCTCGATCTGATGCCAACCCAGGGCGAGATCCTGGGCTTCTCCAACCGTTGGTATCCCCTCGCCCTGGAGACCGCCCAGCTTCAAGAACTGCCGAGCGGCTGCTCGATTCGGATCGTGACCGCACCAGTGTTCCTGGCCACCAAGCTGGAGGCCTTTCGCGGTCGCGGCCAGGGCGATTTTCTCTTCAGTCACGACCTGGAAGACCTGATGGCCGTCGTCGACGGACGTGCCTCGTTGCTGGAGGAATGCAGGCTCAGCCCACCTGAGTTGCGGAATGATCTGGCGGCTCAGTTCCTTGAGCTGTTGAAAACCTCTGCCTTCCTGGAGGCACTGCCTGCGTTCCTGCCGCCGGATCAGGCCAGCCAGCAGCGACTACCGGATTTGCTGGAGACCCTGCGGGCGATTACCGCTCTGGCTGAGCCTTGATCACCAGCTCGGCGTAGCCGGTGGCTGGATCCAGCTCCCGGCTGAAGCGCCAGTCCGGCAGCAGGCCGATCACCAGCTCGGCGGTGGTGCGCACCAGCGAGCCGGCGCAGAGGTGGCCGCCGATCACAGCGCCGCTTCTGTCGGCCACAGCGATGTGTAGGTGGGACCCATCGGGCGAGAGGGTGCCGGAGAGGCTGAGGATCTCCAGATCGCCGCGGATCGCCGTTGCCTGGGTCGCTCCGGCGAAGCGCAGCTGGGCCAGCGACAGGCTGCCGACGGCGCTGAGCACGCAGCCGGCCTGCTCCTCCTGCTCGCCCATCCAGGCCTCCAGCGCCTGGCGCAGGTCGGCGCCAGGCTGCAGCCGCAGCGGCATCACCTTCATGGCTTGGGCCCCTCTATGAGTCCTTGCACCATCACCAGCGCATCGACATAGCCCAGTTGCCGGTGGCGAAAGGCACCCGGCAGGGTTCCAACCACCTGAAAGCCATTGCGCTGCCAGCAGCGGATGCCGGCGGTGTTCGTGCTCACCACCAGGTTGAACTGCATCGCCCGGAACCCCAGCCGGCTGGCCGCCTGCAGCGAGTGCTGACAGAGACGGCTGCCAACTCCCTGGCGCCGGCAGTGCTCGGCCACCACGTAGCCGGCATTGGCCACATGGGCGCCAAGAGCGAGGGAGTTGGGCCTCAGGTAAACCGTGCCCACCACAGCTCCTGCCGCATTCACGGCCACCATCACCGCCCGGTTCTGCTCCACCCAGGCCTGGTGGGCCTCGGCCTCAGTGATGGCCGGATCGTGGGGGAAGGTTTCACCAGCGCGGAACACCGGCTCCAGCAGGGCCCACACCGCCGGCCAGTCGGCCGCCTCAAAGGGGCGGACCTGCAGGGGCGTGGTGGGCGTGGCCAGGGCAGAGAGATTCAGAGAAGCGCGATCCTCGTTCCCAAGCTGATGAACCATCCCAGCTGCCCGTTCAGCGCACCAGCAGCCCGATCGGCCCCAGGGCCACCACGCCGCCGGCCAGGGCGAGGAGCAACGCCACGCCACGGGTCCAGGCCACTGGCAGGCGCCTCAGGAGCAGGAAGCTGCCGCCGCTCACCAGCACCGAGGCGCAGAAGGCCCCAAGCCACCAGAGGGTGGCGGAACCATCAGCCGGGGCTTCGAGGCCGTGGAGCATGGCGTGCACCGCCACGGCTGTCGCCACCAGGCCTGCGCCAGCGCCCAGCTGGGGGCTCTGCTTGGCGCGCAGGCTGCGCAGCACCAGCACCGCCACGGCGCTGATCGCCAGGGCCGCCAGGAACTCCTGGGCTGGCAGCGCGCCGAACACTCCGCCGCCGATGGCACCGGCCAGCCCCCACAGTAGCAGCTGAGAGGAGATGCAGCTGGCGGCGGCACCGACGCCGAGTAGCAGCAACAGGTGATCGGCGCCTGTGATCGGGTGCAGGAAGCCGGCGGTGATGCCGCCCTGGGCGAAGCCGTGGGCCTGGGCCGGCTGATCGAGCAGCAGCGCCAGGGCTGAGGCCGCGCCGAGCAGGGCCAAAGTTCTGGCCGGATGAGATCGGGTCATCGTGAAGTCCGGTCCGCGCCGGTGATGGGTGGTCTGAGCACGGCGAGCGTTCTGACTGAGGGAGCAGGAGCCCCCATCACAGCTGCGGGACAGCGCCGGACTCGGATCAGGACGAACCTGCACCCCACCGGACTTTCCTCGTTGCCTCCAGGGAGTGACCCGCTGGAACCGTCCGTTCCATTGTGTGGTCGTGGGGGACCACAGGGCCATTACTGGGGGTGACGCACCAGCCAGCCGAGCATCAGCAGGGAGGCGGCGGTGATCCAGCTGCCGCCCACCCGTATGGCGATCGCCAGCCAGCGGGGATGCGGCGGAGCCAGCAGCTGGCTCAGAAGGGTGGCCAGCACGGCGATGGCGACGGACTCCCCCAGCAGGGCCGGCACAGCACCGCTGTGGCCGGCGAGCGCCGAACCGGCCACCAGGGCAAACGCAGCAGCCAGGAGGGCGACCAGGGGAAGCAGCACCCGCGCCCGCAGCCGCACCCCCAAGGCCACAAGCAGGCCGGTGGCTGCCACCACGGCCGTGCAAGCCACCGCCTGCAGCAGCTCAGCGGGCAGGTTGAGGCCGATCAGGCCCCCCAGCAGCCAGGCGAGCGGCAACAGCCACAGCACACGATCCGCAGACGCTCGGCCCGACTGCACCGCCAGCAGCACCAGGGCGATGACCAGCAGCAGCTCGGTGGGCTGCAGCAACAGCCGCGCCATGCCATCACCCCAGGGCCCGTAGCCGGTGGGGGTGAGATGGGCAAGGAGCGCGATCACGTGAGGGCCCGCTCCAGGAACCACAGCCCCACCAGCGCCACCACCCCGCCGGCTGCCTGCACGAAGCGCCGGCCACCGGGCCAGCGGCGCGTTTCACCCACAAGGATCCCCGCCAAATGCAGCAGGCCCGTGGCGATCACAAAGGCCAGGCTGTAGAGCAGGGCATTGCTGCCGGCCGGCAGTTCGGCGCCATGGGCATGGCCGTGGAACACCGCGAAGGCGGCCACGATCAGCGCCGCCAGCCACAGCGGCGGCCGCAGCTCAAACAGCACCATCAGGCCCATCACCAGGCCCGAGACGGCGATGCCGATCTCCACCCCCGGAATCGGCACCCCGAGCAGGCCCAGCAGCCCCCCGAAGGCCATCACCAGCGGAAACGCCACCGGCAGCACCCATAGGGCCGGCGGGCCGAGCACCGCCCCCCAGAGGCCCACGGCCACCATCGCCACCACGTGATCGAGACCGCTGATCGGATGCAGGAACCCCGCCACGAAGCCACCGCCAGGTTGGGCATCGGCATGGGCCCAGGCGGCGGCCGGCGACAGCGCGAGAGCCAGGGCCAGGGCGGCTGCGGCCATGGCGGTTGAGCGCCAGTGAACCTGCGCCATCAGACGCAAAGCAGGGGATTCCATCCTGGATCGGCTGCCCAGGTCCAACGACGACTCAGCGCGGGTGTGTGGTGCAAGGCATCAAGGAGAACCATCGCGCTGGCCGGACCTTGGTGTTTATTCAATGACCATTGTCTCCAGTACTCGCAGCTTGATGGAGACATGCGGGATCATTCGAGTCATTGCGCCGTGATGGCGCTCCTAAGACTCCGTTTCATGCTTCCTGTGCGTTCCTCGCTTCTCGTTCTCGGCCTTGCGGCTCCCATGGCTTCACAGGCTGCCAGCCTCGACATGGCGGGTGTGAGCCGATACTCCAGCCAGCAGCAAGTCACCAGCATCTCCCAGTTCTCGGACGTGCGTCCGACCGACTGGGCCTACCAGGCGCTGAGCAACCTGATAGAGCGCTACGGCTGCGTGGCCGGCTACCCGGACGGCACCTACCGCGGTGGCCAGGCGATGACCCGCTATGAGGCCGCCGCCCTGCTGAACGCCTGCCTCGATCGCATCAGCGAGGTGACCGATGAGCTCAAGCGGCTGATGAAGGAGTTCGAGAAGGAACTCGCCGTTCTGCGCGGCCGCGTGGATGGACTCGAGGCCAAGGTGGGTGAGCTGGAGGCCACCCGGTTCTCCACCACCACCAAGCTGAGCGGACAAGCGACGTTTGTGGTGGGCGCCAATGCCTTCTCAGGATCGGCGATCAACACGGGGGCGAACACAGTCAATCGAGCACCGAATGAATTCACCGGTCGCCCGCGAACGCCTGTAGCTCTGCCAAATGCCACCACCTTCAACTATGACCTGCAGCTGACCTTCGACACCAGCTTCAACGGCAAGGATCTGTTGCGCACCAATCTGCGGGCTGGCAATTTCGGCCGCAGCGTGTTTGGTGGTGAGCCCCATTCTCTAGCGCTCTCAACCCTGGAAGTGGCATTTGAAGAAGATGCCGGTCCCAATATTGTTGGCATCGACAAGCTCTTCTACCAATGGCCCATCGGCGTCGGCTTCACAGCTACCTTGGGCGCGCGCGTGGGGCAGGAAGACATGCTGGCGTTGTGGCCCAGCGTGTATCCATCAGACACCATCCTCAACGTGATGACGGTGAACGGCGCCCCGGCCGCCTACAGCAAGAATCTAGGCGCTGGTGCAGGGTTGTGGTGGCAGAGCAACGGCTTCAGCATCAGTACCAATTACGTCGCCGCCAATGGCGACAGCGGCAATCCAAGTGTTTCGGCAGAGGACGGTGGCGGTGGTCTTGGCAACAGGAATTCCGGCGCCACCGGCAGTGTGCAGCTGGGCTATCAGCGGGAGCAATGGGGTCTGGCTGCGATCTGGACCTACGTTCAACCAGAGACGCAGTTCGTTCCGGGAACCACCCCGTTCACCCACAGTGCCATCGACCACAACATCAATGCCGCCACCAGTGCCTGGGGCCTGAGCGCGTTCTGGCAACCCCTGCGCAGCGGTTGGCTGCCTTCCGTGAGCCTGGGATGGGGCATCAACACCACCACATTCAGCACACCCCAGCCCCGCGGCAGCCTCAGCACCAGCCAGTCCTGGATGGTGGGTCTGCAGTGGACCGATGTGTTCCAGAAGGGCAATGACTTCGGCTTTGCTGTAGCCCAACCCGTCTTTGGTACAGCGCTCAGCGGCGGCGTAACTCCGAACGACGGCAACTATGTGTGGGAGTGGTGGTACAAGATTCAGGTGACCGATAACATCACGGTCACACCAGCACTGATCTATCTGAGCCGCCCCTTCGGGCAGGTGACGCCAGCTGGCGAGAGCTTCAGTCAGTTCGGCGGCCTGGTGAAGACAACCTTCCGCTTCTGATCCCAGGCGCGTCTGCGCAAAGCGCAATCCACAGCTCCCCCAAGCCCTCCTACCGGGGGGCGACTGGGGGAGTTGTGGTTTCCGGCTGGGTGGATGGCACCG
>JBEIHT010000133.1:0-5744 GCA_040381155.1 Aphanothece sp.
ACCACCACCCGGGAGCTGATCCGGGCCGCCCTGGCTCCCCTGGGGCCGGTGGCGGCGAGCATCGGCAATGAGAACAACGATGTGGGGGTGCCCCGCACCCTGCTGCGGGCGCCGGAGAGCACCTCGGTGCTGGTGGTGGAGATGGCGATGCGGGGGCTGGGGGAGATCGATCGGCTCACCCGCTGCGGCGAACCGGACGTGGCGGTGATCACCAACATCGGCACCGCCCACATCGGCCGGCTGGGCAGCCGCGAGGCGATCGCCCAGGCCAAGTGTGAGATCGCGGCGGGATTGCGGCCCGAGGGGCTGATGGTGATCCCGGCGGGCGATCCGCTGCTGGAGACGGCCCTGGCGTGGGTGTGGTCGGGGCGGGTGCTGCGGGTGGGCCTGGCGGACGAACTGGCGGGCTTCGATCCGGCCTTGCCGCCGGCGGAGCTGGTGGGCCGGCTGGCGGAGAGCGGCGAAACGCTGACGCTGGAGAGGCCCTCCGGTGGCGGGCCGGAGGGCCCGTGTTTGGGGCTGCCCCTGGAAGGGCGCCACCACGCCCGTAATTTCCTGCTGGCGGTGGGGGTGGCCCGGGAGCTGGGGCTGGAGACGCAGCAGCTGGCCAATCTGACGGTGGAGGTGCCGGGCGGCCGCAGCCGCCGGGTGCAGGTGGGTGGGGTGGAAGTGCTCGATGAAACGTATAACGCCTCCACCGAATCGATGCTCGCCTCCCTGGAGGTGCTGGCCAGCCGCCGGCAGGGCCGCCGCTACGCGGTGCTGGGCACGATGCTGGAGCTGGGCGAGCTGAGCCTGCCCCTGCACCGCTCCGTGGGCGAGCGGGCGGCCCAGCTCGCGGCCGAAGGTCGACTGGATGGACTGGTGATTGTGGATGCCGGCCCGGAAGGCGAGGCGATGGCGGCGGGGGCGGGGGCGGGGGCGGCGGGCGCCCTGGCGCGGCTGGCGCAGGTGGCCACGCCGGCGGAGGCGGCCGAGGTGTTGGCCGGCTGGCTGGAGCCGGGCGATGGGGTGCTGCTCAAGGCCAGCCGGGGCGTGGCGCTGGAGCAGGTGTTGCCGCTGCTGGCGGAACGGCTGGGACCGATGGCCGGCTGATCAGCCCAGGCACAGCTCCCGGAAACGCTCAATCCCTGCGCCGCTGCGGCTCGACACCTCCACCACCGCCGCCTGGGGCGCCACCTGGGCGAGGGCGGCATGGGCGGCGGCGCGATCGAAGCCCACGGCCTCGGCCAGGTCGATCTTGCTGATCACCACCACATCGGCGCTGCGGAACATGGCGGGGTATTTGAGCGGTTTGTCCTCCCCTTCCCCGGCCGCCAGCAGCACCACGCGCAGGTGTTCGCCCAGGTCGTAGGCGGCGGGGCAGACGAGATTGCCCACGTTTTCGATCAGCAGCCAGCGCAGCCCCTCCAGGGGCACACCATCGGCCGCCAGCGCCGCCACACCCCGCTCCACCATCGCCGCCTCCAGATGGCAGGCCTGGCCGGTGGTGATCGGCACGGCGGGCAGCCCAGCGGCCCGCAGCCGCTGGGCATCGAGATCGGTGGCCAGATCACCCACCAGCACCGCCATGGGGCCAGCATCGCTCCAATCGCGGGCGAGGCGCTCCAGCAGGGCGGTCTTGCCCGACCCGGGGGAGGAGAGCAGGTTGAGCACCCGCACCCCCGCCGCCTCAAAACGGGCGCGGTTGGCGGCGGCGTGGGTGTCGTTGTGTTCCAGCAGACGCCGGGCGACGCGCACCTGGCGGGCTTCCGGCTGAGCGCAATTGCAGGTGCCGCACATGGAGGCGTGGAGCGGAGGGGGACGGAGAACCACCGCAAGGATTTCAGGTTAGGCCGAGCAGCGATCGGTTCATCATCATTGGCAAAAAGTTAAGCGCAACCACGCATGTCGTGAGCAGGGCAGCCAAGGAAGTCATGCACCCGAGCCGCCAGCGGATAGCCGGCATCCCCGTCCCAACCTCGATGCGCCCAGGCGATTGCGAACGCCATGTACATATCCAAGAATCTCACATCCTTGCCGCTGAGCTCCTCGGAATCGCTTACCTCTGCTGGAGGCACCACCTGGCCATCCATCCACCTCGGATGAGGCCAATGCCCACCAGCTTTGCCCTGGTTGCAACCCTGCTAAGCTAGTAAAGTGTCCAAACTTCCTGACTGTTGACTGACGTCGCCGCACCACCGCTGAGCGAAGCCGGCAGCAAGGACGACCTTCAAGACGACTTCCTCGGTGCCCTGGCGGCGCTGGGCGGCTCCGCCGGCAACGGACGGCTGCGGGAGCTGCTCGCCTGGGAGGAGGCCACCTATGACGCCATCAAAGCCGAACTGCTGAATCGCGGCCTGATCCTGCCCGGCCGGGGCCGTGGTGGCTCCGTGGCCCTCACGGATGCGGAGGGCGCTTCCGCCCCGGCCGCGCCGCCGGGTGTGCGGCCCACCCAGCGCAGCCGGGCTGGCCGGGGTGCAAGCGCCTCCACGGCCAGCAGCTTCGAAACGGCGTTCCGCGCCATCGACGACTGCCTGCGCAAGGAGGCCGGCTGCGGCACCGAGCTCGATTACACCGAGCAGACCTCCTGGCTGCTGTTCCTCAAATACCTCGACGGCCTGGAGGACGACCGCGCCGCCATGGCCGCCCTGGAGGGCCGCAGCCCCAGCCCGATCCTGGAGCCGGCCTACCGCTGGAACAGCTGGGCGGCACCGAAGGATGCCAGCGGTCAGCTGGCGAAGGATGCCCGGATCGGGGATGACCTGCTGAAGTTTGTTAATAACGATCTTTTCCCCTATCTTTCCGGATTCAAGGAGCGGGCAAGTGGATCAAATACGATCGAGTACAAGATCGGTGAGATTTTCAGGGAGCTCCGCAATAAGATCTCCAACGGTTACAACCTACGCGAAATCATCGAGGAAATCGATGGCATGCGCTTCCGCTCCCAGGCCGAGAAGCACGAGCTCTCGATGCTTTATGAGGAGAAGATCAAGCGGATGGGCAACGCCGGCCGCAACGGCGGCGAGTATTACACGCCCCGGCCCCTGATCCGGGCGATGGTGCAGGTGGTGAACCCCCAGATCGGCGAAACGGTGTACGACCCAGCCGTGGGTTCCGCTGGCTTCCTCTGCGAAGCATTCGAATACATGCGCAAGGGCGGCGCCAGCGGCCGCGAACTCACCACCCAGGATCTCGACACCCTGCAGAACCGCACCTTCACCGGCAAGGAGAAGAAGAGCCTGGCCTATGTGATTGCGATCATGAACATGATCCTGCATGGCATCGAGGCGCCGAACATCATCCACGCCAACACGCTCAGCGAAAGCATCGATGATGTGCAGGAGAAGGAACGCTTCGATGTGATCCTGGCCAATCCCCCCTTCGGCGGCAGCGAGCGCAAGGAGGTGCAGCAGAACTTTGAGATCCGCAGCGGCGAAACCGCCTTTCTGTTTCTGCAGCACTTCATCCGCCTGCTGCGGGCCGGCGGCCGCGCCGGCGTGGTGATCAAGAACACCTTTCTCTCCAACACCGACAATGCCTCGGTGGCCCTGCGCCAGAAGCTGCTGGAGGAGTGCGACCTGCACACCGTGCTCGACTGCCCCGGCGGCACCTTTCAGGGTGCCGGCGTGAAAACGGTGGTGCTGTTCTTTGAGAAGGGAGCGCCCACCCGCAAGGTGTGGTTCTACCAGCTCGACCCCGGCCGGAATCTGGGCAAGACCAACCCGCTCAACGACCGCGACCTGGCGGAATTTGTGGAGCTGCAGCGCACGTTCGCGGATTCTCCCAAGAGCTGGAGCGTGGAGGTGGAGGCGATCGATCGGCAGAGCTGGGATCTGTCGGTGAAGAACCCCAATGCCGCTGAGGCCGTTGAGCTGCGCAGCCCGCTGGAGATCCTGGCGGAGATTGCGGCGCTGGATGCGGAGAGCGCGCAGGTGCTGGCGAGGATCGGGGGGGTGTTGGGATGAGCATGAGCGGGCACACCAGCGATCAGGGCTATGTCGGCTTTCTGGTGGAGGTGAAGGCGCGCATCCGCCAGGGCCAGTTGCGCGCTCTGCAGGCTGTCAACAAGGAGCTGCTCGCTCTCTACTGGGATCTTGGCGAAGCCATTCAGCGCAAACAAGAGGAGCTTGGCTGGGGGAAAGGGGTCGTCGAGAATCTGGCGCGTGATCTGCAGGCTGAGTTCCCTGGGCGCAACGGGTTTTCTGCTCAGAACCTCTGGCTGATGCGCCAGTTCTACAGCGAATACTGCGACAAGACAAATCTCCAACCACTGGTTGGAGAAATCAGCTGGAGCAAGAATCTGGTGATCATGGCCCGCTGTAAAGATGATCTGGAACGAGAGTTTTACCTCCGAGCCACGGCGCGATTCGGCTGGTCAAAAAGTGTGCTGCAGCATCAGATCGACACCAACAGCTACGAGAAGTACCTGCTAAACCAGACGAACTTTGATCGCACCCTGAGTCCCGAGCTGCGGGCCCAAGCCTCCTTGGCGGTGAAGGATGCGTACACCTTTGATTTCCTCGATCTGGAGGAGCAGCATTCCGAGCGCGAACTGGAGCGCTCCCTGGTGGCCAACCTGCGGGCCTTTCTTTCTGAGCTTGGAGGTCAGTTCAGCTTCATCGGCAATCAGTACCGACTGGAAGTGGGCGGCCAGGAGTATTTCATTGACCTGTTGCTGTTTCACCGTGGCTTGCGCGCCCTTGTGGCGATTGAGCTGAAGATCGGCAGCTTTGAGCCAGAGCACAAAGGCAAGATGGAGTTCTATCTGGAGGCCCTCGACGCGCAGGTTCGCTTAAGCGGCGAGAACGCCCCGATTGGCATCATCATCTGCCGCGACAAGAACACCACCGTGGTGGAATATGCGCTGCGCACCAGCCAGCATCCGATCGGTGTGGCCACGTACACCGTGAGCCGTGATCTACCGGAGGCCTATCGAGCCGAATTGCCGAGCCCGGAGGCGATTGCCGAGCGGCTGCGACTATGGACCCACTGGGAGGAGCGCCATGGTTGAGCTGTTATGGATGCCTGTTGAAGGGCGGTGCCTGAGGCGAGGCAAGCGGAGGCCGATTGTTATTTGGCTGGGTTGTATTAACCGTTGGTCGGATCAGCCCAAGCACCTCTGGGTGAAGAACCCCAATGCCACCGAAGCCAAAGAACTGCACAGCCCCCAGGAGATCCTGGCGGAGATTGCGGCGCTGGATGCGGAGAGTGCGCAGGTGCTGGCGAGGATTGGGGGGTTGCTGGGATGAAAGAGGGGTGGCGAACACAACGACTCGACGACTTCGCTGTTGCCGTATCGACTGGACCATTCGGATCGATCCTCCATAAATCGGATTACGTGGATCAGGGCGTGCCCCTGGTAAATCCGATAAATATTGTTGGCGACCGCATCATTCCTGACCCAGCGAAGCTCATTAGCCAAGCAACTGTCAAACGGCTTGAAAACTACGTCTTAGAGGAAGGCGACGTGGTTGTCGGACGTCGAGGGGAGATCGGAAGGTGCGCAGTCGTTGGTCCAGCGGAAAATGGCTGGGTTTGCGGTACTGGAAGTTTTTTCATCAGGCCGCTACCCAGCCTCGACCCGAATTTCCTTGCGCATCTAATCAGATCTCCGGAATACCTAGGGCTTGCTGAGGAACCCAGAACCGCTGCGGGGCAGTTGATTCCAGCGACCATCACGCGTTAAGATGGGATGTAATCAGCCATTTCTGGCCTAGAAGAACTCCCGGGTTCGCCAATGTACGTCTTTCAGAGCGCTGGAC
>JBEIHT010000134.1:0-5605 GCA_040381155.1 Aphanothece sp.
AGGGCGAAGCGGGGATCCCGGCCTGGTGGTGGCATGCCCTCAGCGGCGAAGGGCTGGTGCTCAAACCCCTGCGTGGCCATGCCGGACGCAGCGTGATCCGTTTTCGTTGGACGGGCTCAGAACTCACGCAGGGTGCCCTGTTCCGCCATCTTGCAGCTGACGCGCCCCTGCCGGAGGCTTCCGCACCTCCAGGGCCAGCCCAGCTGCTAGCCCATTGGCATCGCCTCTGCCGCAGCGACGAGCCAGCCCTGGCAGCTCCCTACGTTTGCCACAGCACAGACCTGCCGGCCACAGACCCTGCTGTGGTGGTGCGGGTGATCACCGCTAGGCCATCGCCTGAGGGGCCGGTTGCCGTGCGGGAGGCTTGGCTGGAGGTGCCGTTGTGCGAAGGCGCAGTTGCCTTCATCAGTGCGGATGGCGTCAGCCTGCCGAACCCAGGGGAGCCGTTGACGGCGGCCCAACAAGACGCTCTGGATCGATGGACACAACAACTCCAAAGCGGTGCTCCGTTGTGTGTTCGTGCTTGTTTGGAAGCGGCGGCCGCCATGCACCAGCGGTTGCCAGCCATTGACCAGGTGGCCTGGGATTGGATTCCCGCTTCTCCCGAGCCCTTGCTACTCGAGGGCAACGGCGGCTTCGGCCTGCTGGTGCCCCAACTGTTTACCCAGCTCAATACACCCGCCCTGCAGCCTTGAGGCCAGGCTCAATCCCTGAGAGGATCTCCAGGTATGCAAGGTGATCCGTGCCCCTCAGCCGAAACCCCGAAATCTGCGCGGCCGAACTCGATGGCGAGGTGTGCCTGTTCAATCCTGAGAATGCCCAGTACCTCAACTTGAACAGGACCGGTTCCAGCATCTGGAACCTGCTCGATGCCCCAGCCGAGTTGGAAGAGCTGATCTGCAACCTGCAAGCGAGGTACGCCGTGGACCCGGAGACCTGCCGCCATGAGACAGAAGTCTTTGTGGCAGAAGCGCTCAAGCGGGGCATGCTCGCGGAAGCCCAACCGGCATGAGGCCGCTGCTGCGCTGGCCCACCCGGCTGTTTGCCTACGGTTTGTTTTGTGTTCTGGATCACAGCATCTGGCTGTTAATTCGGCTGCTGCCAGGCCCAAGGCTGATCGGGTTGGCCCGCCGGCGCCCCTGGACACGCTGGCAACTGCAGCTCGCCCCAGCCCGGCAGCAGCTCTGGCGTGGCCGGCTGGCCTGGCTGATGCGCACTCGCTGCCGGCGTGCCGGCTGGGCCAGCACCTGCCTGAGCCGTTCGCTCAGTGGCCGGCTGCTGCTGGATCTGATTGGCGTGGCCAATGAGCTCCATCTGGGCATGAGCAAGTTCAGTGATGGCCGCAAGGTGCCCCATGCCTGGCTCAGAGATCCGCAGACCGGCCGGCTCTACACCCCTGGCCTCACCCCCGGGGCTGGGGTGCCACTCACCCAGTTCTGATCCCCCGCGCCGCCGGCATGCCTCTTCCGTTACCCAGCAGCGATCCCCAGCCCCTGGCAGCGGGGCTGTATCGCACCGATGCCTTCCATCGCCACCCCCTGTTTCAGGTGGGATCCGAGGTGGTGCGCAGCTGGAACGAGGCCCACGCCCTGCATGGCGATGCCAGGCCGGACGATGTGAACCCCGCCTATGTGGCTGCCCTGATCAGTGGGAACCACAACGCAGAAGCGGCGCCCTACACCCGCATCCGCCGCTTGCCGCGGGCTCAGCACGTGCTGATTGGCAGCGACGGCGCGGTGCTCGCCAGCGCCTATGACCCGCTAGCTGGTGGGGCAACGGCCATGGAGCCAGAAACGCTGCATCAGTTCCTGCGGCAGGGATTAGTGGACCACGTGCAACAGGCCCTGGGGGGGCACAACGGCGCGATCGGCTGCGAGCACAGCAGCGGCCTCGATTCCAATGCGGTACTCGGGGCCCTGGTGCATGGCGTAGGAGTTGCTCCTGAGCGGCTGCACACCTGGAGCCACGAAGGCGGCGGTGAGGGAGCGCCCCTGCAGCAGTTCAGGCCGTTTCACCGCTTGATACCTGAGCAGTGCCATCGCTTTGAACCAGGGGATGGTGAAAGGGAGCCGGGAATGGATCTTCTCCAGCAGCAGCTGAATGTGTTTGGGGCCCCAGCCCAAATCGGCGGTAATCCCTTGGCGGTAGCACTGTTACGCCAGCAGGGCTGCTCGCTCGTGTTCAGTGGGTTTGGTGGCGATCAGGCCATCAGCCACAACGCCGCCAATGTGCCCAGTGACCTGGTGGCGCTGGGGCGCTGGCGGGCCTTGCTGCACTGGATGGGCGGCCGGCGGGCGGCATTAAAGACTGCTGGGGGCCGCGCCCTGGCGCTGAGCTATCGCCCCTGGGCCGTGAACAAGGTGCTGCGCCGCACCCGCAACTTCTGCTCCAGTGATGTGTTGAGCCGCACGCTCACCCCTGAGGGGCGCCAGTGGTTGGGGCACCACCTCAAGGCGCAATACCCCTGGGAGATTGATGGCTACCTGAGGCAGCACCACTCGATTCGCCGGCGCGTGCTGGCCGATTGGGTGGCCGTGCGCGCGGAAGACGAAACCCGTCTGGCGGCTTCTCAAGGGATGGCCAAAGCGTTTCCCCTGCTGGATGAACGCTTGATTGCGGCCCTGCTGCAGCAGGATCCGGCGCTGTTCGGCGAGGGGGCTGGCCGCGGGCGGCTGTTGCACCGCAGGGCCTTTGCACCGTTTCTGCCGCCGTTTCTACGCGACAACCCCACCAAGGACCGCGAGCCAGAGAGCGGCCTGGAGCAATGGCGCTCTGAGCTGATCGGCAAGCAACATCAGGCGCTGGAACGCAGCTTGAAGGCAACGAGCGATTGGCATCCAGCACTGGCGAGGGTTTGGGATTTGGAGGCGATTCGCCGCGAAACAGAAGACGTGCTGGCCAGCGCCGAGCCGACGATGAAAGGAGTGATGGGCACTAGCCGTGCGTTGGCCACCATGAAGGCCGTCAGCGGCTGGTGGCATGCGCTCGATGGCTGATGAAGGGCCCAGCACGGCCGCGATGATCCCCTGCTGGCGTTCGCGACAGGGCCACCACGCTGCCGCTGAGCCCATCGGCCGAGCTGCACAGCTGTGGCCGTGACTCCGGCTGAAACGGTGGAGGCCCGAACCCCACCCACCAGCTGATGCCATCGCTGGCGAGCGACCAGGCCGGCAACGCGGCCTCGAAGCTCACGAGCGGCCTCTGACTGATGAGCGGACCGCTGGCTTGCACCGCTGTGATCTGGCTGCGCCAGCGCTGTGGGGCCAGGCGTTCGCTGCTGAGCAGCAGCCAGCCAGCCGGATCCGCTACCAGGTCCATCGCCTGAACGCTGGCTTTCAAAGGAATCGGCTGCACCTGCAGACCATCCGGGCCGCCCCGTTGGCCGATGAAGGCCAGGCGGCGCGGCGGTTCCCCACGCCATGGCCCCACGCTGGTGATCCAGGCCACCTGTTGCTGGAAGGGAGTCGGCGCCTCGATCCAGGCCAGGCGCTGCGCTGCCCCCTGCACGCCAGGGAGAAGATGCACCGGTGTGATGTCCGGGCGGGCTTGCCAGCGGCCAGGGGGCCGCCATTGCTGCACGGCGGCAAACCGCTGCCAACGCTCGCCCGCCCGGAGCCACTGCTGCAGCCGGGGGCCAGGCAACAGCTCAACGGCATACAGCTCTCCATCCAGGGGCAGCAGGGCCGTGGCCCGCAGGCCTGCCAGCCGTTGCACGCTCCAGTCGCGGCCCCCATTGCGCGACACCGCCAACGCCGAACCATGCCGCTCTGGTTCCGGGCCGGTGGTCACCGCGTCTGGCACATTGCCCGCCACCACCATCTGCCCCCGGTGCCAGGCCAGGTCGTGGGCATGGATAAAACGCGACAGCCTGCGCTCCTGCCACCACCAGCCCTCGCCGCTGGAACGGCGGTAGAGGTTGCCCCAGCGCCAGCTGCCGCGCGCATCGGCTCCGGGGATCCACAGCTGCTGGCCGTGGCGGACGAACCGGCTGATCTCCTCCTCGGGGAGCGTGGCCTCCTGCTGCCAGCGCTGGCGGTTCAGGGAATAGGCCAGCACCGGCACCGGCCCTGCATTGGCGCTCGGCCCGTCGTTGCTGGCATTCCCCAGGCCCACATAGAGGCGTCCGTCAAAGAGGGTCAGATCCCAGGGGGTGCGGGGCAGGGTCTGCCAGCAGGCTGGGTAGCGCCCCAGGGCGGGGTTGCCCAGAGGGCGGGCCTGCCATCCCTCGGTGAGGTGTTGCAGAGCTGGGGCCGCGCTGGGGGCTGGCGGCCATTGGGGCCCGGGCCAGGGGGGCAGCAGCGGCACGCTGCGGGAGGGCTCCAGCCGAGGCCCGAGCCAGCGGGCGGCCCCTGCGCAGGCGATTAGGGTCGCGCCCAGTGCCGTCGCACGCAAAACCCCAACGGTGAGACGGCTCCGGGGCCTCCGACGACCCTCTCGCCCCATGCCCTCGAAAAGCATCCGTCAGCGCATTCTCCCCCGGCTACAGCAATGGCGGCTGGCGGGCCGACTGGCCCGCGAAGCCGGATGGCGCCACCTCAGTGGCCTGGCGTTGCTGAGCACCACGGCGAGCCTGCTGGAGATCGCCGGGCTCGGGATCGGCGTTTCGCTGCTGCTCGGCGCCGCCCCGGGCTCGGCTCCAGCGCTCCCCCTGCCGTTGACATTGCCCCAGGGGGTGGTTGCCCTCGTGGGCCTGATGCTGGTGCGAGGCCTGCTGCAGGCACTGGTGTCGATCGGTCAGGAGCGCCTGCGCTCCGGCCTGACCGATGCCCTGCGCCATCAACTGCTCGCTCAGGTGCTGCATGCCTCGCCCACCCAGCTGGAGCAGCTCGGCCGAGGCGATCTGCTCGGCTTGCTGATGACTGACATCAGCCGCTCGGTCTTCGCCCTGGATCAGGGTGTGCGCGCTCTCCAGGCCCTGCTCTCGCTGGTGCTGTACGCGGCCGGGGTGCTGGTCGTGGGCCGGGAGGTCGCGATCCCGCTGTTGCTGGCCCTCGCCGCCACCAGCGCAGCGGCCCTGCTGCAGCGTTCCGGCAGCTGGCAGCTGGGCCGGCTGCAGAGCCAGCTCAATGGGGCCCTTCAGCGCACTGTGGGCGATGGCCTGCATGGCCTCAAGGCGGTGCGGGCCGCGGCGGCCGAATCCTGGTTGCTCCAGCGTTTCGGGCAAGACAATGCCCGCGTTCGCCGGGTGTTGCGGCAGACCGTGCAGCGGCAGGCCCTGTTCGCCGCCTGGCGCGACACCCTCGTGGTGCTGGTGGTGGGCCTGTGGCTGCTCTGGGGGAGGGCCGGACTGGCGCCGGCTGCCGTTGCCACCACCCTGCTGCTGGCGTATCGGAGCGGCACCTCGCTCAGTGCCGTGATCAGCGCCCAGCGCGTCTGCCTGGGGGCACTGCCCGGTTACGAGCAACTCTGCAGGAAGCGCCAGCAGCTCATGCCGGCCGCGGCGCGCCCCCAGGGCCGAACGGTGTCCGGCAGGGCCCTGGCAGCGCTGCAGGAGCCGCACGCCTGGCGATCCCTGCACTGGAGTGCTGCGGAGGCCGGAGACCACGCCCAGGCTGTGGAACTCAGGCCGGGGGGGCTGGTGGCGGTGGCCGGGCCCTCCGGCAGC
>JBEIHT010000135.1:0-5482 GCA_040381155.1 Aphanothece sp.
ACTGCCACGGCGATGCCGTGCACCCGCTGGAGCTCAAGGCCGGTGCGATCGGTTCGCCGTGAGCCGGCCGGCGGCAAAACCGATCCCCACACCAATCACCCCACCGATCGCCAGGCCCTGGGCCTGCCACAGTTCACGGCGGTACCGCCATGGCAGGGCGCCGAGCTGGATGCCCACCATCAGGGCCAGGGCCATGCCCACAGCCGCGCCGATGGCGACCCGGGGACGGGCGGCAGGACGGGCCGGCGGCTCGACCGATTGCATCAACACCTACAGGCGGTGCTGCAGTTCCCGGTCCGCTGGCTCGCTCATGGCGGCCATCCAATCAGATCCCGGGAGCAACTTCGCCCCGAGGGTGGCGGCAACACAGCCAGGCCAAAACCAGGGCGAGACACGGACCGGATCAGCGAGACACCAAACCGTATCGAAAGCGACCGCAGACGGCAAAAAATGTGTCCGAGGCGACTTCATCCAACCGCTTCGATTTCGGGCGCCCCACCAGCAGGCACGCCCCAGCACGAACGGGTCAGCACTCTCGAACACTGGCACACACCCCCGAGACAGACCACCGCGGCAGTGTGGTAAAGTTTCGCAATACCGGCAATTTTTCGCCGACCCACCACTATGAACTCGTTTTTAAAGCCCATGGCCTCCCGCGCCATCAACAGTAAGGCTGCGAGAGCTCTCGCCGCTGCCTGCGTGGTCGCCAGCACCTTCGGCATGCCCGCCTTGGCGGTCAACATCACCCGCTTTGCCCTCGATTACACCAAAATTGATGGCAGCGGTTCGTTGAAAGGCTTCATGGACGTGGATATTGACAATGCAGGCGCCAAACAGACCGTTACTGGCGGCAGCATCCCCGTTTGGCTCGATAAGTTGATGTTGGACTATTTCGACGGTTCAACCACCACCACCTTGACCAAAGCCGATTTCGACGCCCTCTATTGGACGCCTTACGTAAACGGATCTGTTGACTGGAACCTGAGCCTCCTCGATCAGTTCGCGGACATCAACTTCGGTTACGTCAGCACCACCGCGCCTTTCCCGGCGCTCAACACCTACAACATCCTGATGTTGAGTTCTTCTGGGGATGCCAACACCTATCTCCTCACCAAAGCTTCCCTGGCGGTGCCTGGTCCGCTGCCCCTGCTCGGTGCTGGTGCCGCTTTCGCCTGGAGCCGTCAACTTCGCCGCCGCCAGGCCTCCGCTGCCAAGTCCCGCAGCATCTGATCTCGACGCATCACATTGTCGAATTCTTGGGCCGCACCGATGGTGCGGCCCTTTTTTGTGGCCGACCCGGGCTGCCCCGGGCTGATCCTGCCCAGTGCCCCTAACCCACCCTCAGACCCGCGGCCGTCACGGCCTGCTGCAGGGCCATGAGGGCGGAATCACGCTGGGCGCGGCTCACCTCCTCGCCGCTGGCACCCTCCTTCTGGGCCTGAACGAAGGCCAGCGCCGCCTGCTGCTGCTGCCTGCCGGCATCCGCCCCCGGCTGCAGCGTCTGCAGCAAGGCCACGCCGTAGTGCAACCACTCCCGGGGATCGTGGCTCTCGAGGCGGTGGGCAGCGATCACCGCCTGCCAGTCGCCCCGCGCCAATGGTTCAGCAGTCATGCGGCATCCTCCAGCCTCTCCATCATCACCGTCCCCAGCCCCCATCCCCTGCCGCCCGGCCGCTCAGTCGCCCGGCCGCTCAGCTAGAACCGCTCGCACCATCCCTGAAGAACAGCATGGCCGCTGAGGATCTGCTCTCCCAGGCCAGAGCAGCGCAGCTCGCCAACGATCCCGCCCTGATGCAGCCCCTGGCGCTCGCCTGCCATGCCCGCATGCTGGAACTCGCCACCACCGATCCCCATCAGGCCGCACACCACGCCCTGGCGGGGGCTCAGCTCTTCGGCGCCCTCGTCGCCCGGGGGGGCAACCAGCCCGATTGGCTCGCGATCCACGAAGAGCAATGTTGCCGCTATGGCGGCATCGGGATCCATGACCTCCTCCAGGCCGGTGATCCGCCGCAGGGCATCAGCGCCACCGATGCCCTGCAGCTGCTGGCGCGCATGGAAGAGCTCCATCCCGAACCGGTGGATTGGGTGCCGGTGCTGCGAGCCTCCCTGCTCCACCATCAAGACGCCCCGGCCCCGGCTGCGGCCGCCAAGCCAGCGCGTCAGCCCACCCTGGCCGCCCTGATCAACTATTTCGACGATGCTGAAATGCTGGGCTGGCAACTGCGCAGCGGTTGCCTCGACCCCTACGACCGCATCTATATCTGGGATGGCCCCTATCAGTACAGCGGTCAGCTCGCCCTGGGTGCCGCCAAGCCCACCTTCCTGGCGGATTCCCCCCTGGGCCAGAAGCTGCTGGCGGACCCGCGGGTGGTTTACCGCCAGGGCCAGTGGCTCGACGAGGGTGAAAAGCGGATCGAGGCCTTCGCCGCCATTGAGGAAGACCTGATCATCCTGCATGACAGCGACGAATTCTTTGTTCTTGACCGCGGTGAACTCGAGCGATTCTGGCACTCCGGCCATGACATCGCTGAACATCTCACCCAGAATCTCTATGCGGGTGGCCTGCTCGCAAGCGATGTCCACCACCGCTCCGCATCGGCCGCCACGCTGCCCTGCAAGCGCATCATCTTCCGCAACAAAAAGATCAGCCCAGCGCAGCATCTCGACTATCTCTGGCTCGTCGGTGTCAAGCAGAATCATGGCGATGATTCAAAAATCTGCCCGGCACCCCTGGGTCACACTTTCCACCTCACCGGCTGTCGCTCCACCAACGGACAGATCGGCAAGATGAGTTTCTACAAATCGCTCGCCCTCAGCAGCCAGCAGAGCACCGATCCCGTTCTCCACAGACTGCGCCTGCTGATCGAGGCCGGCTCCCTATCGGCCGAGGAGGCCGTGCTGCTCTTTTTGCGCGGCGATCCTGGCTTCGCCGGCATTCCCCACCCCGATTCGGGCTTCAGCCTGCAACCCAGCTTCCCAGACCCCCGCTTTCCCGCCGGCCTGCTCCAGTCGATCCTGGCCGACTCCCACCAGGTCAACACCGGGCCCTTCCAGGTGCTGGAGGGCTATCCGCTCGTCCTCTGGTTCCCCGCCACAACCGTTCCACGCCCCCTCTGCTTCGCCCTGGCCGAGCCCGGCCGCCTGCGGCTGCGCAGCTGGCTCTGGCTCAACCGCCAGCCGGCGCTCGCGTCGCCGCCGATCGCGGCAACCACCGCAGCGCTCCACTGCACCCTGCCCGCCGCCACCGACCTGATGGGCACGCTGGTGGAGATCCAGATCGAGCCCCCATCCCCCTCACCCCGCTGCCAGGTTCTGCAGGTGAGCCCCTGCTGAGCGCCTCAGGCCCCCGCCAGCCAGCGCGCCATCGGCCGGCCGCTGCTCAGCGCCGCCACCCCGTAGCGCTGATGCACCGCCCGCAGCAGGGGCAACCGGTAGGCGCCGCAATCGGCCAGCAGCACGGCGAAGGGCCTCTGCCGGTACAGCCCATCCACCACCTCCAGGAGCACCGCCAGGCTCTGCTCAAAGCCGCCAGCGGGGCGGGCCGGCCAGCGGCTCGACGGTGGCTCCAGCACCCGCAGCCCGAAGGGTTCCCCCCGGAAGCAGCGGCCGGCCCGGTGGGCCTCCAGCACCGCCGACGCCCCCTCGCCCACATACACCACCTCCAGGCCGCCGAGCTCGGCGAGCAGCTGCTCCGGCTGCGGCGGCTGCCCCAGCTCGGGCACCGGTCCCTGCTGGCTGAGCACCAGCTCCTGGGCCACCGCCAGCCAGCGCCCCAGGCAGCCGGCGTCATCCGTCCAAGGTTCGGCCTCGCCCAACGCCTGGGCCACCTCCCGTCCCCAGCTGAGCAGGCTCTCCATCGGCGGATGGCTGCGGGCATAGAAGCCCTCCTCCCCATGCAGCCGCCTCAGGGCTTCCAACGGCGGCGGGCACTCCATCCAGGGCACATCCTGCCGTTGCTGCCAGAAGGCCGGGTTGTGATGCTCGCGCCGCAGCTCCGCCATCACCCCCTCCAGCTCCTGCGGCGCCTTCAGCAGCGGCAGCAGGACATCCAGTTCCGTCGTGGCCAGCTCCACCACCAGCCCGTAGCGCCAGTCGTGCAGCGGCAGGGGTTCAAGGCGATCGGCCAGCCGCCGCTGCCAGCTGGCCGCCAGGCACGCCAGCCGCTCGAACGCCCTCGCCTCCAGCCGCTCCCCCGCTCGCCAACGCGGCTCCAGCGCCTTAGGGATGGCCCGGGCCGCCGCCAGCGCCCGGCTGCCCCGGGGCAGGTGCCAGCAGAAATCATCGAGCGCCTCCTCAATCCGCTCGAACTCCGCCGACAGCAGCGGCCCCAGATCCAGCCGCAGGGGCGAGGCCGGCTCGCCGGGCTCCAGCCACACCAGCTCCGCCACCCCGGCCGCCGCCGCCGTGGCCGGGTTCTCCGGGGCGCTGGGGGCGGCGGCCGGGGTGGCGCTGGTGGGGGCGCTGGCGGCGGCGGCGGCGGCGAGCTGCAGCTCCGGCGCCAGCAGATCCAGGCTCAGCCGCGCCCGGCACAGGGCTGCCGCCATCGGCCCGCGGCTCTCGGCCGGCACAGGCAGACGCTCCAAATTCGCCAGCAGGCCCGCCAGCTGCTCCGGGGCCGGCGGATCCAGGGCCAGCACAGCCCCCACCTGGCGCTCGATCAACCCCCGTAGCTTCCGCTCCAGCCACTCCGGCGGGGGATCCGACAGCGCCTGCAGGTGCAGCATCAGATCCAGCGCCCGCTGGTGCTGCTCCCGCCAGGGCGTCTCCGCCGCCTCCCCCGCCGCCGCCAGCAGCTCCTCGCTCAGGAACATGCCTTTCTGCACCAGCTGCTCCTCGTGCACCGCCAGCCACTCGGGCGGCTGGATCGGCAAGGCGGCCGCCCCCCGCAGGCGCTGGGCCATCTGCCAGGCCAGCTCGGCTCGCCTGGCCCACTCGGAGGCGTCCTCGCCCTCCGCATACACCGCCCCGTGCACCGCCACGGTGAAGAACGCCAGCAGCTCGCCGTAACGGGCCCAGAACACCTCACCGCGCTCCGGCGCCAGCGCCACCAGCTGGGGCACCAGCTCCTGCAGCGCGTCGTGGTGCGCCAACGCCTCCGGCCAGGCCTCCTGCTGGTAGGCGTCTTCGCAGCAGCGCAGCCGCAGCTCGGCCAGCTCGCCCAGCAGCTGCTGCACCGGGCTGCCCGGGCTGGGGGAGGCCAGCAGCTCGTGCAGCAAGGCCAGGCGGGCTTCCGGCGACAGCGGCAGGTCCCGCAGCCTCTCCAGCGACAGCCACAGACCCGCCGACGCCTGTGCCTCGCTGGCGGCGGATCCCGGGGTGGGGGAAGGGGAGCTCAGGGCCGCACCGACAGGGTGACGCCATTATCGGCCGCTCCACCCCCCAGAGCGTTCGCACCGCCAGGGGCTGTGTCACCTGGCGCTGGCATGATGGGCACGATGCAAACGGCACCGGTTCCCGACGAGCTGCCCGACGAGCTGCCCGA
>JBEIHT010000136.1:0-5308 GCA_040381155.1 Aphanothece sp.
CAGCGCCGTCGCTGGCCCGGGGCCGGGTGCTGTCGAACTGGCACTCGAAGCTGAGGGTGGCCTGGGACGCGCCCACGTTCTGGGTCTGCTGGCGGCCGCGGCGAGCGGGGTCTTTGGCCTCGCCGGTGCTCACCTTGAAGGTGAGGGTTTCGGGGTTGAAATCGAAGGGAATGGCCTGGGCCTCCTCGGGCTGGGCGGCGTTGGGGGCATCCCCGAAGGGGATCAGTTTGGCCTTGGCCAGCACGGGACCGCTCATGTCAACACCCTCTGGAGACCCTCATGGACGAGGTGGAGCTCCTCCAGCGCCACCTCACTGCTTTGGCGTGCGTTGAAGGGCGCGCAGGTGACTTTGGTGGCGATGGCGTTCACAAACCGCCAGGTGCCCTCAGGGCCGTCTCCCCCGCGGGGATCGCCCCCCGGTGGGAAGCAGCGCACGGTGCCGTTCACGTAGGGCAGGGGGTAGCGCCCGTCGGTGCAGCGCTGCAGCCAGCTCCAGAAGCCGGTATCAAGGGAAAGGCCGCGCTTGAGCACGAGGGGCTGGGTGGTGGCCTTGCCGATCAGCTGACGCGGCCCCAGGTTGTAGCCCCCCTCCCGGAAGGTGACGGCCTCCAGGGCGATCTCCAGCCCCTGCACCTCGGCGAAGGCGCCATTGGCGCGGCGCAGCGGCTCCACGCCGCCGTAGTCGGAGGGTTCGAGTTCCACCCGGAAGCGGAAGCCGCTCAGCCAGCGCTGCTCGTCCATCAGCGCACCTCCAGGCCGGGGTCGTCACCGCCACGGCGCAGCAGTTGAAACACGAGGAATTCCGCCGGCACCGCCGGCGCCACGCCCACCAGCAGCACGGCCTGGCCGGCGTCCCGCTCGCGGGGCGTGGTGGTGCTGGCGTCGCAACGGGCGAAGAAACTGTCCTCCTCCGAAGCCCCCGCCAGGCCGCCGGCGTCGAACACCTGCCGCAGGCGCCGGCGGGCGATGCCGACCATCGCGTCCCACAGGGCCGGGTCGTTGGGCTCAAACGGCGCCCAGGCCAGCTCGGAGGCGATCTGCAGCTTCAGCCAGTCGATCAGCCGCCGCACGGTCAGATGGGTCCAGTCCAGATCAGCGCTGGTGGTGCGGGAGCCCAGCAGGTTGAAGCCCGCCGGGGTGGAGCGAAAGGCGTTGACCCGCTCCGCGTGCAGGGCCCCGGCCAGCGTGCCGTCCACGCTCTCCGTGGCGGCGAAGACAGCACGGGCCAATCGGTTGGCGGGGGCGCGCCACACCCCCCGCTCCCGCTCCGAGGCGGCGATCAAGCCCGCTGCGATCGCCGCTGGTCCGATCGCCAGCGCCGCGCCGTCGGCCTCGAACCGCAGCCAGGGAAGGTAAATGGCAGCGCGATCACTGCGCAGACCGGCCAGCCAGACGGCCCGTTCGCCGGCGCGCAGGGGTTCCTCGCGACCCGCCATCTGCCGCAGGGGCAGATCCAGCAGGGCGACGCCCTGCTGGCGCCGCTCACAGGCGCGCACCAGCCGCTGCTGCGCCGCCAGAAGCGTCTCGGCGTCGTAGCCCAGGCCGGGATAGCGCCGCGGAGGGATGCTGGGATCGAGGCTGGGCCGCTCGCAGCGGCTGGCGAAACAGCGGCTGGGGGGCGGCTGGGCCGCGGGCGGCCGCAGCGCTTCCAGCGAGAAGGGATGGAGCAGATCGGGCAGCACGATCAGGGCCGCCGGCTCCAGGGGGTGAACCTCATCCCAGCGATCCAGGGCCCCGCCGCTCTCCAGGGGTCCGGGCCGATCGGCAAACGCCAGCCAGCGATCGTCCTGATCCGTAGCCGGCGCGGGGGGTGTGGCGTCAAAGAAGTGGTCGCGGCGGAAGAGCTCCGTGCCGTCCGGGTCGGGCCGCTGCCGCCACTGCCGGTCGGTGGCGCTCTCGCCGGGATCGCCCAGGGGCACATCCCAAACCTCCCCGCGCTCCAGGAGGGTGGCGGAGGGCACGAGGGAGCGCTGCAGCAGCCGCGCGCTGGGCCGCACCAACTCCGAGCCCCAGGGTTCGCGCGCGCCGCCCCAGAGCCGATCCACTTCGGCCGCGGGCGACTCGCTGTCGTTGTCGTTGGCGAGGCGCCCTGGTCGCAGGGCCTCGCTCGCCGCCCGCCGACCCAGCAGCCGGGGCAGAAAACGGGGGTGCTCCGGCTGCAGCGCCGCCTGGGGCCAGGCTTCCACCAGCCGCCCAGCCAACCAGATCTCCAGGGTCACCTCCAGTCGGCGGGCGTCCCGCAGGAGTTCGGGCGCCAGCAGCTCCGCCGATGGGGCGGGATGGAGACGGACGATCGGATCGCCGCTCGCTCCCCCGCTCTGCGGCGTCGGCTCGAGCGCCACCACCGTTGTCAGCAGGGGTGGCGGGGCGGGATCGGAGGGGCGGCTGCCATCACGGGGGCGCGCCAGGCTGAGGGTGTCGCCCACCGCCAGGCCGCCCGGGCCACAGGCCAGGGTGGGGATGGCCGTCGCCAGGCGCCGCAGGGGGGTGGGGCGGCGTTGCAGGGTGAGGCGCAAGCGCAGGGAGGAGGCCCAGGCGCCGGGGTTGCGGGCCGCCAGCGGTGGCGTTGGCTCGCCGCCCGGCAGGGCCGGCAGAGCCGGGAGCACCTCCAGCCCGGGCAGCCCCAGGGGGCGGGTGTGGCTGGCGGCATGGTGGAGGCTGCGCACCACCAGGCAGCGGCGACCGCCCTGGGCGAAGAAGAGCCGCACCGCCTGGGGCAGCAGCAGCCCGGGCGCGGCGCCGCCAAACAGGCGTTCGAACGTCTCCCAATCCGCCACATCCACCGCGGTGTGCAGCGGACCCCGCACGGCCAGGCCGATGAAGGCGGCCCGATCCAGCCGCGCCACGGCCCTCCCGTCCCGGGGCGGCGGGGCCTCGTAGACGCCGGGAGCCTGCCCGGGGCGCCAGAGCTGAATGGGGAGGGTGATCGCCATGGGCCTGCGGTTACTCGTAGGCGATGTCTTCGCAGACGAGCACCAGCTCCTCCATCGCCACATCGGAGGCGCCCTTGGCGGCCAGGGTGGGACCGGTCCATTTCGAAGGGCGAGCGCGGGTGAGGGTCCAGGTGGCCACCACGCCGGCGCTGTCCTCACTGCGGAGCTGGATCACCACCGTGGCGCGGGCCTGCATGTTGCCGCTGCGCACCTGGCTCACCCATTGCCACAGATCCAGGGCGGCGATCAAGCCGCGCTTGAGGGTGACATCGCCGGCTTTGTACATCAGCGGGATCTTGCGGGGCCGGTTGAAGGGCTCGGTGCCTTCCCGGTAGTCGGCGTAGGTGATTTCGGTGTTCAATCCGGAGCAGTCAGAGAATCCGCCACGGAATTCACCGCCACTTTCCGGTGAGATCGTGACGAGGAAGTTGAAGGGACCGTAGGGATCATCGCGGGTGACAGCCATGACAGGAAAAGCGGCAAAACAAACAGGAGATCAGACGGAGAGAAACTGCCGATGCGCCAGAGGCTCAGAGGATCGAGGCGTCAGCGGTCCACTGGCCGATGCGGAAGATCACGAATTCCGCCGGCTTGGTGGGCGCCACACCGATCAGGCAGATCAGGCGACCGTTGTCGAGATCCCCCTGGCTCATCGTGCTGCGATCGCAGCGCACGAAGTAGGCATCCTCCGGTTTGCTGCCCAGCAGGGCGCCGGTGCGCCAGATGTCGTAGAGGAAACTTTCGATCGTCAGTCGGATCTTCAGCCAGAGCTGCTCGTTGTTGGGCTCAAACACCGCCCACTGGGTGCTGCGATCGATCGAATGCTCCAGGAAGATGAAGAGCCGCCGCACATTCACATAGATCCATTCCGGATCTGAAGAGATGGTGCGCGCGCCCCAGACGCGATAGCCGCGCCCTTCAAAAAAGCGCAGGCAGTTGATACCTTCCGGGTTGAGCACATCCTGCTCACCCTTGCCCACATTGCGGTTGAAGCCGAGCACACCCCGCACCGTTTCATTGGCGGGTGCCTTGTGCACACCCCGCTCGATGTCGCTGCGGGCGTAGATGCCGGCCATGGCACCTTCTGGCGAGAGCGCCAGGGGCGGGCCGTTGCGCTCCACCGGCGGCAGCAGCAGCCAGGGGTAGTAGAGCGCGGCGTATTTGGAATCGATCTGGCTGCGCACGCCCCGGATGATCCTGGCGTCGGCATCGCGGGGGCCCGCCAGGATGGCGAAGCGATAGCGCAGGTTTTCGCAGTGGCTGATCAGGGCATTGCGCACCGCCTGGCGCTCCTGGGAATCGCTGAGGGCGGCGCTGCCGGGGGCGGCCACGATGGCGATGTCGTCGATCTCCGCCAGGGCCTGCAATCCCTTGGCGTCCTTGCCTTCACCCGAGCCGATGAAATCGGCGCCCACCACCGCCTGGCCATCGCTGCCGCCGCTCAGCAGGAGGGGAGGGCGCGGGCTTCCGGCCGGTGCTCCCGTCGCCATGGTGAGGGCGACCAGCAGATTGCGGGCAAAGGCGGCCTTCTCCGCTTCTGAGGCGGCGGACCCGGTGGGAAAGGCCGGCACGGGCCTGGTCGCGGCCCCCGCGCCCCGGGCCAGATAAATCCGCTGGCTGGTGTCGGCGGGAGGTTGCACCCCCGGGCGATCCTCGTGGCGCAGCACCTGGCCGATGAATTCCTCTGAGTCGGGATGCACCGAGAGGCGTTGAAACAACTCGCCCCGCTCGCCCGTGCTGCCATCGGGATTGGGACGCACCTCAATGTCGACCGTGATCTTCTGCAGCACATGGGCGCTGCCGATCACCAGGGGCGCTCCACCGCTGGCACGGGTGAGCACGAAGTCGCCCGTGGTGCTCACCGACACCGTGTAGAGATTGTCGGGTTCGATGGCGGCCGGGTCGCTCGGACCGTTGGTGACGATGCGGTCCTTGCCCTCACCGCTGGCCACGAGTTCCACCACATCCCCCGGGCGCACCCCGTTGAGACGTTTGGAGGGGCTCGTGCCCGTCAGCAGGTTGCCGCTGCGGATCGCCCGCGCCACCACCTGCAGGTTGCCCGCCCGGCCGGGAAACCGGGCCCGGAAAGCCACCCGATCGGTGCTGACCCGCTGGGCGGCATCGTTGGCCCCCGTGCCCGGCACGAGCACCACCTCGGCGATGCCATCGCCATTCACCCCGGAGGGCACCACCGCGGGCATGCTGTAAAGACGGCTCACA
The DNA here is from genome assembly GCA_040381155.1 of Aphanothece sp. GTDB lineage: Bacteria > Cyanobacteriota > Cyanobacteriia > PCC-6307 > Cyanobiaceae > Cyanobium. Next base: position 5,154 of record JBEIHT010000136.1, read on the forward strand.
TAGACCCGGTTGCCGCCGTTTTCAAAAAACAGTCGCACGGCGTAGGCCAGGTTATTGAGCGTGAGGCTGGTGCCCAGCCGCATATCCTCACTGTAGCCAAAGCGGCGCTTGAATTATTCGTAGCTCGTAACCCATTCCGGCAATCCCTGGATCGG
>JBEIHT010000137.1:0-5216 GCA_040381155.1 Aphanothece sp.
ACCGGACCGCCGTAGGCCAGGCCCGCCAGGATGGCGATCTTGTCGGCGGCGTCGGCGCCCTGCACATCGGCGGCGGGATCGGCCTCGGCATAGCCGAGGCGCTGGGCGTCGGCCAGCACGTCGGCGTAGGCGGCACCCTCATCGGCCATGCGGCTGAGGATGTAGTTGGTGGTGCCGTTGATGATGCCGCTCACCCGCTGGATGCGGTTGCCGCCGAGGGATTGCTTGAGCGGCTCGATGATCGGGATGCCGCCGCCCACCGCCGCCTCGATCAGCACGTACACCCCACGGGCGCGGGCGGCGGCGGCGATCTCCTCGCCATGGCGGGCGATCACGGCCTTGTTGGCGGTGACCACGGGCTTGCCGGCGGCGATCGCCCGCAGGATCAGGGAACGGGCGGGCTCCAGGCCGCCCATCACCTCCACCACGATCTCCACCGTGGGGTCATCGACCACGGCCTCGGGGCTGGTGGTGAGCCGCTCCGGCGGCAGGGCCACGGCGCGGGAGCGGCCCGGATCGCGCACGGCCACCCGGCGCAGCTCCAGGGAGCCCACCAGGGGGTGGCGTCCCTGGGGGCTGGCCAGGATCGCCGCCACGCCTGCCCCCACCGTGCCCAGCCCGAGCAAGCCGACACCGATCGTCATGGGGCCCTGCGCCGCAATCGGCCGATCCTAGAAATGCGCCAGCTGGCGCGCCTGGGCCTGCATGGTGCGGAAGATGTTGAGGAAGCCGTTGGCCCGCGAGGGGGTGAGGCTGGCCTGCAGACCGGTGGCGGAGAGAAAGGCCGGATCGAGGGCCGCCACCTGGTCCGGGCTGAGACCCTCCATCCCCTCGATCAGCAGGGCGAGCAGCCCCTTGGTGATCTGGGCGTCGGAATCGCCCTGCCAGTGGAGCTGGCCGTTCTCCAGGCTGCCGACCACATACACCTGGGAGACGCAGCCCCGCACCTTGTAGGCGTCCTGGCGGAGGTCGTCCGGCAGGGGGGGCAGCTTCTTGGCCAGCCAGAGCACATATTCGTAGCGGCGCTTCGGATCGGCGCTGGCACCAAGACGCTCGACGATGCGGTCGAGGGCGGGACTGCCCGTGCTCATCGGCTCAGGAGCGGCGGCGGCCGAAGGCCAGGCCCCCCAGGCCGAGGCAGCCGACCAGGGCAAGCAGGCCGAGGTGGCGGGCGGTCTGGGTGAATTCAGCGCTGCCGCCGGCGGGACGCGCCTGGGCGGTGACGCCGGGGAGCTCCAGGTAGTCGCGGTGGCCGGGGCCGCCATCCACCTGCAGCTCCCAATTGGCGCGGGCCTGGCTGGGGAGGGTGAAGGTGAGGCTGCCGGTGGCATCGGTGCGGCCCAGGTTGATGGCGTCGCCACCATCGGGGGGAGCGAGCCGGACGGCGGCGGCCACCACGGGCTGACCGGTGGAGAAGCTGGCGGTGAGCCGCAGCTGTTCCGCCGAGGCGGCGACGCCAGCCTGCAGGCCGCCCGAAGGATGGGGGTGGACATGCTCGAGGTTCGACTCGATCGCGTGGGCACCGGCCGGGGCCGGGCTGAGGGCGGGGGCGAGCGCCAGACCCAGGGCGGCGGTGAAGGCCGGCAGGCGGAAACGGGACATGGGGAAGTTCAGGAGGCTTTCCAGCGACTATCGCTCGTCCGGCCCGCCTGCACCATGCGGGCCATGGAACTCACCATCATCGAGAGGGCGTCGTGGCTGTCGCCACGGGCTTCCAGCTCGGCGGCAAGCACCCGCTCGGCGGCGGTGAGGCGCGGGGCGCGAGCCGAGAGGGAGGCGGAGCCCCGGGCGCTGTCGCTGCGCTGGGCACTGGCGGCATGGGAGGCAATCCGCTGCTGCAGGGGGCTCAGATCCAAGGAATGGCAGAACGCTCCCCGCGATCCTGGCAAATTGCGGCGCCGGGCGGGAGCGGCGGCGGCGGCCGTTACGAGCTTGCAATGAAATGCAGGCCGGTTTCATCCAGCCAGCCGCTGAAGGGCACATCCCAGGGATCGCGGGGCAGGGGATCGGGGCTGAGGCAGGCGGCGGGCAGCACCGCCAGGGCGGGCAGGGCCCGCCAGGCGGGATCGGCGCGCAGGCGGTCGTACCAGCCGCCACCGGAGCCGAGGCGGATGCCGGCGCGATCGATCGCCAGGGCGGGCACGAGCAGCAGGGCCAGCTGAGCGGGCGCCAGGGGGCCCGGGGCCGGCGGGGCGGGGATGCCGCAGGCGTCCTTCACGAGCGGAAGGGCCGGATCCCAGGGGAGGTAGAGGAGCTGGAGGTCGCTGGCGCCGGGGGGCCAGGGCAGCACCGCCGGCAGGGCCAGGCGATCCGGCGCCTGGGCCTGGAGCTCGGCGGCGAGGGGGCGCAGGCCGGGTTCGGCGCCGAGGGGCCAGTAAAGGCCGAGCCGCGGCGGCGGCAGAAACGGCTGCGGGGCCAGGAGCGGCGGCAGCTCGCGGCGGGCCACCGCCAGGAGCTCCTCGCCGGCGGCCGCCAGATGCTGGCGGCGGCGGCGGCGGAAGTGGCGCCGCAGCTCCTCCTTGGGGTGGGGGGAGGCGGCGGGGTTGGCACTGTCCATGGGCTCAGCGCTGGAACCAGCCGGTGAGGGCCACCGCCAGGGCGTCGGCGGCGTCGTCGGGACGGGGGGGATCGCTGAGATCGAGTTCGCGCATCACGGCGGCGAGCACGTCGGCCTTCTCGGCGTGGCCGTGGCCGGCGAGGGCGAGCTTGATCTGCATCGGCGGGAATTCCACCACCGGAATGGCGAAACGGGCCAGGGTCATGATCACCACGCCGCGGGCCTGAACCACGGCGATGGTGGTGCTGGAGCGGTAAAAGAAGAATTTTTCAACGGCCGCCAGCTCGGGCCGCCAGCGACGGATCAGGGTGCGCAGATCGGTGGCGATCTCCACCATGCGATCGCCTTCGCTGCGGCCGGGATCGGTGCGGATCATGCCGCAATCCAGCAGGCGCTGACCCGCCGCATCCACCGCGATCACGCCGTAGCCGACGCGGGCCAGACCGGGATCGATGCCGAGGATGACCATCGCGAGGGGAGGGGGCCGCAACGCCACCGAAGCCGGACGCCGCCATTCTGGGCGGCAATGCGCTGGTGCTGGCCAGAACAGAACAAAGCCCCCGCGCTGAGCGGGGGCGAAAGCGCCTGGGCGTGCGCCGAGGGCCGAGCAACAGGGCGCGGGGGCTTCAGGCGAGGGTGGAGCCGGCTGCGTTGCGACGGGGCAGGCGATCGCTGAGGCGACGCAGGCGCCGGCCGGCGCCGAAGACGGCGCCGGCACCGAGCAGGGGCAGGGGCGCGGGCACCTGGGTGTAATCGTTGCGGACGAAGTCCAGGGCGCCACCTGAGGTGTAGGTGTCTTCCACCCAGATGGTTGTCTTGCCCAACAGATTGATGGTCCCTGCGTTGGTGCTTGTCGATCCGATGAGATCCGAGAAGCCAGAATCATTGAAGATACTCTTCGTGACCGAGCTCACGGATGCGCCGGTACCATCGAGCCAACTGAGCTTGGCCGAATGGAACGACTTACTCGAATCGGTGACTTCCAGCTTGTAGCGAAATGTTCCTTGCGAACTCACGCCTAGTTCACCGGCGAAGTCCATGTCGACCGCATAGACATGCGGAGTGATCGGAGGATTGGTGAATTCCACATCGCCGCTGCCAACCGTAGGGCCGGCTTTGACTGTGAGCTTTTTATCGCCCAAGGAGATGGGGATGTTCGTGGGGCAGGCTGTCAAAGGATTGTCAAACGAACAAACCAGCATGGCCTTGGCGCCACCAGCGGAAAGGGCGATGCCGCCGGCAGTCAACAGCGAGGCGCCGAGCAGGAGGCGGGGAAGGAAAGAGGCCGTCATGAGAGGGAAGGAATAGATGGGGAGGTGGCGAACAGGGAGACGTGATAATGGGCGAGCTGCCTTACAACAAGAAGAGGATGTGAATTCATCCTTAAATGGAAGAAAGCAGCCAGTGTAAATCTAAACGGGATCGACAATAATGAGGTAAAGCAAGTTAAGCAACTTCACGGTCCGAGCAGGATTCAAAGCTCTTCTCCTGATCGCATGATCGCAATCGCTACCACTTCCGGCGAGCCAATCCTCCGCGCCTGATTTCGCGGAATCTTAAGAAAAAAAGCCCCCGCTTCAGGCGGAGGCTTCGGAGCTTGGGGGGCAACCTCAGTGGGCAGTCATCGCTCAGCCGAGGCTCACGCGCGCCTTGCTGCGGCGACGCAGGCGACGGCTGAAACCGAAGGCGGTGCCGGCACCCAGCAGGGGCAGAGGAGCGGGGACCTGAACGAAATCATTGCGGATGATATCCAAGGCGCCGCCAGACGTGTAAAGATCTTCAACCCAGATATCCTTGATGGCGGCGGGAAGAGGAATGATGCCCCCATTTGCACTTGTGGATCCAAGGAGAGTGGTGAAGGCACTGTCTGAGTAGATGTTCTTGGTGACCGAGCTTGTAGCAGCCCCAGTACCATCCAACCATCTCAGAACTGCCTCCTTATAAATCCAGGTGCTCGCAGGATCAATTGAGAGCTTATAACGAAATGATCCAGGTGTGGTACTGGCGAGCTCTGGTTGGAAATGAATCTCAACCGCGTGGACACTTATTGTCGCCGTGTTGGTGGGATTCGTCAGTTCAACATCGCCATCACCAATGGTCGGACCGAGGATTGTGGTCAAGGTCTTGTCCCCGACGGTGGCCGTGGAGCCAGGAGCGCAGGGCTGGAAGGTGCAAACCACGGTGGCTTTCGCGCCACCGGCGGCAAGGCCGAAGGTGCTGGCCCCGAGGAGGGCAGCGCTGAGGAGAAGACGGGGGAAAAAAGTTTTAGTGGTCATGGAAGGGGCGGGATGTAGTGCAGCGGAGGAGGCGATAGAAGCCCCGGGGCGGGGGAGGTGGCACCACTTCGGGCCACATCAATTCAGATCGTAGGCAGAGGGCCCGAGGATTGCACGAAAAAAAACGGGCCAAGCTCCCCCATAGTTCCAAAATCAGCTACTGCCTCCAGATCGCAAGGACACCGGAGCTCCCTAGTAAAACTTCATAAAGATTTGCTAGCCGATGATTGAATTGCGCAAGGCCTCCTTGTGCCGGCAAAGGGCCGGAGTCAGCCGCGGCTCAGCGGCTATCCCGACAGGGCAGACCCTCGCCGCCGAGAAGCCCATGGCTCGGCAGAAACGGGGCTGTTCCCCGTCGTTAGCCAGATCGCTTCGGAATGGCA
>JBEIHT010000138.1:0-5141 GCA_040381155.1 Aphanothece sp.
CGGCTGCGGCTGCTGTGGCGCCGCCTGCTGCGGCTGGAGCGGCCGCGGCAGGCGATTGTGGCCTGGAGCCCGAGCGGCATGGCGCTGGTGCTGGTGGCCTGCCTGCTGGTGGCGCTGCTCTCGAGCTGGCCGTGGCTGGTGGAGCCGAGTGTGCGGGTGGGGGAGATCGCTCGCGAAACCTACGTGGCTCCCCGCGATGCCAGCGTGTGGGACACCAGCGCCTTTGAGGAGCGGCGGCGGCGGATGGTGATCCGCAGCCAGGTGCAGGTGGTGGATGGGGCGGCCAGCCGGCGGCTGGAGGACGACCTAAGCCGGCGGCTGGCGGCGGTGCAGGCGCAGCTCTCCAGCGGCAAGGCCCGCATCGATCCGTTGAACCTGAGCGGCGGCGAGCGGCAGTGGCTGGCGAGCCTGTGGCCCCCGGAGCGGCTGGCGTGGGAGCAGGCGGTGCGCCATGCCCAGCTGCGGATGCTGGGGCAGGGGGTGGTGGCGAGCGTGGCGGAGAGCACCTTGCTGGAGGCGGCCGAGCTGCATCTGGCGGGCCAGCCGGCGATCGGCCGGCGGCTGGGGGCGCGGCTGGTGGCGGCGAGCCTGGAGGGCCGCACGAACCTGCGCAACGACCCGGGCCTGAGCGAAACGCGGATCGTGCAGCTGGTGCGCAAGCAGGGGGTGCCGACGATCCGGGTGGAGCGGGGCGATCTGATCGTGCAGCAGGGGGAGACGATCACACCCCAGGCCTTCGACGTGCTGGATCATTTCGAGCGGGTGAGCCGCGGGCCGCGGCCGCTGGCCTGGCTGGGGCACTTCGGCGAAGGGCTGGCGGTGTGCGGGGTGATGTTGCTGGTGATGCGGCGCTGGCGGGCGAGCCTGGAGCCGCGCCAGGCGTTGCTGGCCCTGGCGATGCTGCTGGTGGTGCAGGGCTGCAAGCTGTGGCTGGGCACGGATGTGAGCCCGCTGGCCTTGCTGGTGCCCCCCACGCTGCTGGTGGCGCAGGGCCTGGGCACGCCGGCGGGGCTGGCCTGGCTGGCGGCGGCCAGTCTGCTGTGGCCGATTCCGCTCGATGCGCTGCTGGAGGTGCGCCTGCTGATGGCTGCGGCGGTGGCGGTGGTGGCGGCGGTGCTGGCGGGCCGCCAGCGCAACCGGGCCCAGCTGTTGCAGCTGGCCGTGCTGCTGCCCCTGGGGGCGATTCTCCTGAAGGCACTGGTGCTGCAGCTCTGGGCCTGGGGGAGCGGCAACCCGCTGGCGGTGGTGCCGGCGGGGGGTGAACTGCTGAGCGAGGCGCTGCTGATGATGGCCCTGCTGCTGGGGGGCCTGCTGCTGGCGCCGCTGGTGGAGAGCTTCTTCGGGCTGCTGACCCGCTCGCGGCTGATGGAGCTGGCCGACCTGGAGCGTCCCCTGCTGCGGCGGCTCTCCACCGAAGCGCCGGGCACGTTTGAGCACACCTTGATGATCGCCAGCCTGGCGGAGGAGGGGGCGCGGGCGATCCATGCGGATGTGGACCTGATCCGCACCGGGGCGCTGTACCACGACGTGGGCAAATTGCATGGCCCGCAGTGGTTCATCGAGAACCAGGAGAGCGGCGCCAATCCGCACGAGGAGCTGGATGATCCCTTCGCCAGCGCCCGCATCCTGCAGGCCCATGTGGATGAGGGTCTGAAGCTGGCGCGCCGCTATCGGCTGCCCCGGCCGCTGGCGGATTTCATCCCGGAGCACCAGGGCCGGCTGAAGATGGGCTATTTCTTCCACCAGGCCCGCGAACGCGATCCTGCGGTGGCGGAGGAGAGCTTTCGCTACCGGGGCCCGATCCCCCGCAGCCGGGAAACGGCGATTCTGATGCTGGCCGATGGCTGTGAGGCGGCCCTGCGCTCGCTACCGCCGGATACGAGCGAGGAGCAGGCGCGGGCGATGGTGCACCGCATCGTGGAGGCGCGCCAGGAGGATGGCCAACTGGAGAACAGCGGCATCAGCCGCGGCGAACTGGAGCTGGTGATCCGGGCGTTCGTGCGGGTGTGGCGGCGCATGCGGCACCGCCGCATTCCCTATCCGATTCCGGCCCGCAAGGCGTTCAGCGCCTGAGGCGGCTGCCGTTGCCCAGGCCGATCGCCCTCGCCAAGCCGCCGGTCAGCGCCGCGCCGGCGAAGAAGGACGCAAAGCCGCCGAGCACCGGCACCAGCAAGGCCCGCCAGAAGGCCGCCGAAGCAAGGGGCAGGGCGGCGAGTTGCAGCATCCAGGAGCTGAAGCTGGTGAGCGAGCCGCAGAAGCCGATGCCGCCCCAGAGCATCAGCCGGGGCCGGGGGCCGGGCCCGCCGACCAGCAGGCCGAGCAGCAGGCAGCCGAGCAGGTTGGCCAGCAGGAGGTTGGGCAGCTGCCAGCGCAGCAGGGCGCCGGGGATGGCGCCAGCCGCCACCAGGGAGAGGTCGAGCAGCTCGCGGCGGCGGGGCCCCATGGGTCAACCCGCCAGGAAGCGACCGGTGAGGAAAGCCAGCAGCCCCCCCGCCAGGGAGGCCAGCAGCAGGCTCGACGCCGTGACCCATTCGCCACGCCCGAGGCTCTGGGCGCATTCGGCGATGAAGGTGGAGAAGGTGCTGAAGCTGCCCAGGAAGCCTGTGCTCAGCAGCAGCATCAGGCGAGCGGACTCGGGGTTGCCGCGGGTTTGCAGGGCGGAGAGCAGGCCGAGGGCGAAGCAGGCGATCAGGTTGACGGCGAAGGTGCCCCAGTGGCGGCGGGGCAGCAGCGGTTCGAGGTGGTTGACGAGGCGAAAGCGCAACCAGGCCCCGGGCACGGCGCCGAGGGCCACCAGCAGCGCCTCCCTCACCAGCCCCTCCAGAGGCGGATGCCGGCACTGGGGCGCCCGGCCCGCAGCTTGCGCTCCAGCACCACCGCCGCGGGCACGAGGGTGATGGCATTGGCCACGATCAGCGGCCCATCGCGGGTGATCAGCCCATAGACGCCCCAGAGGCAGATGCCGGTGGTGAACAGCAGGTACATGGGCAGGGAGATGCCGCGGGTGTCGCCGCTGCGCACGGTTTTGATCGCCTGGGGGAAGAAGCTGAGGGTGGTGAGGGTGGCGGCGGCGTAGCCGATCAGGCTGACCGCCAGCGGCTTGGACATGGGGGGACGCGGCGGTGTGCGGTTCCATGGTGCCCCGGGCCGCGGCTTCCGCCATCACGGCAGCTCCAGCCATCCGCACAGGGCCAGATCCAGGTCCAGCAGCCGATCGGGCTCCAGCTGCCCGACCACCTCTCCCACGGCCTGGATCGGCAGCAGTGGAGCCTCCCGGAGGGTGCTGGTGAGGGGGCAGAGGGTCACGCTGGAATGGGCCTGAAGCCAGCGAACCGCCTGCACCACCACCGCCGGTCGTGGTTTGCCGGAGTCGGCGCCCGGACTGGCCACGGTCACCACCATGCCGCGGCGCAGAGCGGCTGGCGTCATGCGGTCCAGTCGCTCCAATCGGGCACGTGCTCACTCCAATGCGGCGGCTCCAGCCGAGCCAGAAGCTGCGATTGCCATCTCGCGGCCTCGCCATCGCCGTGGCGGATCAGGTATGGACGGATGGCCTCGCGAATGCAGGCACTGCGACTTTTGCCCAGTTGCCGTGCCAGCTGATCGAGCTGCTGCTCCAGCTCCAGCTCCGCCCGCACGCCGAGCACCATGGCCAATTCTGTCAAACGTTTCGTACAACATTGATGGCAGCTGGTTGGCGGCCCCCCTTGCCGCTGACGGGGAGGTCCCGCGGAGCACCACCCCCAGCGAGCCGATGTGACCCTGCAGGCGCAGCAGCTGGCGTACCGGGGACGCCACTTCTTCCAGCCAGCTTATAATTTGACTCTAATTTGAAGATGGTTGATTCTTGCCTGCCCGGTTGCCCCGCAAGCCCCCCTCCCTTCCGGAGCTGTTGGAGCGCTGCGGTGGCCTGGAGCCGGTGCTGCCGCTGCTCTCCCGCCTGGCCACGGAGGCGACAGAGGATCGGTACCTGCACTGGGATGAGCTGCGCCATCGGCCCCCGCCCCAGGGACTGAGCCATGAGCAATGGTGGCTGGCGGAGAAGCTCTCCCGTCGACGCACCCCCCTGCCGCTGCTGGCCTGCGACGGCCAGCCCTTCTGGTGTTCACAGCCGCCGCTGCTGCTTCAGGGCCTGCATGACATCGACAGGACGGCCGGCGCCGGCGTGGTGGGCCCTGAGGCCGTCACCAGCCGCTCCACGCGGGATCGGCATCGGCTGAGTTCGCTGATGGAGGAGGCGATCAGCTCCTCCCAGATGGAGGGCGCCGCCACGACGCGGGATGTGGCCAAGGCGATGATCCGCAGCCGCCGGCCGCCCCGGGATCGCTCCGAGCGGATGATCCTCAACAACTTCCTGACGATGCAACGCATCCGGGAGCTGCGGGATCAGCCTCTGACGCCCCAGCTGGTGCTGGATCTGCACCGGCTGGTGAGCGAGGACACGCTTGACGATCCGGCGGATGCCGGCCGCTTGCGCCGCCCCGGCCAGGACGTGGTGGTGGATGACGCCTACGGCACCGTGTTCCATGTGCCGCCACCAGCTGACGAACTACCCGGGCGGCTGGAGGAGCTCTGCCGTTTTGCCAACAGCGAGACCCCCACGGTGTTCCTCCACCCGGTGGTGCGGGCGATCGCCCTGCACTTCTGGCTGGCCTACGACCACCCGTTCTGTGATGGCAACGGCCGCACGGCACGGGCGCTCTTCTACTGGGCAATGCTGCACCAGGGCTACGGGTTGTTCGAGTTCATCTCGATCTCCTCGGTGATCAACAGGGCCCGGGGCCAGTACGAGCGCTCGTTTCTGCTCAGTGAGAGCGACGACAACGACCTCACTTACTTTCTGCTGGCCCAGGTGAAGGTGATTCAGCAGGCGATCGCCGGCCTGCATGCCTACCTGGAGCGCAAGGCCGGCGAGGGGGCTGCCCTGCAGCAGCGCCTGGAAGGAATCGACGGGCTCAACCATCGCCAGCTCGCCCTGCTGCGCCACGCCCTGCGCCATGCCGGCTTCCGCTATTCGGTGCTCTCCCACCAGAACAGCCATGGGGTGAGCCATCAGACCGCCCGCAGCGATCTGCAGAAGCTGGCGGGCCGTGGTCTCCTGATCCCTGGCAAGGAGGGAAGGCGAGAAATCTTCCGGGTAC
>JBEIHT010000139.1:0-5115 GCA_040381155.1 Aphanothece sp.
CTCAGTCGCCGAGGATCTGGGGCACGCGAAAGAAATCACCCTCCCGCTGTGGGGCCAGGCCCAACAGCTCTTCCCGCACCGGTGTGGGTAGCACAGCATCCTCGCGGCTCACATTCACCACCTCCACCGCCCGGGTGGTGGGGGGAACCCCCTCGGTGTCCACCGCTTCCAGGTGGGCGACGTAATCGAGGATGCGCTCCAGCTGGCCGGTGTAGGTGGCGATCTTCTCCTCCGGCAGCTCAAGTCGCGCCAGTTGTGCCACCTTGCGGACGTCGTCGGCCGTGATCCTGCTCATCGCCCCAAAGGCAGATCGACCCTGAACCTAGCGGTCGGGGTCGTCGGCCAGGAAGCGCTCCAGGTCGGCCGCCAGGGCATCGGCGGCCAGGTCGAGGAAGCGCTCGCCGTGCTCCGCCTGGGCCAGGTGGGGATGGGAGCCCATGCGGCCGTCGGGATGGCGGCGGCGGAAATCCTCCGGGCCGTGGATCGGCCCGGCCGGGGCGGGATCCTCCAGCGGCCGCAGCTTGGCCTGCAGGCTGGGCTCCAGGTGCAGGGTGAGGGCAATCTCGCTGGGGGTTGCGTGGTGCCCCTCCCGCTCGCCGTAGAGGCTGCGGGCCTCCTGCATCACCGGTCCGGCCATGAACCAGTTGGCCAGCTGGCAGCGCAGCCGGCCCGCCCCCGGCAGCCCCCGGGCGGCGGCGCTGCCGTAGGCCTCGGCGAAGGCGGCCCGGGCGGTGGCGATGTTGCCGCCGTGGCCATTGATCACATAAATGCGCTCAAAGCCGTGGCGCGCCAGGGAGAGCACCACGTCGTGCAGCACCGCCAGCAGGGTGGAGGGCTGCAGGCTCACCGTGCCCGGGAAGCCCAGGTGGTGTTCCGCCATCCCGAACGACTGGGCGGGGGTGACCAGCACGCCGGTGCGGCGGCCCACCTCCAGGGCCACCGCTTCGGCGGTGAGGGCATCGGTGCCGATGGCGCCGGTGGGGCCGTGCTGTTCGGTGGAGCCGAGGGGCACGATCACGCCCCGGCAGCGCTCCAGGTAGGCCTCCACCTCCGGCCAGCTGCGCAGCTGCAGGCGGATCTCCTCGGCGGGCGGAAGGGTCATGGCGCTCACGGCGGGGGGAAACGACGGCCGGGGCCTCAGTGGGCGGTGCCGTTGCCGTCGTAGTCGTCGCTGTCGTAGTAGCCGCCCTTGGTGCCGAAGTAGAGGGTGGCGAGGCAGAACAGGCCGCTGCCCACCAGCAGCACGGTGCCGAGATTGAAGCTGGCCGGTTCCATGACTGGGGATCGTCGTCCCTGCAGTCTGGCGGGAGTTGGGCCTGCCTGCTGCTCCCTGCAGCCCCCCGCCACGGTTCAGGCCGGGGCCAGCAGGGTCTGGATCGCCTGCAGGGCCGCCAGCTCCTCCGCCACCCGCTCCAGCACCTCGCCCCAGTCCCCCGGCCGCCGCTGCCGGAACAGGCGCAGGGAGGGGTACCAGAAGCTGCCCTCGCCCGTCAGCCCCCAGCGCCAGTCGGGGATGTCCCGCAGCAGCAGCCAGGTGGGCCGCCCCAGGCCCCCCGCCAGATGGGCCAGGGCCGTGTCGGAGCTGATCACCAGGTCGCAGCAGGCCAGGATGGCGGCGGCGTCGAGGAAGTCCCAGCTGGCGTCCACCTCCGGCTGGCAGGCCACGAAGCGATCCTGGAACGGGCACCCCGCCAGTTGCTCCGAGCCGAAGCCCTTCTGAAGGGAGATCAGGCGGGCGCCCGTGCGCTCCGCCAGCGGCGCGAAGGTCTCCAGGGGCAGGGAGCGTCCCCGCAGCGTCGTGCGCTCCGGCAGCGGATTGCCCTGCCAGGCGATGGCGATCAGGGGCCTGGCTTCGCCCGCCAGTCGCTGGCGCCAGTGCTCCAGCCGCTCCGGCGTGGGCTGCAGGTAAGGCTTGTTCAGCAGAGGGTTCTCGGCGCTGACCCCGAGCACCCCGGGCAGGGAGAGGAGCGGCAGCCAGGGATCCGCGCCCTCGGGATCCACCGCGGCCGGCGCGATCGGGGCCGGGTCGAGGCCGGCGGCGCGGATCAGCCCGTGCAGCGGTTCCTGGGCGCAGAGCCGCACCGCCACCCCCCGCTGGCGCAGCGGCAGGGCATAGCGCATGAACTGGAGGCTGTCGCCGAGCCCCTGCTCGCAGATCAGCAGCAGGGTTTCCCCAGGCGCCAGCGGCCGGCGGCCATCCCACGGCGGCGTGCGGGGCCGCACGTGCAGCCCCCAGCCGGCCTCCGGCATGGCGTGGCGCCAGTCGTATTCCGCCCAGCCCTGGGCGAACTGTCCCTGAATCAGCAGCAGCATGCCCAGGTTCGTGTGGGCGCTGGCCTGGTTGGGATTCAGGGCGATGGACCGGCGGTAGTGGTGGGTCGCCTCCTCCAGATCACCCCGCTCCTGCAGGGCGATCGCCAGGTTGTTGTGGGCCCCCGCATAGGCCGGTCTGCTGGCGAGCGCCCGCCGGTAGCTGGCGATGGCGCCGTCCAGATCCCCCGCCTGCCGCTGGGCCACGCCGAGGAGGTTGTGGGCCCGGGGATCCTCCGGATCGAGGGCGAGGGCCAGGCCCACCTGCTCCCGCAGCTCCGCCCAGCGGCCGCCACGGCCGCAGAGGCCGGCCAGGCTGGTGTGGAGGGATGCATCCCTGGAGCCGCAGGCGATCCGCTGGCGGCACAGACGCTCCGCCTCCTCCAGATCCCCCCGCTCGATCAGCTCGTCGATCACCGGGGTGTTGGGATCGCCATCCCCGGCCGCGGCTGGCAGGTCAGTAGGCGGCATAGCTCTTCTCCTCGATCAGCGCCGAGCCGTAGGTGGTGTTGATCCGCCGCTTCAGGGCTGAGCGCCGGTCGTTCTCCTGGTACACCGAGCGGGCGAGCTCCACAAAGCGTTCCCCGAAATCCTGGCGCCGTTCCTGCTCGCGGATGTCGTCCTCGATCCGCCACAGCCGCTCATTCGTCTGCCGCAGGGCGTCCACCAGCTCCGGGTCGATCGCCAGCCTCAGGTCGTCGAGGCTGCGGCGCAGGGCGGCGAGTTCCTGGCGCACGTTGGCCAGGGCGTCGCCCGCCAGCCGCTCCTCCTTGATCCGCAGGATCGTGATCTTGTCGACCAGCTCCCCGAGGGAGACGGGCACCAGGATCGGGGCCAGAGCCTGGCCCGCCAGGGCAGCGGCCAGCCGCTGGATCACCTCGCCCCAGTCGCCGGGCTGGCGCTGCCGGAAGAGACGCAGGGAGGGATACCAGATGCTGTCTTCACCCGCCAGACCCCAGCGCCAGTCGGGACTGCGCTTGAGCAGCAGCCAGGTGGGCTGGCCCAGGCCTCCGGCCAGATGGGCCAGGGCGGAGTCGGAGCTGATCACCAGGTCGCAGCAGGCCACCAGGGCGGCGCTGTCGAGAAAGTCCCAGCTGGCGTCCACCGCGTCCTGGCAGCGCGCGAAGCGCTGACGGAAGGAGCAGTGCTGCAGTTGCTCGGACCCCGCCCCCTTCTGCAGCGACAGGAAGGTTCCCCCCGTGACCGCGGCCAGGGGGGCCAGGGTTTCCAGGGGCAGGGAGCGGCCCTGGTGGGTTCCGGCCTCCGCCTGGGGATTGCCCTGCCAGCCCAGTCCGATCAGCGGACGGGGTTCCGCCGCCAGCTGGCGGCGCCAGTGCTCGACCCGCTCGGGGGTGGGCCGCAGATAGGGGTCGCGCGCGAGGGGCTGGTCGGCGCTCACCCCCAGCAGCCCCGGCAGGGAGAGCAGCGGCAGCCAGGGACCTGGCCCCTGGAGCTGCCCATCCTCCGGACGGAGGGGCTGGCTCTCGAGGTCGCTGGCCTGGAGCAGGCCATGCAGCGCCTGCGGGGCGCAGAGGCGGGTGGCGATGCCCCGCTGGCGCAGCAGGGGCACGTAGCGCGCGAACTGCAGGGTGTTCCCCAGCCCCTGCTCGGCCAGCAGCAGCAGCCGTTCCCCCTCCGCCAGCGCTCCCCCCTGCCAGCGGGCGGAGTCCGGTGGGGGATGGGCGAGCACCGGCCTTCTGGCCGCCAGCCGCCATTCGTAGTCCACCCAGCCCTGGCGGTAATCCCCCGCAAGCAGCAGGGCCTGGGCCCGGTTGACGTGGGCCTCCACATGGTCGCTCTGCAGGTTGATCGCCCGGGAGAAGGCGGCGATCGCATCGTCCAGCTCCCCCTCCGCCAGCAGCAGGTGGCCCAGGTTGTTGTGGGCATCCGCCAGCTCCGGCCGCAGGCTCAGGGCCCGCTCCAGGCTGCGGCGGGCGGCTTCGCTCTGCCCCGCCAGCGCCAGGCAGTGACCGAGGTTGCTGTGGGCTTCCGCGAAGTCGGGCTGGGCGGCGATGGCGCGGCGATAGGCGTCGATCGCTCCGGGCTGATCCCCCAGCTCCTGCAGGGTGATGCCCAGATGATTGAGCGCTCCGGGGTAGGCGGGTCGGATCGCCAGGGCCCGGCCGAAACAGGCGATGGCCTCCTGGGCCTCGCCCGCCTGTCGGTGGGCGAGGCCCAGGAGGTTGTGGGCCCGGGGATCCTCCGGATCGAGGGCGAGGGCCCGCAGGCTGTGCTCCCGCAGCTCCGGCCAGCGGCCGCTCTGGCCGCAGATGATGGCCAGCTGCCGATGGGTGGAGGCGTGGGCGAGCCCTGCGGCGATCCGGGCGCGACAGAGCGCTTCAGCCCCATCCAGTTCGCCGCGGGCGATTAAGGCGTCAACAGCGGAGGCGTCAGCGGGGAGGAGGTTGTCTGAAGGATCAGCAGGCTGGGACACGAGGGGGCCGGGATCGCCAGACGAGGATCGGGGAAAGATCGGAGTTTACAGTTTTTGGTCTTTCCTTCTTACCAGGCCTTCCATTCAGGCCTTCCAGCGCGGCGGGCCCCCCTGCTGGCGCGGGTCAGCAAGCCAGGATTTGAAATTTTGGATTGGCTGTCGATGGATCGTGATGCGGATGATCTTGAGCGACCTGGGGTTTGGCTGGATGCGGGCCAACCAGCGGGGTGGAAGTGGCAGCGGCGGTCGCTG
Source organism: Aphanothece sp. (assembly GCA_040381155.1). Classification (GTDB taxonomy): domain Bacteria; phylum Cyanobacteriota; class Cyanobacteriia; order PCC-6307; family Cyanobiaceae; genus Cyanobium. Next base: position 4,997 of record JBEIHT010000139.1, read on the forward strand.
CAGAGCGATGTTCTGAGCGCGTGTGAAAGCCAGGCAGTGCTGAGCGACCTGGAGACCAATGAGCGCTGGTATGAGCCGCTCTTTCTGCCATGGCTCAGCACAGGGATGCGTCATGCCGA
>JBEIHT010000140.1:0-5033 GCA_040381155.1 Aphanothece sp.
AGCAGCTCGCGGGAGGTGTCGTCCATGAAGGCCAGGGTCATCGGGGTGACCACCACGGCCCGGTCGGCCAGGCTGCAGAGGGCATTGCGGCGGGCCTCCTTCTCGCAGCTGCTGGAGAGGCCCAGCAGGGCGTTGGTGAGCTTGCCGCGCAGGCAGGATTCGCGTCCCGCGCGGGCCAGCACCGCCCGGGCGGCGATGCCGCTGCGCTCCATCGCCTCGGGATAGGGGAGGGTGGCGGCGCAGGCCGGCGGCGCCGCCAGCACCGCGGCGCCGGAGAGGGCCAGCACCAGCGCCCCGCCGCCTAGGGCGGAACCACCAAGGGCGGCCACCTCCAGCCGCCAGGCCCGCCGCCGTAAGGGATGGGAGGGTTGGCAAGAACGCGGCCGCCGGGCGAGCCGCAGAAGCGCGACATGGTTCATCCCCCCACGCTACTGAGCCCCCAAAGCCCTGGGTTTAGCGTGGGTGCGCCCCGCAGCCCGGCGACGGGCCGAGCCGATGAGCCGCAGCGTTCCCCTGGCCCAGCCCTTCACCGACCAGAAGCCCGGCACCTCCGGGCTGCGCAAGAGCAGCCGCCAGTTCCAGACCCCCCACTACCTGGAGAGCTTCGTGGAGGCCTCCCTGCGGGTGGTGCCGGGCATCGAGGGCGGCACCCTGGTGGTGGGGGGCGATGGGCGCTTCGGCAACAGCGACGCGATCGGCGTGATCGCCCGGATGGCGGCGGCCCATGGCGTGGCCCGGCTGATCACCACCACCGGCGGCATCCTCTCCACGCCGGCGGCCTCGAACCTGATCCGCCGCCACGGGGCCGCGGCGGGGATCATCCTCTCGGCCAGCCACAACCCGGGCGGCCCGGAGGGCGATTTCGGCGTGAAGGTGAACGGCGCCAACGGCGGCCCGGCGCCGGAATCGATCACCGACGCCATTTACGAGGTGACCCTCAGCCTCGAGAGCTACCGCATCGTCGACGACGTCCCCCCCGCCCTCGACGTCCCGGGTGAGCACCGGCTGGGGGCGATGAGCCTGGAGGTGATCGACGGGGTGGACGACTACGTGGCGCTGATGCAGCAGCTGTTCGATTTCGACCGCATCGGCGCCCTGCTGCGCGGCAACTTCCGCCTGGCCTTCGATGCCATGCACGCCGTGACGGGTCCCTATGCGAGCCGCATCTTCGAGCAGCTGCTGGGCGCGCCGGCGGGCACGGTGCGCAACGGCATCCCGCTCGAAGATTTCGGCGGCGGCCACCCCGACCCGAACCTCACCTACGCCCACGACCTGGCGGCCCTGCTGCTGGAGGGCGATGCCTTTGATTTCGGCGCCGCCTGTGACGGCGACGGCGACCGCAACATGATCCTGGGCCGGCGCTGCTTCGTGAACCCGAGCGACAGCCTGGCGGTGCTCACCGCCAACGCCACCCTGGCGCCGGGCTATGCCGATGGCCTGGCGGGTGTGGCCCGCTCGATGCCCACCAGCGCCGCCGCCGATGTGGTGGCCAAGGAGCTGGGGATTGCGTGCTTCGAAACGCCCACGGGCTGGAAGTTCTTCGGCAATCTGCTCGATGCCGGCCGCATCACGCTGTGTGGGGAGGAGAGCTTCGGCACCGGCAGCAACCACATCCGCGAGAAGGATGGCCTCTGGGCGGTGCTGTTCTGGCTGCAGATCCTGGCGGTGCGCGGTGAGCCGGTGGCGGCGGTGATGGAGGGCCACTGGGCCCGCTTCGGCCGCCACTATTACTCGCGCCACGATTACGAAGCGATCGCCAGCGAGGCCGCCCATGGGTTGTACGGGCGGGTGAAGGAGATGCTGCCGTCCCTGGCGGGCCAGCGCTTCGCGGGCCGCACGATCGCCGCCGCCGACGACTTCAGCTACAGCGACCCGGTGGATGGCTCGGTGAGCGGCGGCCAGGGCCTGCGGGTGCTGCTGGAGGACGGCAGCCGGGTGGTGCTGCGCCTCTCGGGCACGGGCACCCAGGGGGCCACGCTGCGGGTGTATCTGGAGAGCTATGTGGCCAGCGGCGGTGATCTGCATCAGGACCCGCAGGCGGCCCTGGCCGAGATGATCTCCGCGATCGATGCGCTGGCGGAGATCCGCGCGCGCACGGGCATGGAGCGGCCCACGGTGATCACCTGATCCCCTGGCGCCGCGAGGGGCTGCGGGGCGACCTGCTGGCCGGGCTCACGGTGGCGGCCTACCTGGTGCCGCAGTGCCTGGCCTATGGCGAGCTGGCGGGGGTGGATCCGGTGCGGGGGTTGTGGGCGATGCTGCCCTGCCTGCTGCTCTATGCGCTGCTGGGGTCATCGCCCCAGCTGTCGGTGGGGCCGGAATCCACCACGGCGGTGATGACGGCGGCGGCGATCGCGCCGCTGGCGGCGGGCGATGGCCTGGTTTATGGGCAGCTGGCCAGTGTGCTGGCGGTGCTGGTGGGGGGGCTGTGCTACGGGGCGGCGGCCTGCCGGCTGGGGTTTCTGGCGGAGCTGCTGTCGCGGCCGGTGCTGGTGGGCTATCTGGCGGGGGTGGCGCTGCTGATGATCCGCGGCCAGCTCAGCACCCTGGCCGGCGGCGGCGGCGCGATTCACGGGCCCACGTTGCTGTTAGGGCTGGGGGTGCTGGCGTTTCTGCTGCTGCTGCAGTGGCGCTTCCCCCGGGCACCGGGCCCGTTGCTGGCGATGCTGCTGGCGGTGGCGGTGGTGGCGTTGGGCGATCTGGAGCAGCGGGGTGTGGCGGTGCTTGGCGCGATCCCGGCGGGCCTGCCCCAGCTGGGCCTGCCCCGCCCGGCGGCGATGGCGCCGGACACCTGGAAAGCCCTGGTGAGCGCGGCGCTGGGCATCGCCCTGGTGGGCTTTTCCGACAACGTGCTCACCGCCCGGGCCTTCGCGGCGCGGGGCGGCTATCGGATTGAGGCGCAGCGGGAACTGCTGGCCCTGGGGGCGGTGAATGTGGGCAGCGGGCTGCTGCAGGGGTTTCCGGTGAGCAGCAGCGGCAGCCGCACGGCCCTGGGGGCGGCGCTGGGCAGTTGCTCGCAGCGCTTTTCGTTGGTGGCCCTGGCGGTGCTGCTGCTGGCGTTGTGGTGGCTGCGGCCGTTGCTGGCGATGTTTCCGCGGGCGGCGCTGGCGGCGGTGGTGATCTACGCGGCGCTGCGGTTGATCGATGTGGCTGAATTTCAGCGGATGCGGCGCTTCAAGCGCAGCGAATTCCGGCTGGCGTTGCTCACCTTGGCGGGGGTGCTGTTCACCGACATCCTCACGGGCGTGGCGCTGGCGGTGGCGTTGTCGGTGCTGGATCTGTTCGCGCGGCTGATGCGTCCGAACGATGCGGTGATGGGCCAGGTGCCAAGTCTGGCGGGCTTGCATGACGTGAGCGACTGGGAGGGCGCCACCACAATCCCGGGGCTATTGATCTATCGCTATGACGCACCGCTGTGCTTCGCGAATGCGGAACACTTCCGCAGCCGGGCGCTGGCGGCGCTGGAGGCGGAGGCAAGTGAGGTGCGCTGGTTTGTGTTGAATGCGGAGGCGATTGTGGAGATCGACATCACGGCTGCCGATGTGTTGCTGGAGCTGCAGAAAACGTTGCAGCAGCGTGGCATCCGGCTGGCGTTGGCGCGGGTGAAGCAGGATCTGTACCAGCAGCTGCGGCGGGCGGGGCTGGTGGAAGCGATCGGGGAGGAGAGCTTCTTCCCCACCCTGCCCACGGCGGTGGCGGCGTTCCGCGCCAGCGAGGGCGGGCGGTAGGCTCCAGACCAATGGTTGAATTTTATCTGGCGCCACTGGCATGAACCTGATCGATGGCCAGCTTCAGGTGCAGTCGTTTCTCACGGTGACGCTGGGAATCCGGGTGTTGTTTGTGGGCAAGGCGCTGAACCAGCGGCTGCGGCTGCTGCGGGAGTTCACGATTCCGGAACCGGTGAGCGGCGGGCTGCTGGTGGCGGTGCTGATCGCCCTGCTGCATGTCGCGTTTGGGGTGGAGATCAACTTCAGCCTGCGCGCCCGCGATGTGCTGCTGGTGGTGTTCTTCACCACAGTGGGCATGAATGCGAGCTTTGCCGATCTGCGCCGTGGCGGCCGGTCGTTGCTGGTGCTGCTGACGCTCACCGTGGTGCTGATGCTGGCCCAGAACGCGCTGGGGGTCACGCTGGCCCGCTGGAGTGGATTGCCGCCGGCGTCGGGGTTGCTGGTGGGCACGGTGTCGTTGATCGGCGGCCATGGCACCACGATCGCCTGGGCGCCACAGTTCGCGAAGGAGCACGGGGTGGCGAATGCGCTGGAGATCGGCATCGCGGCGGCCACGTTTGGCTTGATCCTGGCGAGCGCCAGCGGCGGCCCGATCGCCCGCTTCCTGATCCGCCGCCACCGGCTGAAGGTGCCGGGTACCGGCGCCGGGGCCGGTGATCCCGAGCAGGCCACTGCCAACGCCGCCGCTGCCGCCGACACCGCCCAGGGCCGCCCCGACGCCCTGATCCGTTCCCACGACTTCCTGGGGGCGGTGCTGGCGATCAATGTCTGCATCATTCTGGGCACGATCCTGCAGGAATTGATTCGCGATCTGGGCTTGTTTTTGCCGTTGTTTGTGCCGTGTCTGATTGTCGGCATCCTGCTGAGCAACCTGCTGCCGCAGCTGGGTGCGTGGCTGCCGTTCGGCTGGCCGGCCCGCAGCGCAGCGATCGACCTGATCGCCGAGATCGCGCTGGGCACATTCCTGGCGATGTCGTTGATGACGATCCAGTTCTGGACGCTGGTGGACCTGGCGGGCCCGCTGCTGCTGATCCTGCTGGCCCAGTTCCTGCTGGCGCTGCTGATCAACCTGTTCCTGGTGTTCCCGCTGCTGGGCCGCAGCTACGACGCCGCCGTGATCGCCGCCGGCTTCAGCGGCTTCACCCTCGGCTCCACCCCCACCGCCATGGCAAACATGACGGCGGTGACACAGAAATTCGGCCCTTCCACCAAGGCGTTCATTGTGTTACCGCTGGTGTCGGCATTTTTTATCGATCTGCTGAATGCGGTGATGATTCCTTATTTTTTGAGTCGGGTTTGAGGGGG
>JBEIHT010000141.1:0-4983 GCA_040381155.1 Aphanothece sp.
CCAGGGCGCCGCGCCTCTCCACCAGATGCAGGGCCGCCTGGTCCTGGCTGGCCGGGCCGAAATCCGGCAGGCCCAGCTCGCGGGCGGCCGCCCGCCAGGTCTGGGGCAGAAACTGATAGGCCCCGGCCGCCGCGCTCACATAGCGGCGCCGCACCTCCACCTCCGGGTGGCGGGCGAAATCCGCGAAGCGACCGCCGCCGTAGAGCACCCGATAGCCCTCGCCACTGCCGCCCAGCCAGGTGCCCTCCGCGTAGCGAATCGTGTTCAGCAGGGCCCGGCGCTCCGGGGAGAGCCGATAGGCCCCGGGCTGGGCCTCCAGCCGCAGCTCCGGCAGGGATGCCGACGGCAGCGAGGCCAGCGCGGCGCTGGTGACGCCCTGGCGGGGTGGGGCGACCGCCAGCGGCAGGAGCAGCAGCAGGGCCGCCAGGGAGGGTGGGGCCAGCGGCAGGGTTAGGCCGCGACCGGGCTCAAGCCGGTGGAGGAGGGGGCGCAGGGGGCGAAGCAAAGGCAGAAGGAACCGGGGTGACTGGCGAGGACCTTGCTCAACGGCCCGCACCGGGCACCACCCCCCCGGCAGCCGCCCTGGACAATCCCGGCCGTCTGTGCTGTGCGGCGAGGCGTTGGGGATCAGAACGTGTGCAAACCCTCATCAGAGCGGGACTCCCGCCGGCGGGCCGCGGTTCAGGGTCGCGGTGGGAGTTGCGACTGAGACGACCGCAACAGATCAGCGCCACTGATCAATGGCCAGGGCAACGTTCAGAAGGCTGGGCCATCCCCGGGCCCCCTCAGCGGGGCGGCAGAAAGCCCAGGGCGTCCCGCACCCGGGCCAGGGTCTGGGCCGCCACGGCCTCGGCCCGCCGCCGCCCCTGCCCCAGCACCTCCTCCAGGGCGGCCGGATCGGCGCGCCAGGTGGCGTAGCGCTCCTGGATCGGCCGCAGCGCCTCGATCACCACCTCAGCCAGCAGCGGCTTGAACTGCCCCCAGCCCATCGCCGCGCACTCCTCGGCGGCCTGCTCGCGGCCCCGGCCGCTCAGCAGGGCATAGAGGCTCAGCAGGTTGTCGGCCTCGGGGCGCTCCGGGTTGCCGAACTCCAGGCCGATCACCGGATCGGTCTTGGCGCGCTTGATCTTGCGGGCGATCAGCTCCGGCGGATCGAGCAGGGTGATGCGCGATCCCTCATGGGGATCGCTCTTGCTCATCTTGCTGCGCCCATCGGCCAGGCTCATCACCCGGGCCCCCTCCCGCAGGATCAGCGGCTCGGGCACCTTGAGGATCGCCACCGGTTCGCCGGCGCCATCCCGGCCGCCGAAGCGGGCGTTGATGCGCTGCTGGGCGATGTCGCGGGCCAGCTCCAGGTGCTGCTTCTGGTCCTCCCCCACCGGCACCTGATCGGCGTCGTAGAGAAGGATGTCGGCCGCCATCAGCACCGGGTAGTCGAGCAGGCCGGTGGAGACGTCCGCCCCCTGGCGCAGAGCCTTCTCCTTGAACTGGATCATCCGCTCCAGCCAGTTCAGCGGCGTGACGCAGTTCAGCAGCCAGCAGAGCTCGCTGTGGGCGCTGATGTGGCTCTGGACGAAGACGGTGGAGCGGGCCGGATCGATGCCGCAGGCCAGGTACAGGGCCGCCGTGGTGAGGGTGTCCTCCGCCAGGCGGCCCGGATCGTGGGGCACGGTGATCGCGTGCAGGTCGACGACACAGAAGAAGGTGTCGTGGCTCTCCTGCAGGTCGACCCAATTGCGGATGGCGCCCAGCCAGTTGCCCAGGTGCAGGGCACCGGTGGGCTGAACGCCGGAGAGAACCCGGGGCCGTGGGGCGCTCATGCCGGAACTCAGGCCTCGGGCGCCGCGTCCGGCTCCAGCGCAGGGGCAGCGGCAGTGTCGGCGGCCGAGGCTTCAGCAGCCGAGGCTTCAGCGGCCATGGCCTCAGCGGCAATCGGCTCTGCCGCGGCCGACTCGGTCTCAGCGGGACTCTCCGTCTCGCTGCTGGGCTCCACCTCCACTGGCGGTGCGGCGGGCCGCGAGGGCCGGGCGAAGGGATCAACCCGGGCCCCACGGCCGCCACCGCGGCCCTCCTCGCGCTCGCCCGGGAAGCGATCGCGGCGGCGTTCCCCACCGCCGCGGCTCCCCTCTCGGGAGGCGGGGGGACGACCTCCCCCCTGGGCTTGCTGCTGGGCGATCAGCTCGCTGAGCTGGCCCTGCTCGAGCTGCTGGGCGAGGGTGCGCAGGGAGAAGCCCAGCACCGCCACGGTGGAGCGCAGACCGAAGGCCTCCTGCAGGGCGCGGGCCGCCTGCATCTCGTTGTCGCTGAGGCGGATCCGGAAGCCACCGCTGTCGCGACCGCCGCCCTCGCGGCCGCCGCCCTCACGGCCGCCGCCCTCACGGCCGCCAAAGTCGCGGCCACCGGGGGGGCGACCGGTGCGAGCGGCCTCAGGGTTGGTGGACATGCTCTCGTCGGCCATCGCCAGACCTTATTCAGGGGCAAGTGTGGCGCATCGGCCGCTCCGGTTCGTCAGCGGCCGGACACAGCCAGAGCAACTGGTGCTCCCCCGCCCAGCCGGCGGCGCCATCCCCCCCCCCCCGGCCCACCACCCGGAGCGGCCCCCGACGGGGCCGCACCAGCCCCCAGCCCTGCCGGTACTCGGCGCGCAGGGCCAGATAGCGCTCCAGGGTCCAGCCCCGGTTGCCCAACTCCCGGGCGCTCCAGAACCGCCGCTGGGCCTCCCGGCAGGCCTCCGGGCCGAATTCCTCCCAGCAGCGCAGCTGGGCCTCCCAACCCCCAAGGCCCCGCTGGCGCAGTTCGCGGTAGCGGGCCAGTTCGGGCGCCTCACCGCTGGCATCCGGGGGCAGTCGGCGAGCCAGCCCCCCGAGCGATTCAGCGGTGAGGCGCAGCCAGCAGCGATCGAGCAGCAGCACGGGCAGGCTTTCGCTCCAGCGGCTGTGCTCCTGCAGCTCCCGCCAATGGCGGTCCAGGTCGCGGCGCTGGCGGGGGGTGAGCTGATCCTGAAGGTCGGTTTCCGCCAGGGGGGGCGCGGAGCTGGCGCCACGGCCTGCAGGTCCCGAGCGTGGCCGTCGGCGGTGGCGGGAGCGGGAGGGGTGCCTGTCCATCACCGTCCCGCCCCGCTGGTGGACGTGACGTTATCGCCCCGGGCCGGAGGCTGGCGCCCTGGACAGCCACGGGCCGGATTGGAAGATCTGAGCTAAAGAAGCTGTGCCGCAGGCCGCCCCGTGACCCTTCCCGTCTCCCCACCGCCCGTGCAGCCGACCCTGCAGCCGGCCGCCTGGCGTGGACCGGCGCTGCTGTTGGGCGGCGGGCTGGTGGTGAGCGAGGCGGTGGCCCAGCTGCTCCATCTGGAGGGCACCACCCTGCTGACCGGCGGCCTGCTGGCCGGGGGCTGGTGGCTGCTCTCCCGCCGCGGCCCCCGGCCCGGCGCCCGCCGCCCCCGCAGCCTCGACGGCTGGGTGGAGCGCTGCGAGGCGCTGCTGGCCCAGTTCGAGAGGCTGCTGATCGAGGCGGAGCGGGAGGGGTGCCTCGCCCCCCGCCGCGAGGAGTTGCAGGCCCTCCAGCGGGAGACGCTCTCCCGGCCGCTGCAGCTCGCCCTGGCCAGCTCCCAGCCACCGCCCGCGGAGCTGCAGCCGCCCTTTGCCGCCGCCCTGCAAGGGCCCCGCGGCCTGCGGCTCCACTGGGGCGAAACCCTGCCGGCCCTCAGCCCCGACTGGCGCTGGAGCCCGCCCTTCGCCGGCAGCGACCTGCTGCTGTTCCACCTGCGCCGGCCCCTGCGGGGTGCGGATCTGCGCTGGCTGGAAGCCCTGCCCGCCGACCAGCCGGTGTGGCTGCTGCTGGAGGATCCCCTGGGGGTCGGCGAGGGGGCTGGCCTGGCCGGCGAGGTGCGCAGCCTCTGGCCCGCCGCCGATCCCCAGCGCCTGCTTCCCTGGGACGGCTCCGCCACGGCCCTGGCCGCCAGCCTGGCGCCCCTGGCCGACTGGCTGGCGCGGGAGGGGGGGCGGCTGCCGGAGCGCACGGCGCTGCGCCGTCTTGAGGAGCTCCACGGGCGCTGGCAGAGGGATCTGGAGGGGTTGCGCCGGGTGGAGTGGCAGGGGCTGCTGCGGCGCACCCAGTGGCTGGTGGCCGCCGGGGTGATCGCCGCGCCCCTGCCCAGCGTCGATCTGCTGGTGCTGGCCTGCGCCAACGGGCTGATGCTGCGGGAGATGGCCCGCCTCTGGGATTGCCCGTGGGACTCGGAGACCCTGCGGGCCGCGGCCCTGGAGCTGGGGCGCGCCGCCCTCGCCCTGGGGCTGGTGGAGTGGAGCGGCCAGTCCCTGAGCGCGGCCCTGCGGCTGCACCACGCCGGCTGGTTGATCGGCGGCGGCCTGCAGGCCCTGAGCGCCGCTTACCTCACCCGGGTGGTGGGTCGGGCGATGGCCGATGTGCTGGCCCTCAGCGCCGGCGTTCCGGAGGCCGACCTGGCGGCGATCCGCCGTCAGGCGCCGATGCTCGTGGCCCGCGCGGCGGAGGCGGAGAAACTGGACTGGGCGGGCTTCCTGCAGCAGGGCAGCGACTGGCTGGGTCAGCAGGTGGGCACCGCGCCAAAACTTCAACAAAGTACATAAACATTCCTTGCAATTTGCTGTCGCGGTGGCCGGCGTGTTGCCGTCCGCGGCCCTCGCCGTAGCCTGGAAAGGCTCGTTCTGGTCCTGGCGGCCAGGTCGGGTCTTCTCTCCATTCCCCACTCACCGCATTCCTTTTGCCATGACCACTGCCCTCCGCAGCGGCCGGGTTGGAAGCTGGGAAAGCTTCTGCCAATGGGTGTCCTCCACCAACAACCGCATTTATGTGGGTTGGTTTGGTGTGCTGATGATTCCCTGCCTGCTGGCCGCCACCATCTGCTTCATCGTTGCCTTCATCGCCGCTCCCCCCGTCGACATCGACGGCATCCGTGAGCCCGTTGCCGGCTCGCTGATGTACGGCAACAACATCATCTCCGGC
>JBEIHT010000142.1:0-4930 GCA_040381155.1 Aphanothece sp.
AATCCGCTTCTGGAATCCCGGCAGGAGGGCTGCTCATCACAGGCTGTCTCTGCCTGAGATGCAACCGGGAATCAAGCAGCCGTCAAGGGTTCAGCAGAGCTTGAGTTCGCGATGAGCCGTCCCGACCCCTGAACAGATACCCCTGCGGAAGGAAGACCTGCGGGGAAGGAGTAAGATTGCTGGCAACAATTCCGAAGAGATCACCGCTTCCGCTATCTGGATTCTGAGAAAAAGTGGGATCCGATCCAAAGGAGGCAGGACCCAAAATTCCACTCCAGAGGTTCACCTGGCCATCGCCAAATGCGTCAGGTCCTGCGGCGATCTGGTTATCGGTTAGTACATTGGTCCAGGTGTTGTCGTTACCTTCATCCATGAGCGCTGCGGTGTTTGCAAAGCCACTGCCAGTGATGACTACATCATTTCCCAGCTGCTCTACTTGAAGCAAAAGGGCTGCCTGGGTCGGCTGCGCAGCAAAGGAAAAGAAGGAAAAGAAAAGGATCGGCGCAAAGTGGTGACGAAGCATGGATCGTGAAAAATTTTTGGTAAAATTAGCTGAAAGCGGCAGCACCGGCCTGCGTGATAAGTGAATGTAATCCTTAAGCGCTTTTGCCGTTAGTTCGTCTAATGAGTTGGTCTGCTCCGGTCGGGCGGCCATTCGGTGGTTTTGTTAGGCCAGCTGCAGGCAGCCAGTGTCGTAGCGGCATCGCCACTCACTTTTCAGTCGCCAGCAACCTTTGCCATGGACCACTCCAGCCAGGTGGGGCCAGCTCAAATTCGGATCAGAGCCCGCTGGTGGTGAGGCTGGTATTCACATGCTGCTGGCCCAGGCCCGCGGAGCTGCTCCAGACGTTGAAGGTGCCGCTGGTGCGGCCGAGGCCACTGGCGGTGGCGCTGTTGAGCCAGTTGAAGGGCGCCTACTCGCGCAGATCGGCCAGGCCGAGGCTGAGCGCGTTGTCGCCGGTGCCGGTGAAAGCAGGCCTCGAGCGAGGAGAAGCGCGAGGAGTTGTTGGTGTTGGAGGCGCTCTGGCTGGCCACGGTGATCGAGGCGGTGCTGGAACTGGAGGGTGTGGGCGTGAAGGTGGCGCCGGGATCGCGGGAGAAGGAGAAGGTGATCAGCGCAGTTTCACCGGTCTTGACGGCCGCGGTGTCGCGGGAAGCACGGAAGAAGGCGGCCCGCTCATTGGTGGAGGCGGAGCGGATGTCGCCGAAGCCGGGTCTGTCGGCACCGTTGACGCTGGTGTATGGGAGTGAAACGGTGGCGCCTCTGGCAATGGCGGAAGCCAGCGAGAGCCGGATGGTGCTGAGGGCCTCACTGAAGCAAATGGCCACGGAATTGCCATCAGCCACCAGTTCAAGTAGGGAGGGAATCGCCATGATTCGTTCGCGTGATGGCTTGGAGGAAACAGGGGTTGGCGACGAATCGGCGCCTGGCACCGCATCGAAGCTCGGCCGGTCTTCAGCCGAACAACATTTGCCGATCAACCTCCCACCTGCCTTGGTGCGGCACCGCCGTTGCCCCAGCTCCAGGTGAAGAAGGAGCCTGGGGTGATGCCGTGGCTGCTGAGGTTCTGGTTGAAAAAGGTGGAGCTGCCTGCCAGGGGAGTACCGGAGACGGTGCCGAGGGGCAGGATCAGCTGGGGGGCCGGTATCAGGGTTTGCGAGGACGGAAGCATCGGCGCCGAAGACAGAAGGGCCTGTGATGGAGCTCCACAGACTCAAATCCGCACCAGCACCATTGGTATCTCCGAAGGCAGCAGGTCCGGTATAGATCCGAAAATCGGAGAGCACATTGCTGAAATCTGTGATAGCTTCTTCGGAGAGGAGTGCGCTGCTGTTGGCCGAGCCGCTGCCTCTGATCACCACATCAGACCCCATCTGCTGGACCTTAAGCAGGAGCAGGGCATGGCCGGGGTGCACTGCTAATGAGCCTCCCTCCACGGAGCTCGCGGAAGATAAATTGTCTAATCAGTCGAGCTTCTTTCCTCGGCTGGTCTGGGTTGACGTTCAATTCCTCGCTCATGCATCACTGCGTCTGAGGTCTTTCTTCCTTGCCTCACCGCCTGCCTGCTGCGGCAGCCCTCCCCCGTTCTCCGCCGCCAGCAACCGCTCGCCGCTGCCGCTGCAGTGGACGCGCCACATCCGCCGCAGCAGGGCCTGCACATCGGCGCTGTAGCGATCGAGGTTGGAAAGGCCGCTGCGGGCCATGCGCTGCCGCAGGGCCGCGCGGCCCCGGCGGATGGCGGGCAGCGCGGCGGCCAGCTCGCGGGCGATGGCGCGGTAGTGGTCGTCGTCGCCTGCGATCCAGCCCGGTTTTCCCAGGGTGGTGAGGAAGCTGGCGCCCATGCGGCTCACGAAGTTGCCCCCCCGCAGGGCGATCACCGGCACGCCCATCCACAGGGCCTGCAGGGTGGTGGTGCCGCCGTTGTAGGGCGTGGGATCAAGGGCGATATCGACGCCGCCGTAGCGCTGCATCATCGCTTCGAGGCCCTCGGGGCCCTCCAGCAGCAGCCGTTCCGCCCCGATGCCCTCGGCGGCGAACAGGCCCTGGAAGCGCGCGATCACCGAGGCGTCCGCGAGGGAGGGCGCCTTGAGCAGCAGCTGCGCCTGCGGCAGGTCGCGCAGCAGCGCCGCCCAGAGGCGGATCGTGCGCGGCGAGAGCTTCATGATGTTGTTGAACGAGCCGAACAGCAGCGGCGCCTGCTCCGGCCGCGCCGGCGGCAGCGGGTAGTCGTCGACGGGACTCCAGCAGAAGACGCTGCCGGGCAGCTGGGCGATGCCCTCGGAGAAGAGTGGCGCGTGCTCGGCCGGGGAGACCACCGGATCGCCGATCAGCCAGTCGATGCAGGCGAGCCCGGTGGAGTGGGGATAGCCGAGGAAGGTGGCCTGCACCGGCGCGGCGCGCAGGGCGAAGACGCCGAGGCGGTGGGTGGAGGTGTGGCCGGCCAGATCGATCAGCACATCGATCCGCTCGGCGAGGATGCGCTGGCGCAGGGCCGGATCGCTGAGCGCGGCGCTCTCGATCCAGCCGGCAGCCGCCTCGCGGGCCCGTCCGGTGTACTCGTCGTGCATCGTGCCGGTGTGGAACACCGTGGTTGGGAATAACGCGGGATCGAGTCGTTCCAGCAGCGGCAGCATGAACAGGTTCACCGGGTGCTGGCGGTGGAAGTCGCCGGACACCAGGCCGATCCGCAGGGGCCGATCGGGATCGGGGCTGTTGGCGAAGGCCGGGGCGGCCGGCCCGATGCCGGCGTCGGAGGGGATGGCGGTGGCGGTGGTGGCGGCCTCGATCGGGGCGCAGAGCTGGCGATGCAGCGCCGCCACCTGCTCAGGCGTGCGGTCGTCCACGTAGAGCGAGGCCATGGCGATCGAGGAGGCCAGGCGGGAGCCGGGGTCATTGCGTTCGCGGTAGTGGGCCTCGACGGCGGCCAGGTGGGCGGCGGCATCGCCGCGGCGACCGGGCAGGGCATCAAGCAGGTAACGCACCTCGCCGTGGGCGGGATCGTGCTGGAGGATGCGCCGGCAGAGCGCCTCGGCTTCACTGAGCTCGTACACCTCCCAGTGCAGCCGGGCCAGGGCCAGCAGGCTGGTTGGATCGTTGGGGGCGAGCTCCAGGGCCCGCCGCAGCACGGCGATCGCCTCCTGCCAGTAGTTGTGTTGGTATACCCGCTCGGCCAGCAGGCGCAGAAAGGCGGGATTGCTGGAGGCGGACGCCCGTGTGAAGGCGCCTTCGGCGGCGGCGCGGTTGCCGATGCGCAGCAGGGCCAGGCCCAGCTGCAGCAGCGAGCCATGGCGGGATGGCCGGCGATCGATCAGCGGGCTGAGCGCCGCCACGGCAGCGCGGGCATCGCCTCCCTCCAGGCGCCAGACGCCGAGCCAGTGGCGGGATTCGCCGGGGATCGGCTCCAGCGCTTCGGCCCGGGCCAGGGCCCCGATGGGGCTGTCGGTGGCGGCCTGGGAGGGATGGCCGTCGGCGAGGCGGACGGCATAGAGCTGGCTCAGCCAGTCGCCGGGGCAGGTGGCCAGCCAGGTTTCCAGCTCCCGCCGCCAGTGCTGGGCTTCGGCGCTGTGGGGATGCTGCAGCCAGGTCTCCGCCAGGGCGGGACTGGGACCAGCGGGCTGGCGGAGGGAGTGGGAGGCAGGGCCGACCTGGCTCGACTCCGCGCCGGGCTGCAGGCGTTGCCACTGGCTGGTGGCGTAAGCCCGGTGGGGCACGAGCCCCGCGGCGGCGTAGGCCTCGGCGAGGCCGCGCCAGGACGCGCTGTCGATGGGATGGGCCCGCAGGACGGCCCAGAGCCCTGTGATTTTCGGGGCTGTCAGCGCAGGCAAATCGGTTGAATCAGCCACGGTCGAGAGGGTGGAAGGCGTGGGCCTGGTTCGGGTAGGGGTTCCATTCACGACTCCAGGGCCGGGGCAACGTCTGTGGCCGCGAAGTCGTCGCCCTTGAACAGCAGGGGGGCGTTCAGGGCGCGGGCCAGGCCATAGCTGAAGCAGTCGCCCAGGTTGAGCCCCGCCGGGTGGCGTCCCTTGCCGAAGCGGCGCCAGCCTTCCAGGGCCCAGTGCAGTTGGTGTTGGTCAAACGGCATCACCTCCACCCTCAGGGCTGCCAGAGCCAGCTCCAGGCGGGATGCGGCGCTGAGACGCACGACGGATGCCCGCGCCGCTGCGTCGAGCAGGACCGACGTGTCGATCACGATCGCGCTCACACCGGCAGACCGTCCTCGTCGTACAGGGCGTCCTGGAGCTCCTTGCTGGTGCGGCCCTGCCATTCGGGGCGGGCGCTGGTGCGGGCACAGATGGCTCGGATCGCCGCCTTCCTGGCTTCGATGGCCTCAGCTCGTTCCGGGTTGGGGCAGCGCTCCAGCTCGGCCCGCAGGGAGCCACCATCGTTTCGGCCTTTCTGCGTACCATCCGACGTCATTTTCAATAGCGG
>JBEIHT010000143.1:0-4927 GCA_040381155.1 Aphanothece sp.
AACAAGTTCGGCCCTCGCCTTCAGCTCAGCCATGTCCGTGGGGCTGATCTGTCGCTGCACATCGGCAGCTGCCGCAGCGCCATCGCCCAGCCCTGGGTGTCCAGCGGCTTTCTGCAATGGTGTCCCGAGCGCGGCACCTGGATCGAGCGGCTGGCGACCGGTCGGGCGGCCTGGGAGGCCAGGACCGTCGTCCGCGTCGACCATCCGCTGATGGAGATCGCCCCGTCGCTCCGCTCCCTTCCCCTGGCCCCATGACCGTGCGGTCCCTGAGCGACGCCGACCTGCGGCGCCTGCACGAGGTGCAGCTGGCCATGCTCCTGGAGCTTGACCGCGTCTGTCGTCGCCTGGGGGTGGCCTATCAGCTGGGGGCTGGAACCCTGCTCGGGGCCGTGCGGCATGGGGGGTTCATCCCCTGGGACGACGATGTCGACGTGGTGATGCTGCGCGCGGATTACCGGCGCTTCCTGCGGGAAGCACCGCCGCTGCTGGATCGCTCCCTGTTCCTGCAGAGCTGGCGGTCGGATCCCCACTTTCAGGAGGGCTTCGCCAAATTGCGCCGCCATGACAGCGCCTTCCGGGAGCAGATCAGGCAGAGCTCCAGTCACCACCACGGGATCTACATCGACATCTTTCCCTTTGATCCCGTTCATCCGGGCCGCCGCTGGTGGCGCGCTCTGCTGTCGCTTGTGCTGGCCATGCGCAGGGCCGTGAACCTGTTGCAGCGCCTGGACCTGGTTTCACCCTCGTGCTGGATGGCGATCCATGGGGGCCTGATGCGCTTGCCGGCG
The DNA here is from genome assembly GCA_040381155.1 of Aphanothece sp. GTDB lineage: Bacteria > Cyanobacteriota > Cyanobacteriia > PCC-6307 > Cyanobiaceae > Cyanobium. The sequence continues at coordinate 789 of JBEIHT010000143.1, forward strand.
TTGGTGCCGTCCCGTCAGGTGGTCTGCCTGGTGAGCGGGTCACTCCTCTGGCAGCGGTTGCTGGTCCTGGCGCGGCCGGTGAGCGAATTCGAGCAGACCGTCCAGCTGCGCTTCGAGGGAGTGTTGTTTCCCGTGACGGCCCACCACCATCAGGCGCTCACGCGCCTGTACGGCGATTACAGGCGTCTACCGCCCCCCGAGGCCAGGCTGCCCGCGCATCCGGTGGTGGAGTTTCGGCTGCCAGGGGAGGGGGGAGGGTTGTAAGCACCACCCCGCCCAACCCGGACTTGCCTCCATTGGCTGATGCCAGACTTCTGGAACGACCGGCTTCGAGCCCCAGCTGTGCAGTCCCACCTGGTCCAGTTCGCCACCTCCCTGCTGGCGTTGCTGAACCCCCTGGCGGATTTCGCCATCTTTCTCAGCCTCACCAGCGGTCGCAGCCGCCGGGAACAGCGTGGCATCGCCGTTCAGGCCGCCATCGCGATCGCCGTGATCATGGTGGTGACCCTCTGGCTCGGCAATCCGCTGCTGACGGGCTTTGGCATCAGCATCGGCGCCTTTTCCGTGGCCGGCGGCATCATTCTGTTCGGCATCGGTCTGGGGATGCTGAACAGCAAATCGGGAGCGTCGCCCAAGGCGGACACCCATCAGAAGAACATTGAACTGGCCCAGCAAAAGCAATCCCCTGCCATCGTTCCCCTCGGCATCCCCATCTCCGCAGGGCCTGGCGTGATCACGGCGCTGCTGGTCAGCTCCCATGCCAATCCCGATGGTGTGCCGGGGTTGTTCGCCTACTCCCTGGTCTGCCTGGCGCTGGCCGCCCTGATGGGCCTGGTGTTCTGGTTTGCGCCCGCCCTGGGCCGCCTGCTGGGGGAGACGGCGATGCACATCTCCACCCAGGTGATGGGCCTGATCGTGTGCGCCATCGCCTCCCAGATGGTGCTCAACGGCTTGCGAACCGCGTTGCCCGTTCTGGCGGCACGGGGCTGAGCCCCTCGATCAGATCCGCCGCCCTCGCCACGCCGCCGGCCGCCTTGCCCTCCGCCTGCAGGCGCAGGGCGGCGGCCCGGTAGCGCGGGTTGTGGAGCATCTCCTCCACCAGGGTCCGCAGGGTTGGGGCGCGCAGCTGGCGCACCGGCAGCACCCTGCCCGCGCCGCAGTAAGCCAGGCGGGCGGCGATGCCCGGTTGCTCGTTGGTGATCGGAATCGCCAGCACCGGCACGCCGCAGTCGAGGGCCGTGAGGGTGGTGTTCAGCCCGGCATGGCTGATCACCAGCGCAGCCCGCTCGATCAGCTGCTGATGGGGCGCATAGGCCACCACGAGGGGATTGCCGGGGAGTTGCAGGGGCATGCTGGCCGGATTGCCCAGGGAGATCACCAGCTGGGCGTTCAGCGGCGCGCAGGCCCTGGCGATCTCGGCGAAGAGCTCCGGGCGGCCGTTCTGCAGGGTTCCCAGGGAGGCGTAGATCAGGGGCCGTCCATCCAGCCGATCCCAGGGAAAGGGGATGGCATCGCGCAGCAGTGGCTCGCGGCCACAGGGCATCGCCAGGCGACCCACGTAGTGGAAGTGGGGGGCCAAGCGCTGGCGCGGAAAATCGAAGGCCCGCGGCAGCTGGGCCAGCTGCAGCAGCGGGGAGAGGGCCTCCTCCTTGTTGCGGCGCGGCGGCAGTCCGCAGCTCCGGCGCTGCTCCTGCAGGTCGCGCCAGAGGGGCTCGGTCAGCCGGTCGAGCAGGGCATTGCCCAGCTGGTTGCGCCAGCGCGCCCAGGGGCTGCGGCTGGGCAGCCAGCCCGTGAAGTAGGGCGGAACGGCGGGCTCCCGGTTGACCGGCAGCGCGTTGGCGATGGTGACAAACGGCAGGCCCAGCCGCTCCGCCGCCGTGCCCGCCGCCGGACTCAACTGATCGACCAGCAGCACGTCGATGCCCGCCGCCCGCAGGGCCGCGGGCAATTCGCCGTGGAGCATCGCCTGCTCCCGCCGGAAGTAGGTCACGGAGAACCGCAGCCCCTGCAGACCGCTCAGGCGCCCCAGGGTGGCGTAGGCCGCGTCGACGGCGCCCGGGGGAAAGGCGCTGGCCCCCAGGGTGACCACCTCCAGCGGCCCGCCGGCCAGCCGGCGGGCCCCATCCGCCACGGTGAAGAGCACCACGCCGTGGCCGCGGCCCTGGAGTTCGATCCCCAGGGCCACCATCGGGTTGAGATGCCCGATCGCGGGCGGTGCCACCAGGCCGTAGCGATGGGTCATGGCGGAATGGCGTTGCCGCCATCCTCCGCCAGCGCGACCGGGCTTATTTGCCCGCCAGGGCGCTCAGGGGTCCGAGCAGGCCGCTGATCGCCGAGCCGGCGGCCGCGGCGTCGGGCTTGGCGCCGCCGCCGAAGGTGCTGATCGCGGTCTTGGCGGCGGTGTCGATGGCGCCCCACTTGTCGCCGGCCAGGGGCTGGATCACCGGAGCCGCCTTCTCCCAGAGGGACTGGAAGCCGCCCATGGCGGCGACGGCGCCGCCGAGATTGCCGGCCTTGAGGTCAGATTGGCTCTTGTTGAGCAGGTCGATCACCGGGTTGAGGGCCGGGGCGAGCGCGGCCTGGCCGGTGGCGGTGGCGGCCTGCTTGGCGGCTTCGCCGGTGGCGGCGGCGCCCTCCTTCACGGCCTGGCCGGCCTGTTCGGCGGCCTGCTTGGCGGTGTCGGTGGGGGCCTGGGAGCAGGCGGTGAGGCTGAGGGCGGTGGCGGCGGCCAGGGCCAGGCCGCCACGCTTCAGAAGAGCGAGTCGGGTCATGGAGACAACGGGGGAAGGGACTCAGCCGGACGGTAAGCAGGTCGGCGGGGGCGTCCAGCATCCGTGGTAATTCGTAGCGATTGCTACGGAAGTATTCGGCTTTTTTCTGGGTTCGGGTCGCCTTGAGGCGAGGGCCCCCCGTTGCGATTCGTGGCGTGCGATAGCCCTCTGCAGGGTCATTCCTAGGCTTCACTGGACGGAAAGTGAGGCTGTATGAATTCAGCAAGCCCCCTGGAAACGTTCCCGCCGGCGTGGGCCCAGAAAGGCTGGGCTAAGCGATTGGTTCATGTCAACAAGGCCAAGAAAACGCTGGGTCCATCGGTCCTTGGTCATGCCGTGATTTTCTTGGTAATTAGCACCGTAGCGCTTGGATTGTACGTTGGTACGCGGCGCTATGTAACGAGTCTTTCCAGCGACTGGAGAATCTGCCCAGTGGAGTCCGGTCAGTCGCAGGTTGATCAGAAGCCGCAGGCAGATCAGAAGGTTGGCTCAAAGCTTGCCGGTCTGTTCCAAATCTTGGGTTTGTTTTCTTCAACTCCGCAGCAGGCGGGTGTCTCCCGGCCTGACCTCAACGAGATCGACAGCGCCATCAATCTTCTTGATGATCAGATCACGCCCAGTCAGAAGAAGCGCTTGAGCTCCCAGGTTGCGCAGCTTCGTGAAGCCCAGTCCACGGCCTGTCAGATCGGTGTCTTCTTCTATGCCAATCGCCTGGCAGCCCTGACGGTTTGCACTGTGGCGGCGACCCTGACATTTTCATCCTTGGCCTTTGTCAGCAAGAAAGGTTGGGAGGACACCAATAATGTGGTGATTACCGCCGGCCTCTCCTTTGCTCTTGTCTTGTTTACCGCCTGGAGTTTGAGTCAGCTATATGGGCAGGATGTGAACTATGAAAGCCAAAGAACAAAGGCGATTCTCGCCACTAATCTGCTCAACAGCGTCGCCAGTGCAGTCGCCAATCAGGCCATGATCCGCCCGGAAGTCAAGCCAGCCGACAGTGCTAAGCCCGAAGAGAAGACCTTGCCATTGAATAGTCAAGTCAATATGACGATGTTGATTCAGTCGATTGACAAGCAACTTGAGGTGATCAATGATCTTAAATTCGGGGGCGATTCGTCCTTCGCTGAGGAGGCGGCGCAAAAGGTAGGCAAGCTTCTCAACAGCACCCCTCTGCCGGAGCCAGCGAAGCCCTGAGGCTTCACACCTCCGCCAGCACCTTCGCCTCCTCCTCGGCGCTCACCACCCGGCCGGCATCTTCGAAGCCCTCGATCTGGTCGAAGTTGAGATAGCGGTAGAGCTCGGCGCCGTAGGGGTCGATCTTTGCGGCGGCGATGGCCAGGTACTCCTGTTTCGAGGGGATGCGGCCCA
>JBEIHT010000144.1:0-4886 GCA_040381155.1 Aphanothece sp.
CCCTTGGCTTGCCGGCGTAGGGGTTTCATGAACCACAAGCCCCGTGCAGCAGAAGGTCGAAACCCAGGGCTGCCAGGGTCAACCGCATGGCGAGCGAGCCAACGCTCCAGGCGGAAAGGATCAGGCGGTGAATCGCCACGAACTGGGGGGGAATCATCGGCTCCGCTCGCTGGCGAAGGGCCGCACCTGGTCGGCTGGAACACCGAAAGTGGGCAGGCGACCCTGGCTGAGGGGAAAGCGGCGCAGCCAGACGCAATCGCTGAAGTCATCCACGTTGACCACCTGGTAGGTGGCGTCGGGGCTGGCGCTATAGCGCACCAGGACGCCGGGTTGGAGGTGCATGGTTGTTGGCCGAGAAAGGCACCCACCAATGCAACAGCAACCAAGGGGGAAAATAAGTAAAAATGCTTAAGCCCTGACCGGATTGCGGCGGCCCAGCTGGCGCAACGGTTTTGCAGCGGCACGCCGGCACATCGGTGTCCGCGGGGAGCCTCGGCCGGAGCAAGGACCACACCCGGCGGTACGGCAAACCCAATAACGCCGCGCTCAAGGAAGAAGCATTCAGCAGAGAGAGAACCTGCTAGTTCCGGTGCACGGGTCGCTAGGCGATCGGCAGGCAATCGCGCTGATCGCGCAGAAGGTGCAGGTACAACTGTTCGGGATCCCTGTAGTGGCGCGGCAGGCTGCGGTGCAGCAGTTCCAGCTTCTGCCAGCAGACCGTGCGGCGCGCCTTGGCGAGGCTGACGCCATCGCGCACCAGGATGCGCATCGCCTTGCAATAGAGGGGGTAGTGCGCTTCCAGTTCCCCCACACGCAACCCGCTTCCCGCCATGCCAGCTCCAGGGAGTGCCCGTCCATCCAAGGAGACCGCCCAACCGCAGCACCAGCCGTAATCGCCCTGCGGCGCCTGTTCCCCCACCGCTGTGCTCAAGGCGGCCCATCCGGGGGCTTCTCTGTCTGTGTCCACTGACGGGACGAGTCCATGACCGGCTGGCACCGCGTCCCTCCCCGCCAGGGCGCAACGGCCAGCCATCGCCGAAATCCGATGCAGCACAGGCATCTTCTCCGAGAAAGGCGGCCCGGACGTGATCCCGCCCTGATCCCCGTCTGCTGACAGAGCGAACCCGAGCGAGACGCCAGCTGCGACCATTTCGATGTGTGAAGACACCGATGGACTCCATGATCGCTGCTCCCTCCTTCTCTCCAGACCTGCGCGACAGGAGCTTTGCCCAGTTGCGCGATCTGGCCAGACAGCTCGGCGTCCGCAGCTATACGCGGATGGCCAAATCCGAGCTGGTGGGGGTGCTGGCCAAGGTGCTGCCGTTTCCTGCATCGCAGCCCAGAACTGCGCAGGCAGAAGCACAGCCGCAACCGCAACCTCACCTGCAATCGCAACCGCAAGACATCACGCAGGTGACCTTTCTGCCCCGCGATCCCCAGTGGGCCGCCGTGTTCTGGCAGATCAGCCGCGCCGATCAGGATCGCGCTGCCGCCGCCGGAGCCCAGCAGCTCTGCCTGCGGCTGGCCGACGTGACCGGCCTGCCTGTAGGAGTAGCCCACCCCCACGCCCTGCAGGAGCTGGTGGTGCAGGCCAGCGCCACGGAGTGGTACGTGCCGGTTCCCCTCTGCGACCGCGACTACCGGGTTGAACTCGGCTACCGCCTGGCAGGCGGCGGCTGGCTGCCGCTGGCGGTGTCGGCGGTGGCGCGGGTGCCGGCCGATGGTCCGAGCGCGGTGGTGGCCGATGCGTTCGTGTCCTTCTCCCTGGAGGAATCATTTGGTGCGATCAGCCAGCCCGTGGGCGGCGGTGGCGGTGTGGAGCATGAGCGGCTGTATCAACTGGCCAGCGCCGGCGGCGCCCGCCGCCGGCGCATCGGTTCGGAGGTGCTGCATGAGCACCACTTCCGCCAGGATCAGGCCGGCCTGCTCAACGCCTCCGGTGCCGGCCTGTGGGCCAGCGGCCGCAGCGAATCGGGCAGCGGTCTGGCGCGGCAGCGCTCCTTCTGGCTGGTGGCCGATGCCGAGCTGATCGTCTACGGCGCCACCGAAGCCAGCGCCAGAGTGTTCATCGGCGATCAGCAGGTTCCCCTGGACGCCGATGGCACCTTCCGGGTGCAGGTGCCCTTCCGCGATGGCGAGCAGCTCTATCCGATCCAAGCCATCGCTGCTGATGGGGAGCAAGAGCGTTCGATCCGGATGGAGTTCCAGCGCCGCACACCCGAGGCGCGGGTGAACAGCCGCGAGGAAGCGCAGCTGACCTGGTTCTGATCGAACGAGGCCGGAAATACCCCCTGAATGGGGGGGATCGCTGGCACACCTGATCCCTGAGAGTGGATGCACTGATCCCAGAGGTCCGCCATGACGGACTCCAGCCACTTCCCCGGGGCGCCTGTTGATGCCGGCACCACCTGCCTGGGGCGCACCTGTCTGAAATGGAGCGCTGACGGCGAACTCAGTGCCCTCGATCTCGGCCTGGTGCTCGAGCGCCTGGCCCAGGTGGATGCGGAGCTGACGGGCCTCCCTCAAGACAGCGTGCAGCCATGTCCCTCGATCAGCTGAAGGCCTTTCTGGGCCGAATGCAGGATGAGCCTGGATTGCGGCAGGCGGTGCAGGCTGCCGCCACCGCCGACGATGTCGCCCAGCTCGCCGGAACGCTCGGCTACGAGTTTTCCGGCGACGAGCTGCTGCGCCTCTCAGGTCAGAAGGTGGGCCGGGTCACCGTCACCAAGCAGGACATTCCAGGTGAATACAACTGAGCTGCATCGGGTCCAGTCGCTCTTATCGTGGTATTGATCTGAGAAGGAGGTTCCATGGCCAGCTGTGATCTGCCGGCTCCCGGGGTTGAGAATGCCTCGGCAGCGGCGTTGCATCAGCTCAAGGAGATGCTGCAGGCCGATACCGTCTTTGCCCAGGCCCTGCGTGCCACGGAGAGCACGGAAGCGGCGGCACAGCTGGCCGCTGAGCACGGCGTTTCGGTGTCGCCGGAAGCGCTCTGGCGCCATCGCGGCACCCTGGCCAGCGGCGGTCTGCCCACCTGGCGCGGCTGAGCTGAACCGTAGCCATCGTCTCTATCCGGGGGGATCGATGCGGCCGATGGCGGCGTCATCGTGGCGGATGCCGGCTTGGAGGGCTCCATGACCCAAGGCAGCCTTCCAGAGCCACCGGGATCGATGACGTCTGATCCGCCCAGGCGCAACGATCTGCAATTCCGTTCGCTGCAGCTGCAGACCCTGCAATGGGAATTCGATCGCAGCCACCTGTACGAACGAGCATCGTTCACCGCTGCCAGTGGGGCCAGTGCTGCCACGGGCGCTGGCTTTGCTGCTCGTTGCTGAGCAAACCCGTTGGCTCGGCTGCCTCGCTGAGGTGGCGTCTTTCTGGGAATCGGGTCAGCCCGGCACCATGCAAGGCAGATGGCAGAGCAGCGGCCCCGGCGTCCGGCAGGTGCGCCAGTTGCCGTCGGCGGTCAACACATCCACCCCGATCATGCTGGCGAAGTGGTGGGGATCGGCATGCGGCGCCACCCAGGCGATCGCATCAGCGATCGCTTCATCGATGCTGCTGTACAGCCCATCGAGCAGGCTGTGCGGTTCACAGCCGCTGTCGATCAGCCGGTAGCTGGGCTGCACCTGCGAACGGGTGTAGGGCTGCATCGTTGACGCTCCTGGTTGTTCACCATGGCCAGCCCTGGCCTGGCTTTCTGTAACGGGGTGAACATTGTGATCTGTCTTCACGGGCTGGGGAGCTCGGTCGCTGGGGTCGATGAGGAGAGCGACGGCTGTGCTGCGCTCGATCCCCTCGGCGCCCTCGGCTCACTCCAGCACCGGCTCCACCCACTCCAGCGGTCCCGCCACGGGTCTGGCGAGGGGCGAGAGGGCGCGCCAGAAGCCCCGCTGGGCACCGCCGGCCTGGTGCTGGAGCTGGTAGTCCTTCCCCAGCCACACCGGTCGCCGCAGGGAGTCTTCTGCTGGGCCGTAGCCCAGGGCGGCGCGGCCGCCAAAGCCCTTGGATCCCGGTGGCGGTGGCACCTCCCCCTCGCTGACCAGCTCCGGCGCGTAGAGCTGCACCAGCAGGGCATGGACGCAGAGTTGCTCCATCCGGGACGCGGTGCCGCGCACCCCATCGGCGTCCCAGACCCAGAGCGAGGGGCTGAAGTCGGTGTGCTCCGGTTGCTGGGCGCGGGCGGCGGGATCGAGCAGGTTGCTGGCCAGGTAGGTGGAGCCGTCTTCTCCCAGGCCGACGCAGGAGAGGCCGCCGCCGGCGGTCTGGAAGTTGTCGGGCAGCCAGCCCTCCAGGGCCCGCACCTCGGCGACGACCACCGAGCGGATCTCCGGACCCTCCTCGCTGAACAGGGTGCCTTTGGGCAGCAGCAGCCGGAAGCAGCTGATGGTGCGGGGGAGATCGAGCGTGAGGGTGGGCTGCTCGGTCTGCAGGAACGCCTGCGCCAGCGCGGGCGAGAGGAAGCGGGGTTCGGCGCCGGTTTCGCGGGCCCACTGGCACACCTTGGCGCCCCAGATGCCCACGTGATCCGCGATGGATTCGGACTGCTCCAGCGCCAGCTCGACCGCCACCGCCTTGGCCCAGTGGCCGCTCCAGCTCGTGAAGCCCGGCGGGGAGCGATACAGCTTCTCGCCCTCCATCAGATCCGGGCGGTGCTCGCGCAGCAGGGCCGGCAGCTGGCGCACCAGCCGCTCATCGCCGCGGGAGCCGTCGGAGAAGGAGCGCCGGGGCATGGGGGGAGCTCAGCTGTGCTCCAGGTTGGCAAGGCCTGCTGCCGGTGTCTGGGGAGGCTCTGGCTACGGTGGCCAGGTCTGCGCCGGGATCCGGGGCCCCTGATGCCAGAGCCCAGCCGCCTGCGCGAGCGTGAATTCCTGCCGCCTGCGAAC
>JBEIHT010000145.1:0-4787 GCA_040381155.1 Aphanothece sp.
GCTGCGGTCGATCGAATGCTCCAGTAAGATGAACAGCCGCCTCACGTTCACATAGATCCATTCCGGATCGGAGGAGATGGTGCGGGCACCCCAGACGCGATAGCCGCGACCCTCGAAGAAACGCAGGCAGTTGATACCTTCCGGATTGAGCACATCCTGCTCTCCCTTGCCCACGTTACGGTTGAAGCCGAGCACGCCGCGCACCGTTTCATTCGCCGGCGCCTTGTGCACACCGCGCTCAATATCGCTGCGGGCATAGATGCCGGCCATGGCTCCTTCCGGCGAGAGGGGCAGGGGAGGTCCGTTGCGCTCCACCGGCGGCAGCAGCAGCCAGGGGTAATAGAGCGCCGCATATTTGGAATCGATCTGGCTGCGCACCCCTCGGATAGCGGCCTGATTCGCGTCGCGGGGACCCGCCAGGATCGCAAAGCGATAGCGCAGGTTTTCGCAGTGGCTGATCAAGGCGTTGGTCACTGCCTGGCGCTCCTGCGGATCCGTAAGGGCGGCGCTGCCGGGAGCTGCCACGATGGCGATGTCGTCGATCTCGGCCAGGGCCTTGAGCCCTTTGGCGTCGCGGCCTTCTCCTGAGCCTTCGAAATCACCACCCACCACCTGCTGACCATCGGAGCCGCCACTCAGCAGGAAGGGCGGCCGAGGTTCTGCGGCAGGTGCCGTGGCTTCCACCGTGAGCGCTAACAGCAGATCGCGCGCCAAGCCGGCCTTGACCGCCTCGCTGGCATCGTTGCCCACGGGAAATGCAGGGACGGGCATCGAAGTAGCGCCGGCCCCCCGCGCGAGATAAAGACGCTGGCTGCCATCGGCCGGTGGTTGTACCCCATCGCGGTCATCGTGGCGCAGCACCTGGCCGATGAAGTCGTCCGAATCGGGATGCACGGAAAGACGCTGGAAGAGTTCGCTGCGGCCACCGGTGCTGCCATCGGGATTGGGGCGCACCTCGATGTCAACGGTGATCTTCTGGATGACATTCTCTGTGGCCACGGGGAGGGTGGACCCATCGGCCCGCGTGAGTACCGGCTGGCCCGTGCTGCCCAAGGACACGGCATAGAGATTGTTGGGGTCGATGGCGTTGGCGCCACCAACACTCACCACTCTGTCTTTGGTGCTCCCGCCTCCCGATATCACCTCCACGACATCTCCACGGCGCACGCCGCTCAGTGTTTTGGCTCCAGCCGCACCGGTGAGCACGTTGCCGCTGCGCAGGGCCCGCACCACCACCTGCACATTGCCGGCACGGCCGGGAAAGCGGGCCCGCAGGCTCACCCGATCGTCATCCGCGGGTCCCGAGCCAGGCAGCAGCACCACCTCCGCATGGCCATCCGCATTGACCCCAAGCGCACCAGGCGGCGGCGGGCTATAGAGCCGGCTCACGTACACCCGTTTGCCACCGTTCTCGAAGAACAACCGCACGGCGAAGGCGAGGTGATTGATGCTGGCCACCCCGTCCACCAGCAGAGGGTCGCTGTCGCCGAACAGCCGCTTGAAGTCTTCGTAGCTGGTGACCAGTTCCGGCAAGCCCTTGATCGGTCCATAGCGGGCCTGGCCCACGAAGCCACAGGTGGAGGTGGCTACCCCCTCAATCGACTTGGCGCGGAAGCTGGTCTCCTCGACATAAACGCCCGGGGCGAGATACTCAGGCATGACTGGAAGGCGGTGGGGAACGGAACAGAGAAGCGGACGGAGCGAAGGAAATGAAAACGGAAGGAACCACGTCGAAGGACTAGATCAGAACCAAATCCCAGCGCTGCTGGCGGCCGATGCGCAACGGCACGCGATCCCGAAGCGGCCCGCCCGGTCCATCGCGGAACCGGAAGTCAGTGCCGCTGGCCCGTGGCGGGCCATAACCAGCTGGGGCCACGCCAGTGGCGATAGCCCTAACCAGCGCCCGATCCAGCACCGGCAGGTGCTCAAGCCAGGGCTGGCTGGCCCCCGCTGGGGGGGGGAGCGGCAGGCACAACTGTCCTTCCCGCTCCACCACATCCGCAGGCGTCGCCATCGGATCGCTCCGCTCCCCATCCAGATCCAGGGCATAGCCGCCAGAGGCATCACTCCAGGTGGTGGCAGTGGCAGGCGCAGAGCGGAAGCGGGTCTGCAGCTGAACGAGCGCAAAGGGAATGGGACGATTGCTGGCGTCACGCACCTCACCCCAGATCCCTGTGGAACCCGGGCGTCGTACGGCAGCTGCTGCCTGCCGCAGGGTCAGGCGATGCACGAGCTGCCTCCAGTCGTCCGCCAGGTTGGGGATCTCCAACTGCCGCAGCGATTGGGCCAGCGCCGAGCGGTCGTTGACGCGGAGGCTGAGCCTGGCCGGCAGATAGCGACCGAGGGGATCTTCGATGGTGAAGAGGTGTACCCCCGCCGGCAGCCCCACAAAGCCGTACAGGCCGTTGGCGCCATGCCAGCTCGGCCGCAGCTTTGATCCCCGGCAACGCACCTGCAGATCGGCAATGCCCTCACGCGGCAGCCAGCGCTCCAGACCCGCGGGCAGCGACTCCTCATCCACCCGATGGGGCACCGGCTGGATCGCCACCGATCCCAGTGCCGGCACGCCCTCCCAACTCCTGGTACGCGCCCAGGCCAGGCTTTCGCCAGCTGCCCAGGGACGTGGTTGGGGGAGCAGAGGGCTCATGGAGAAACCCGGCTGCCCATGGCCAGGGCGCGGCTGGTGGTCAGGCCGTCTCCACGTTCTCTCGGTGCCAGCCGCACAGTGCGGACCAGATAGGGCACCGACAGCTGATAAGGAAGATCAAAGCCATCCCATAGACGCATCAGGTCTTCATGGTTCATTGACGCCAATGAGATACGCAGGGCATCCTCCGGATCCCAGCTGTGGGCAGGGCTGAGCAGTGATCCCTGCAGAATCGAAAACTCCTGCAGGATCTCCATGCAGTGCTGAAGGATCCCTTGCTCGCCACTAGCGGAGTTCTGTCCCCACACCGTCAGCAGGTAGGAGAGCTCCAGTCCAAGCCATTGCCTGCTTGGCCTAGGTGCTGGGCCAGCCGGCGTTTCCACGGATCGCCGTGTCGCATCAATATCGACCCGATACAGCAGCAAAGACACTTGGTTCGTAGGAGGACCCGTGAACTGGGCGCTGCGGAACAGGCTCACATCAAAGCCTCCGCGGGATGGCCCGAGTCTCGCCTGCAGCTGACCGTGCAGGAGTGACACCAACGTATCGCTGGTGCCTGGAATCGAAGCCACAGCCATGAACCTGCCTCCCCACTCGACTTCCCTCGAAGATCTAGCCAGACGAGGCGGACCCGCACAGGCGGAATGCCAATCCGAAACATTGCGTCATTTTGATAAAAACTCACCGATACCGAGGAAGCTGCTCGGCGCCCAAGTGGCAGGGCAACAGCAGGGATCGCTGGAGATGCGGCTGGCACAGTACGCCAAACCGAAACTGCTGATCATTGATGAACAAGGCTACCCGCCGCTTGAACCCCAGGCGGGGCATGTGTTCTTCCAGCTGATCTCCCGCGACGATGAGCAGGGAAGTGTGCAGATCAGCTCTAACCGCCCGGTGGAGGAATGGGACGAGATGTACTCCTTCGCAGAAGGCTTCGCCTCCGGCGATCAGGTGGTGGTGGCGGCAATCCTTGATCGATTCATGCACCACAGCCCTAGGGCGATGACGATCCGGGGCGACAGCTAACGACTGAGGCAGAAGCGTCGATCTGGACTGTGGGGGAACCAGCCGCAGGCCAGGGGCGACCAGTAGCCACTCAGCCCACCGTATTGATGCTGTCAGCGTTCTGGCTGGCGAAGACAGCCAGGGGGGTGCCGCTGCCGCCGTAGAGACCGGCGCCGAGGTTGAGGCTGTAAGCGCCGCCCGCCCGCGCCGTCAGACCCCGGCCCCGGCACTCTCCCCAGCGATCCCCGCCTCGCTCCCCGCCTCAGCACCACCCTCCGCCTGGGCCAACAGGGTGGCCACCATCAAGCGCAGGGTGCGGCGGTCCCCACCGGCCGCCCGCCAGCCCTCGACCCAGCGGATCAGCGGCGGCAGGGCGGCAGCACTGCCCTCGCCGCCCACTGGCTCCGGATCGATGCCCAGGCGGGCGAGATAGGCCAGCGCATCATCCAGGCAGGATTCCCCCTCGCCGAAGCCATCGAGGCGTGGGTCCAGGGCGGCCAGGAGAATCTCCAGGTCCGCCACGTCCAGGCTCGGCAGGGGATCGTCGGGGGCCATCGGCACACCGGAACGGGTTCCAGCATGGCGCCCGGTAGCCCGACGCGGCAGGAGCCTGCCCCTAGGCTGGCCCGAGCGCAGCGCTCCGGCGTGCTGAAACTCACTCTGCAGTTGCTGGTCTGCCTCACCATCGCTCTGCGCTGCGTGGCCCTGTTTGGCCATCTCCGCCGCGCTTGGATCGCCAATGGCCTGGCCGGTGAATTCCAGCGGGAACTGCGGCGCCGGGGCCTGCTGATCAGCAGCCCAACCCAGCCGGTGGACTGAGGTCGTCCGGCGGGCCTCAGCGGCGCCGCGATGGCGCTCCGGCCACATGGTGGACCGCATGGATCACCACCCCCCAGAGCTCGGTGTCAGCGGCGGCCAGGGGAATCGGGGGCGTGCAGCCATCGCTGGCCACCAGCTGCCAGGGGCCGGAGGAGCCGCGCGGAGCGCAACGCTGCAGACGGCGCACGATGAAGCCGCCGCCATGGGTGGCCACCACCACCAGGCCGGCCCTGGCCTCGACGCTGCGGTCGATCACCAGCAGATCGCCGTGGAGGATGCCGTCGGCGGCCATGGCATCGCCGCAGACCCGCATGAA
>JBEIHT010000146.1:0-4764 GCA_040381155.1 Aphanothece sp.
GAGGGCAATGGCCTCTGCCTTTTGTTGAGGCGTGAAACGACGGCGTTTTCTGGTCATGGTGTTCATTCTCGGTTAAGCAGGCGGCTTAGCGACCTGTCCACTGAACCGGGACAACCCCATGAATGCACCGCACAGGTGCTGCAGCGGCGAACAGGGCTGCTGCGCGACTACGCCAGACAATGTCGTGAGGTCGCGGCTGAGCAGCAACAGGAGCGCTCCAAGCTGCTTGGCTTCATCGCCAAGCTCAAGGAATTGCTGCGCGGTAAGCAGGTCGTCATCGATCGGCTGGAGGAGCGCATCCGGCTCCTTGAGGCTGACAATGCGGCGCTACTCGCTGAACTGCAACAGTCGAAGGCAACTGAGCAGATCCAGCAGGAACTTGAGGCGCTCCAATTTCGTTACGACGAGGTGGTGGAGCATCGCCAGCGGCTGGCAAAGAACAATCAGAGCCTTGGTGGCCGTGTGGCCCACACCAACCGCTACAGGCGAGAGCGAGATGAACTGGCCGAGGCTCTACGCCAGGAACGCGGCCTCACCCAATCGCTGCGCCGGGACATCGAACAGCTGCGGGCCGGCGAGCAGCTGGGGCTCGGCCTCGCGGAATGAAGACCATGGCAACCACCTCAGCCAGGCCCCAGACATCCCCAAGACGCCCGTCCAGGAGCAAGCCTGCGGCAAAGCCAGGGGCAGTGCCGCAGGGCAAGTCTGCGGAAGAGCAGCCGTCCTTCTCTCCAACACCGACTGCCGCTCAAGCGACGGCACCGACGGCCCCGCTGGCCGATCTCAAGCGTGCTGTCTTCGCGCTGGCCAAGGTGAGCAGCACCAAGGACCTCAAACGCCAGAACGTTGATCTGCGCCACCTTGATTTCCGCCGCAAGGTCAGCTGGTCCCAGGCCCTGGCGGTGCTGCAGAAGGCCCAGGAGGCCTACCCCGACTGGCACCACAACCCACCGGAGGAATACCGGGAGCTGTTCAGCGCCATCGATGCCGCCAGCGATGCCTACGCCCGCAGCATCGAAAAAGGACTCCAGCTGAGCGAGGAACTGGAACGTGCTGCCGACGACCTGGAAGCCCTCTCCGGTGAGCTGCAGCATGAGGCCGAGGAGCTGAAGTCGATCGAGCAGGCCTCCCGCAAGCAGCGCCGGGCCCGCTCGCTCAACTGAGGCTGACGCCAGCCGCAGCCCCTTCAGGTGGCCTGATACACCGCCAGAGCAGACTCCAGCTTCTGCCGGTGCTCCTCCCGCAGGGCCGCCGGACTCTCGATGCGGATGCCGGCGCCAAAGCCGAACAGCCAGTTGCGCAGGTCGATGTCGCGCTCCACTGTCCAGGGGGGCAGATCGAGTTCCACCGGGTAGGGGTGGGTGTCGGCAGGGGAGCCCGGCTCCAGCACGTGCGGGGCGTTGGCGTGATGCCACCAGTGCTCGCCGGGTAGCGGTTTGGAGAAGCGGGTGTGCTCGATCGGGTAGCGCTGCAGGCCCTCGCGGATGAAGGTAAAGGCCCAGCCCTGACAGCAGAAGCGCAGCGTCACCAGCTGCCGGTTGCGCTGACGGGCGTTGGGGCTGGCCAGGCGCAGCTGCGCCTGCAGATCGTTCCCGAAGTAGATGCCGCCGCTGTGGTGCAGCAACAACTCCAGGCGCCGCAGGGCCTGGCTGTGGGCGTCGTCGGTGCGGCGGTTGCCGCGTTCGCTGCGGCGCAGGGCGAGGCGATCGAGGCGTTCGCTGCGGATCAGGCCCACGCCGGTGCCGATCGCGTCCTCCTCGAACACCAGATACCAGCCGATGTTGTGGAAGAGCAGCTGCAGCGGCCACACGCGGAACGCACCGCTGGGGCTGTCCGCGAAGGACGCCACCGACACGTAGCGCTCCAGCTCGATGCGACGCCGCTCCACGATCGCCGTTTCCAGCGCTTCCGCCTGGCGCTCGGCCGCCAGGGAATCGGGCCGCACCAGGGCGCTGCTCACGATCGAGCGATTCGCGAAGGCCCGCACCGGCGGGGCACCATCCAGGGCGATCCCGCCCCAGCTGAGCCGCTGCTCCAGTTCGCCCAGCAGATCCTGGGCGCTGGGATCGGCCAGCCGCCCAGCGGCCTGGCTCACCACCCCATGGATCTCCCGCAACCGGTGGGCCGAGAGCAGCGCCGTGCCCAGGGCATAGCCGTGGCGCACGTTGTCGTTGCGGCGGCGGAAGCCGTAGGGGGTGAGCAACTTCTCGAGGTCCTTGCGCAGGGTGGCGGTCTCACCGGGCAGGTAGGCGCCCGGGATCGCCTGCATCTGGGCGATCAGATGCTCCGGCAGGGCGATGCCAGGCGCCCGATCGAAGGGTTGCTGCAGCAGGTGGCGCAGCAGCGTGAACACCCGCTGGAACACCGGCCCATCCCCAGGGGCGGATGGCCATGGTTCACGCCACCCAGCCACTGGCCCTGCTGCGACGCTGCGAGGGGCGGAGGCGGCTGGATCGGCGCCAGCGCGGGTGTCAGGCGACAGCGAAAACTGGTCCGGCGCTTTGCATCATTAACTGTTACCTCCAATTGGTGTCGCGACAGGATTGGCCTTTTCCTCTGTCTCCGACTCCTTTCCTGCTGATCGCAGCGACCCCAGCAACCGCTCTGTTCTGGCTGTACGCCATTCCTTGACGCGCCGCTCCATCGAGCGCAGCTGCCCCTCGTGATAAATGCCGGGGGCAAGCCTGATCAGCCGCCTGAGTATCTCGGCGGCGGTCATGCCGGTCTCCCTCTCCAGCCACTGCTCGATCTGCTCTCGGTGCTCCAGAAACAGCGTCCGCTGCCGGGGTGTGTAACGCCGTTTCTGCCTGGGTTCCGGCAGTGGTTGGCTCTCCTGCCACAACAGCTGCAGGTTCCTCAGAAACCGGCTGAGCGTGCGCTGCTCCTTGCTGGCCTGCTCAGGATCCACCGCCCCTGTCCTGGGTCTCTGATCCTGGTGGCCCTGCCCGGCGGAGAGGCTGGCCAGGGATGCCTGGCAGCGACGAACCGTCGCCAACAGGGCCACCGGATCACAGCTGCGCTGCAGGTCCTCCAGCGCCTTGCGCTGGCTATCCCTGCACTTGCCGAGTGCCAACAGACGCTGCTCCGGCGTTCGCGGAGGGTGGTGACGCCGCTTGAGCTTGGCGCCCTCACGGATCGTCTCCTTGAGCTTGAACGAGGGCTGGTACAGATTGGTGAACAGTCGCAGCGCTCCGTACAGCTCCCCCAGCTGCTCGGCGGCTACCAGCCCCTCCAGGCGCTGGTAGCCGACCACGCGGCGGATCAGCATGCCGTTCTTCTGCTCCACCCAGGCCTGGTCGTTGCTCTGGTACGCACGGGAGCGGGTCAGTGCGATGGGGGGCTGGTGCTTCTGGCACCACTGCTCCAGCGGCGCGTTGAGGAACGCTCCGTCGTTGTCCACATCGATGCCACGCAGGGGAAAGGGCAGCAGCTCCTCCAGCATTCGCAGGGCCGCCATCACCGAGGCCCCATCGCGGCTCAGCAGCGGCAGGCATTCGCTCCAGCCTGTGGCGATGTCGGTGGCGACCAGTGTCCACAGGAAGCGGCCCTCCATCCACCTGCCGCAGTGGGCCACCAGGTCGATCTCCAGCCAGCCGGCCTCGCTCACGTCGCCCCAGCCGTTGAACGTGCGTACCGGTGTGCGCCGCTGCACCGCGCTGCGGGCCCTCGGTGGTCGGCGCCAGCCGTTGCCCGGGCTGGTCGTTCGCACAGGAGCCAGGAACCGATCGATCGTGGCGCTGCTGATCGTGAGCAGTTTCTCCCTCACCTCCAGATCGAGGGCCAGGTGGCCGTGGCGTTCCAAAGACTCCAGCAGCAGCGGCAGCAGCGCCTGCAAGCGCTTGCCGCAGAGCCGATCACTGGCCTCCCACAGCGGCACCAGCGCCTCCATCACCTCCGGGCCATAACGGCAGCGGTGATGCCGATACGGTTCTGCGCGGGCGCCATCACCATCGGCGGGAATGGTCTTGCGGTTGAGGGCGCGCAGCACCGACTTGCGGTGGTAGCCGGTGATCACCACCAGCTCATCCACCAGGGCCTTCTTCCCTGATGCGCTCAGGCCCCCGTAGCGCTGGTGGGCCGCCCCCATGGCGGCCCGCCTGCGCTGCGGATCAGGGCCGGCCGCTCTCCCCTTGCGCATCTCGACAGACCGCCCTGCAGAACGGGCCATAGCGGCAACAGTTCAGCTGAGGCAACAGCCTATGCCGTCAACCGCTTTAAAGATGCAATGCGTCCGGAGGCGACACGAAAACTGGTCCACCCCGTGGAGCACGACAGCAAAGCGAGCGAACGGCGTGGAGGGGCGCCATCTCTGGAGCCGATGGCTGTGGAGACGGCGGTGCAGACCCCTCAGGATGTGGAGACGATGCAGCGGCTCTCAGCGGCAGGCTGGGGCCGTCGGAGCATTGCCAGGGAACTGGGCTGCTCGCCCGAGACGGTGCGCAAGTATCTGCGGCAGGGCGGCTGGCAGCCCTATGGGAAGCCCTGCCGTAACACGGTTCTCGATGGCCAACGGGACTGGCTGCGGCAGCGGTTTCTGGCTCACCGCGGCAATGCCGATGTGGTGCGGCAGGAGCTGGCCAGCGAGAAGGGAATCGAGGTGAGCCTGCGCACGGTGGAGCGTGCCGTGGAGCCGTGGCGGCGGGAGCTGCGCAACGCGGCCCTGGCGACGGTGCGGTTTGAGACGCCACCGGGCAAGCAGCTGCAGGCTGACTTTGGCCAGTGCTTGGTGAGCATTGGCGGCGAGCGGGTGCGGGTGCACGTGGC
>JBEIHT010000147.1:0-4710 GCA_040381155.1 Aphanothece sp.
CACCAGGCTCCAGACCCCCTGCTGCCCCGACTCCACCGGCATCCAGTCCGGCTCCGGCGCCGGATCCAGCAGATGCAGAGCACCCGCACCATCGGCTGCCAGCAACCGCCCCCCTGGCAACACCACCAGGGCGCCGAGATCTGCTGTGGCCGCATAGCCGAGCTCCACCGGCTGCCCACCCCGCCAGCGCCTGAGGCTGCCGTCATCGTGGCTCGTAACCAGCTCGCCGTTCTGCAGCAGCACCAGGTGGCGCACAGGAACCGACTGCCTGCGTAGAGGGGTCGTGGCGGGCTGTCCTGGGAGCCAGGTCGCGAGCTGCCCCTCGCTGCCGAGGCTGAACACCGTGTCGCCATCTGCCAGCAGGCGCACCACGCCATCATGGCCGGTGCGGATCGGCTCTCCTAGGGGGAGGCCCGCGCGCCAGCGGCGCAGCAGCCGGCTCCCGCTTTCACTCTGGCCACCACTGCCACCGCTGAGCCATGCACCGCCCGGCAGCGCCAGCAACGCCGTCAGGCGCCCCTGGCCCGTGGCGATCGGAGCACCGATCGGCCGGCCATCGCGCCAGCGGCGCAGTTGGCCGGCCTCGTCGCCGCTGATCAGCTCACCGTCATCCAGCTGGGCGAGGCTGGTGATCGCCGCGCCACCGGCGCCGATCGGCGGGGCGAGGGGCACACCATCGCGCCAGAGGCGAAGGCTGCCATCGCTGCCGCCACTCACCACCACCCCGTCGGCCAGTTCGAGCAGACAACGCACCTCACCCTGGCCGCTGGCGATTGCCGATCCGATCGGGCGACCATCGCGCCAGAGCTGCACGCTGCCGTCAGCCGCCGCCGTGATCCACTCCCCTCGACGCAGGCTCAGCACGGCGGAAAGGGGCGACGCTCCGCCCGGCAGCTCGCGGATCTCCCAGTTGAGAGTCACGGCCCTGGCCAGAGCATCGGCGGTGCTGAGGGCTTCAGCGGGATCTTGAAGCAGTCTTTCCAGGGCCGCCAGGCCGTAGAGCAGGCTCTCGCGAGGCCGCTCGGGAAGAAGGGCGGCAGCCATGGCGCTGTAGGCCCGGGCGCGGCTCAGACGCGTCTGCTGCCACTGGCGCCAGCTGTAGCTGGCAACAAGGCTGGCCAGCAGCAGCAGACCCCCCAGAGCTGTGATGAGGAGTCGCCGGCGGCGGCGGCGGCGGCGAACCGCCGCATCGCGGCCTTCCCGACTTCGCTCCAAAAAAGCCAGGGCCTGGGAAAAGTTGGGAACGTAACGCTGCGCCCAGGCCGGATTGGGTCGCTCCTCCCGGTGCCAGTTGAGCGCCAGCTGCAATTCCGGATCACGCCACAGGGAGCTCTGGCCGAGATCGTGACGATGGGCGGCGTCGGCAAGGCGCGACAGCAGGATGACCGATGACGCTTCCTCCTGGGCCCATCGATCCAGACGCCGCCAGACGCGCATCAGGCTCTCGTGGCTGATGTCGATCACCGAATCCGGGCGCAGCGGTTCGCGGGCTGGCGGCATCAGAAAGGCGCAGTCGCTGTGGCGAAAATGGTTGATCAGGCGGTCCACGGCCGCCGCCTCACCACCGCAGATCTCTCGCAGCACCTCCAGGGTGGTGGGTCGCCGGATACCGCGCGGATCCGTGGCTTTGTCGGTGAGGGCGCGGAACAGCCGCGCGCTCTGCAGAACGCCGTCCTCCTGGTGGTAATCAGCCAGGGTCTGCTCGGCATGGGAGTCGAGGGCGGTGGCCATGGTGCCGATCGCCTCGTAATCCGCCAGGGTGATTGAGCCGCGGCCGCCGCGTTGCATCCAGTGGCTCCAGGTGCGACGCAGGGCGTGCTGCAGGATCGAGAGTTGATCCGGATCGTCTCCCACGTCGTTGACGAGCCGGGTGAGCAGAGCCGGATCCACCGCGCTTCCACTCACCAGGGCGGGGTTGGCGATCGCCTGGCGACGTTCCTCCCTGGTCAGGCGCGGCATCAGGTGCAGTGCCCCGCTGATCGTCTCCGTGAGACCGGGAAAGCGGGCGCAGTCGCCGAGGAAATCGGATCGCATCGTGAGCACCACATAAATCGGGCGCGTCGTCTGGGCGATGGCGGCCAGCAGCAGGTTCACCAGGCCCCGGGCCTCCTCCGTCGCCGCGACGTCATTCACCCGCATCCCACCCTCTCGGAGGCTGTCGTAGCGGAACAGTTCCTCGAACTGGTCAACCACCACCAGCAGGTGGTCCGTGCCGGCCCGCGGCAACTGCGCGTACACCTCGATCAAGCCCAGCCGGCTGAGACGGAGCTGGGTGGCGAGCACCTCCACCAGCGGCAGCCCCGGCAGATCAGCTCCCGGGGCGGTGGGGATGGCGCTGCTCAGGGCAGCGGCCAGGGAGGCGATCGGCCGCAATCCAGGCCGGAAGCGCACGATGGTCCAGGCGGTTCCGGCTGAAGCCATCAGCCCGCGATGCAGAGCCGGCTGAAGACCGCAGATCACCAGCGACGACTTACCGCTGCCGGAGCCGCCGACCACCGCCAGCAACCTGCGGGCGGCCAGGGTGTCGATCATCTGGTCGATCTGTGCCTCGCGGCCGAAGAACAGATGCTCCTCCTGCTCGTCGAAGGGCCGGAGCCCGGGATAGGGGTTGGAGGGGGCAGGCCGGTGGGCGGTGGTCATGGCGGGCCGCCGGAGCCTCCGAGCTGCAGCAGCGGTTGCAACAGCTCCGTCTCAAAGGAGATCCGGGCATCGACCAGGTTGGGCTCCTCCAGGTCGAGCATGTCCTGCTTGTCATCGCTGTCGGGGGAAGCCAGCACGGTGGGTGAAGGCGGCAACGATCGGCCATCGCGATACACCGGGGCACGTCGCAGGTCGACCTTGACGGAGCGGTACCAGGCTTCATCACCAGCGCCGTAGAAGACCAGCACGGCATGGCAATCGCGCAACAGGGCTTCATGGGCCGCGCGCACAGCGCCGGCATCACCTTCAAAGGCGGGTAGCAGCACCTCGAAGCCCTGCTGTTTGAGCCATTTGCGCAGCGGCAGGCTCGGCTTGCGATCCTCCTGCACGCAGATCAGGTAAACCATGGCCGCGCCCGTGTCCTCGGGGAGGGCGGCCGATGGCTGGGCCGCCACGGGCTGCGGAGCGGGATTCTCGAGACGATCCAGCGTGGTGTGCATCAGGGTGCGCAGATCCTCCAGGGAGCCGTCCAGCAGGTCGGCTCCAGCCTGGAGATCCGTGTTCTGGCGCAGGTCGGTGAGGAAGCGCCGCTGGCTTTCATGGTCGCTCTGCAGACCTTCCGGCAACCAGATCAGCCGTCTGAGCCCATGCTCACGGCTACGCGCGGCGGCCAGGCTGTTGTGTGTCTCGACCAAAGAGCAGTGGCTGGGGCCATCGGGCACGGCGCCATAGGCGGAGCCGATCAGATGCACGGAACAATCAGCTTGCGCCAGCAGGGGAAGCAGCGCCTGGCGATGCTCCTCCTCGTCCTCGCTGGGAAGACGCTCTTCAGGCAGGACCCGATAGCCATGGCTGCGCAGATCAGCTTCAATCAATTCGCGCAGATCGCGCTGATCAAAACTCACGGCAGCGAGGAAGACAACGGTGCGACGCGAGGGCTGGGCCGCCGTTGGCGGCGCCTGGGCGGGTTGGCGTCCGGCGGGAGCCAGGGTGTCCGGGCTGGCTTCCAGGCAGGGGGAGCCCCGCTGATGGCGGGCCTCGATCTCTTCGATCAGCTGGGCGGCGTTATTGGCAACGATGCAGATCTTACGTAGATAATCCTGCCTGAAGGACTCGCCGAAATCGGGATCAAGATCAATCGGCCCCTGCTCATCTTGAACATAGAAGTCATAGCCCAGGCTATCCCTCACCACCGCTGGCAGCGCGGTGTCCGAGCCGTCGATCTGCACCGGAGTCTTGACAATCTTAAAGACCCGCGCCTTGTTGTCGATCACCAGACCGGTACCGGTTTCGGCATGGGCGCAGAACTCAGAGATCTCCCTGCGACACCACTCGGAACGGAGATAACGGGGGGAGAGGATCGAGATCAGCAGTGCCGTATCCCGATAGGCATCGACGATCTCATCACTGAAGATGTCGTTTCCCTGAAGTTTCAGATCACGCCAGATGCGCGCCTTCCCGCCAAGTCGCTGGCTCAGAAACACCGAGAAGGTCTGATGAAAGCGGCTGATCCAGCCCTCCTGCTCGGGACTGAGCGGCAGGTTGTCGATATGGGCGTAACTGATGAAGACATGATGATTGAACATGGCCTGCTCAGCTCCAGTTGCCCAGTAGCGAGAAGGCGGCCCAATAGAAGGGGTGCTGATAGGCGCTGGAGGCCAATAACTGGCTCTGGGCCTGGCGCAGAGCATCGGCCTTGCTGATCCGACCGCCCTGCCAGGCCCCGTAGAACGCGGCCATGAACTGAGCCGTGGCGTCATCGTTCACCGGCCAGAGGCTGGCCATGGTGGCGCTGGCGCCGGAGCGCACCGCCATCGCCGCCAAACCGAGGTTGGCAGCAGGATCACCGGCGGCCGTCTGGCAGGCGCTCAGCACGAGCAACTGCAGCGAATCCCCGCCCAAGCGGCGACTGGGCTGGAGGAGTCCGTCGATGGCCGTCACGGGAATGGTCTGGTCGTAGGCCAGCAGGAAGGTGTCGGAGGCACGGGAACTGAACTGACCGTGGGTGGCCAGATGCACCACGCCGTAGTCGGCGCTGGCCAGGGCCTGGCGCAGGGCGTCACGGGTGAA
>JBEIHT010000148.1:0-4661 GCA_040381155.1 Aphanothece sp.
CTGAAGCGCAGCAGGCGCTGCTGCTGGAGCCGCAGCCCCGCCTGCTGGGCGGCGGCGAGCAGATCGCCGGCGTGGGGCAGGGGCAGGGCGGTGCAGGGCACCGCCGCCGCCCGGGCGGCCTGGTGCCATTGGGGGAAGCTGCCGGCGGTGGGGGTGGCCAGCGCCAGCCAGCCGCCGGGAGCGAGGCACTGGGCCCAGTGGCGCACGGTGAGGGGGGGCTGCTCCAGCCACTGGAGGGCGAAGCTGGAGGCGAGCAGGGCGGCGCCGCGGAGCTCCGCCGGCAGGCCCTCGTTGAGATCCCAGGGGCGTCGCTGGGGCAGGGGGTTGCGGGCCAGCAGTTCGGGGCAGAGATCAAGCTGCAGGGGTCCGGCGGCGGCCAGGGCGGGACGGCGGGCGAGCAGGGAGCGGCTGAGCAGGCCGCTGCCGGCGCCGAGGTCGGCACAGGGGCCCGGGGGCAGGGGCAGGGCGCGACACAGGCCGGCGAGGCGCCAGGCCACCGCCTGCTGCAGCCGCGCTTCGCCGTCGTAATCGGCGGCGTGGCGGCCGAAGTGGGCGCGCACCTGGCGGCTGAACTCGCCGCGGCTGCTGACTGGGGGAGGGGCGGGCATCGGCCGGGCTCGGGGCGCGGACCTCAGGCGCAGAGGCGGCGCTGCAGCCATTCGAGCACCAGCGGGATCACGGGGGCCTGGAGGAAGGCGTGGCCGGCGCCGGGGAAGCGGTGCACGTCGGCGGCGGGCAGGCTCTTGCGCAGCAGGGCCTGGGTGTCCGGGGTGACGATGCCATCGGCACCGGCCTCCACCAACAGCACGGGGGCGCTGCGGGGCCAAGCGGCCGGCAGGCCGTCGCAGGCGGCCAGCCGGGCCAGATCGTCGCGCAGCCGCTGACGGGCCAGGGGGCCCACCGGCGCGTCGGCCAGCCCGGGGGGGAGCAGGGCCACCGGATCGGGGGCAGCCACCCTGGCCAGGAAGGCGACCAGCATCGCCTGGGCGCGGGCGGCGGCGCTGGCCTCATCGGGGCCATCGGCCAGGGCGGCGTCCATGCCGGCGAGGGCGGCGCGCCAGGGCCGGCCGGCGCGGCCCTCGGGCACGAACCGCCCGAAGCTGGCCAGCAGGATCACCGCCTCAGCCTGGGCGAGCACCTCGGGGGCCAGCAGGTGGGGACCAAGGGAGTGGGCGAGCACCACCCGCCGGCCCTGGGGGCCCCAGCGGGGGGCGAAGGGCGGCTCACCGCCGTAGCCGCGCTCGCCGCAGAGCCAGGTGGTGGGGAGGGAGGCGCTGGCGGCCCGCCAGGGGGTCCAGTGGCTGGCGGCACCGGCCCAGCCATGGCAGGCGATCAGCTGCAGGGCGGGAGCGGGCATCGGGTCGGGCGGGGGCAGGTAGTTTGCGGGGCGGTACGGATGCGGCCGACGCGCTGGCGCCACCTGCGAATTCTCGGTGCGTTCCTGGCGGCGGTGGTGCTGGTTTCGGCCCTGGTCTTCAGTGCGGAGCGGCCGAAGGCCACGCTGAATCCCGCCCGGCGCGGCACCTTCACCCCCCAGAACAGCCCGCCGGCGGCGGCGGAGGTGGTGCGGATCGGCTTCTATCCGGTATCGGTGTACAACCTGGATCTGGCCAGTAACACCTTCTATGTGGATGCCTACGTGTGGCTGCGCTGGAAGGGGGAGATCGATCCCACAGCCTCGATGGAATTCATCAATATGGTGGAGGAATGGGGCAAACAGCAGGTGGCGCTGCGGGAGAAGCCGGTGGAACTGACGGATGGCAGCCGCTATCAATCCTTCAAGCTGGAGGGCCGCTTCGTGCAGGCGTTCAATCTGGCCGATTTCTCGCTGGATCGGCATGATCTGAAGCTGATGGTGGTGGACACGGTGCATCCGATCACGGAGCTCGCCTATGTGATCGACCGCGCGAATTCCGGCATCTCGCGCAACCTGATGATTCCGGGCTGGAAGCTGCTGGGCTGGCAGGGAATAGAGGAGGCGCACGACTACGGCACGGATTTCGGCGAAGAGCAAACCTCCACGGTGTCGTCGGTGGCCAGCTTCAGCATGGGCATCGCGCGGCCCACCAGCTTTTTCCTGTGGAAGCTGCTGCTGCCGCTGATCATCGTGGTGCTGGCGGCTCTGGCGGCGCTGCTGGTGCCCCCGGATTCGCTCGATGCCCGGCTGACGATGCCGCTGGGTTCGCTGCTGTCGGCGATCTTCCTGCAGAAAAGCTATTCCGATACCCTCCCCGACCTGGGCTATCTGGTGTTCATGGACAAGATCTATCTGCTGGCCTATCCGTTGGTTTTGCTTGTGCTGGTGCGCACGATTCTCGGCTATCTGCAGTTGGAGCGCCAGGGGCAGGCGGCGCTGGCTGTGGTCCGCCGCGACGACAGAATCCTGCTGGTGCTATTGGGGGTTGTGTTCCTGCTCGGCACGTGGTTGATCACGGTGCTGCGTTGAGCACGGCAGTCCGCAGCGCAGCCGGTTTAAACTCCGGCGATCTTTGCTCGCGCTACCATGTCCGAAACCTCGCGTCCGCCCCTGCCGCCATTCACCACGGAGACGGCGATCCAGAAGGTACGGTTGGCGGAGGACGCCTGGAACAGCCGCGACCCGGAGCGGGTATCGCTGGCTTACACACCGGACAGCGTGTGGCGCAACCGGGCGGAATTCCTGGAAGGTCGGGCAGCGATCCAGGCCTTCCTGGTGCGCAAGTGGGCCCGCGAGTTGGACTATCGGCTGATCAAGGAGCTGTGGGCCTGCCAGGGCAACCGGATCGCAGTGCGCTTCGCCTACGAATGGCACGACGATTCCGGCCACTGGTTCCGCTCCTACGGCAACGAAAACTGGGAATTCGATGCCCAGGGCCTGATGCAACGCCGCCTCGCCAGCATCAACGACCTGCCGATCAGCGAAGCCGAGCGCAAGTACTTCTGGCCGCTGGGGCGACGGCCGGAGGATCATCCGGGGTTGTCGGAGCTGGGATTATAAACAAGGGAGAGAGGGAGTGGCGACGCGAGATGTTCTTTCTTCGCTGTCAGGAAATCTCATGTTGTTATTCTTTTCTCGGCTAGCGCAAAGCCTGTCCCGTAGTCAGTCAGGATCGTTGTCACCAACAGAGTTGCACACTCTAGAGAATCTCTGGGCAACAGGTGATTGAGCAGTCGCCGAGATCGGCAATCCTGTGATTCGGCATGATCTTTTTCTATCCGCCGCTCTTGACTTCTTTAAGGGCTCATTCCAAGCGTCTTTGGGTAAATTATTGAGGATGAATTGGAGTGCTCGAACATGCCATCCCTCTGCTTAGTCTGTTGCGAGTCACTGCCGCCTGACCAGGAACAGGTTCGTCAAGGCTGCCAGCAGACTGATCTTGCAGCGGTTCTTTGCAAAAGCCGAGCAGCCTCGTGTTTTGAAAGCCGAACTGCTGCTACGGCCTCCGGCCAACTGCGTCTGGATCACCCGAAAGGGATGCTCCACTTTCGAGCCGATATGAGCTTTGGCGGTTTCGACCAGATTCTCCAACCGGCCCTCAGGAGCATGCGGCAGAACCCAGTGTCTGCCTGGTCGCATTCGATAGAAGCCGTACAACACCTATACACAGCGGGGTGGCATCAGCATGTCACATGATCTCCAAGTGGCTCAGGCGGCCGCTGATCTTGAGCATTCAAGACCTGACCACTCGTTCAACAACGCTAATCAGAAGCGACGATAAAAACGAACCACAGGCTTTCATGTTGAAAGTTGGTACATCAATCAAGGCCGAAGGCGTGAAAATATCCAACACCTGTTGTGAGGGGTTACCAGCATGCTTTTGATCAAGCCATCCTGCAGCAGCTCGTTGGGATATTGCCACCAGGAACAGCGCCCTCGTGCCTGCAGCCTGACGTGCAGACCGATGTGAAATATTGAGCAATGTGTAGATTGCCGAGCGGCTTATTGTCTGCCACTGACTGTTCTTTTAGTGTTGGCATCGAGAGGGAGAGGCTATCCCGGCCAGCCATCATGCCCTCCCTCTAGCTCACGACTGCGGCTTCCATCCAGCCAAAGCCCCATCCGCTCTCCTGACCCCTCGCTCCCGCCACCAAACCACCCATCAACGGTACCTTCGCCATGAAATCACCAGCCGCCGCCCTCACCCTTGGCCTCCTCGTTGCCGCCGCCACGCCAGCCTGGGCGGATAACTACGCGGGCAGGCTCACGCTGGTGCAAACCACCAGCGCTGGCACCCGCTTCTTCGTGCGACCCCAGAGTCTGTCGCTCTTCGCGGCGGGCGATCATCGCGACGTTCTCATGAATGCCTTTTTCCGCCAGTCCTTCGTCAGCCTCGGCTACACCCGCATCACCTGCCCCGGCGGCATCACCGGCACCTGTGGCCAGGTGAATTTCACCAGCGTGGATGTGTCCAACCTCGCTCCCTGAGCCCGCCCCTCAGCCGCCCTCCAGCGCCGCCAGCAACCGCTCCAGGCTGCCCGCCGGCAGATCCCGCCGCAGCACCAGCCGCAGCCGCGCCGTGCCCTGCGGCACCGTGGGCGGGCGGATCGCCACCGTGAGCAGCCCCGCCGCCTCCAGCCGCTGTTGCAACGCCAGCGCCTCGCCGTCGTCGCCCACCAGCAACGGCAGGATCGGACCCTGCCCCGGAGGCCTCCGCCAGCCCGCCGCCTCCAGACCATCGCGC
>JBEIHT010000149.1:0-4656 GCA_040381155.1 Aphanothece sp.
ACTCCGCCCAGAAGGCCTCGGTCTCGCTGTTGCCCACCTTGAGACCCAGCAGTTCGCGACGGCCATCGCCATTCACGCCCATCGCCATCACCGCGGCACGGGAGGTGACCTGCCGGGCCTTGCCCAGGCGGCCCTTGAGGTAGGTGGCATCTAGTGTGCCGTCCCGGAGATTCGTGAGCAAAGTCTTTGTAGCTTTTCAAGGATCGAGTCCGCCGTG
Organism: Aphanothece sp.; assembly: GCA_040381155.1. Lineage (GTDB taxonomy): Bacteria > Cyanobacteriota > Cyanobacteriia > PCC-6307 > Cyanobiaceae > Cyanobium. The sequence goes on from JBEIHT010000149.1 coordinate 218, forward strand.
GCGGTCCAGATGAATGGAGCGGTGTTTTTGTTGTAGGCCCCTACGAACTGCTCGATTCGGGCGATCAGCTCCTTGACGCTGGAAAAGCTGCCACGTCGAATCGCTCGTTGCGTGATGATCCCAAACCAGCGTTCCACCTGATTCAGCCATGAGGCGTACGTTGGGGTGTAATGCACATGAAACCGTGAATGCTGTGACAACCAAGCGCGTACTTTTGGATGCTTGTGGGTCGCGTAGTTGTCCACGATCAGGTGGAGATCGAGATCGGCGGGGACCGATTTCTCAATCTGGCGCAGAAAGCTCAGGTATTCCTGATGCCGGTGACGCGGCTTGCACTGCGTGATTACCTGACCGGTGGCTACGTCAAGAGCGGCAAACAATGTGGTGGTGCCGTGTCGGATGTAGTCATGGGTGACTCCCTCCACGTATCCCAGACCCATCGGCAGCAGTGGCTGGGTTCGATCGAGAGCCTGCACCTGGGTCTTCTCGTCGACGCAGAGCACCACTGCCTTCTCCGGGGGGTTCAGGTAGAGGCCGACGATGTCCCTGACCTTCTCGACAAAGAAGGGATCTGTCGAGATTTTGAATGTCTTTTGGCGATGGGGTTGGAGGCAGAATGTCTTGAGCCAGCGATGGACCGTGCTTTTGGAGATTCTGGTTTCAGCGGCGAGGGAGCGGGCGCTCCATTGGGTGCTGCCGTCGCTGGGCTTGGTCTGCAGCGCTCGGTTGATCACTTCGGCTACCTTGTCGTCCTCATAGGTGCGGGGACGGCCGGGACGCAGCTCGTCATGCAGGCCCTCAATGCCGAACTCCCGGTAGCGCTTTCGCCATTTCCCTACGGTCATCCCCGTCACGCCCATTCGCTTGGCAATCGTGGTGTTCGTCTCACCGGCGCCACAAGCCAGAACTATTTGGGCTCGTTGCACGAGAGCGTGTGGCATTGAGCGTGAATTGGCGATACTCTGGAGTTCACGAACATCATCCTCTGAAAGCGCCAGAGGAGGCATTGGGCGGCCAACAGGCATGGATCTGATCTACCCGAGGATGCCCCACATTCTATCATTTACAATCGGGACAGCACACTAGGTGGGGCACAGTTCCATGGTGCTCAGCGGCAGCCGGCAGGGGGCCATCGACTCACCTGGATGTTTTGCCAGTTTTCGCTGCTTAGCCCAGAGATGTGTTCGAAAGCTGCGAACCGCGCAGTCCCAAGCTGGGTGAGTGTGCAGACCCGATGCAACCGGTTGGGCAGGGATTTTTCCGCAAGCTCCTAAAATCATGAATTGTCCTTTCTCGCAAAGGCGAGCCCTTCGCTCAAGCCATGGCAGCCAAGGCCCCCACCACCTTGGTCGAGGATTTCCGACCGTTTGTGGAGTCGAAGCTGTGGGCGCTGCAGCGCCAGTATTTCGCCACGCGCGGCCAGCAGGCGTGGAGTGCGGGGGAGGTGCCCCATTACATCACCAGCAATCCGGTGGTAGCGGCGGCGTATGCCGAGGTGCTGGTGGCCTTCCGCCGCGATCGGCTGCGCCGCGATCCCGCTGAGGAGGCCCTCTGGATCGTGGAGCTGGGGGCGGGATCGGGGCGCTTTGCCCATCACCTGCTCCAGCAGTTGGCGGCGCTGTGTGAACGGGAGGGGCTCGATCCGGCTGGCTTTCGTTATGTGCTGAGCGACTTCTGCGCGGCCAATCTGGAGGCCTGGGCCCAGCAGCCGCGTTTTGTTCCCCTGTTCGCCAGCGGCCAGCTGGAGCGGGCCCGGTTCGATGTGATGGACACCAGCGCCCTGGAGCTGGAGCACGGCGGTGGGCGGATCAGCCCCGGCGAATTGGGGGCGCCGCTGGTGGTGATCGCCAACTACCTGCTGGATTCGATCCCGGCCGACCTGCTCTGCTTTCGCCAAGGCCAGGTGGAACGGGGCCTGGTGCGGCTGCGCCAGCGGCAGGAGGGCGGCGACGCCCCGGCGGCGGCGCTGCTGCAAACGCTGGAGCTCAACTATCGCAGCGAACCCTTGGCCGCCGCCCCCTTCGCCGAGCCCAGCCTGGACGGCTTGCTGGCGGAGTATCAGCGCCAGCTGGCGGAGCTGGAGGAGGCCTGGCTGCTGTTCCCCGCCCCGGCGTTGCGGGCGCTGGAGCGGCTGGCCGCCCTCTCCCGCCAGGGGCTGCTGCTGCTCTCGGCCGACAAGGGACACCACCGGCTGGAGGAGGTGGTGCTGCCCCAGCCGCCGGCGCTGGTGACCCACGGCTCCTTCTCCTTGAGCGTGAATTACCACGCCCTGTGCGGTTGGGCGGCGGCGGGGGGTGGCCAGGCGCTGGTGCCCGATCCGGGCCGGGGCGGCCTGCACACGGTAGCCCTGCTGCGCCTGCCGGAGGCGGAGGATCACCGCGCCACCGCGGCGGCCTGGCGGCGCCACCTGGCCGCCTTCGGCCCCGGCGACTACCTCAAGCTCAGCCAGTTGGCCTGCGCCAACGCCGACCAGCTGAGCGCCGAGCAGCTGCTCGCCTTTCTGCGCCTGGGTCAAGGCGACAGCCACCTGTTTCGCCGGCTGCTGCCAAGGCTGCAGCGGCTCGCGGCGGATCTCCAGCCCCAGGAGCGGCTCGGCCTGCTCGAGAGCGTCGCCCAGGTGGAGCGGATGCAGTTTCCACTCGACGGGCGGGAAGCGGAGGCGATGGAGGAGGGCTTGCGGGCGCTGCGGCAGGGCGAAGCGCGGCCCCAGCCGCTCGCGCCAGAGCTGCTGGCGCTGCAGCGCGAACTCGACTGGCTGGCGGCGCTGGTGCAGGCGCGCGTCGAACGGCTGTTCCGTCGCCAAGGCGGGGAGGCGAACCTGCCGTTGATCCCCGAGCCGCCGCCGCTGCCGACCGGATCGGAGGCGGCCAGTCCGTGGGCGGAGCTGGTGGGCGAGCTGGCGGCAGAACCGCTGGCCCGGCTGGCCCTGGCCCTGCTATTGGCGGCCCAGCTGCGGCCGGCGGCCCTCGATCCCCTGATGCTGAACAATCCGGCGTTGGAGCGGCGCTTCAGCGAATGCGGCGGCCTGCTGCGGGAAACGGGCTTTGAACCCACGGGCGACACCTTGGCCCTGCTGGCCGATGGCGGCCAGCCGGCGGGCCGGCTTGCGGTGTTGCGGTTGCTGGCGGAGGAGGGGCCCTTGCGGAGGTTGGGGCTGCTTGCACCACCTGACGGTGATGCACCGCTCAAGGGGGGGCTGAGGCTGGTCGGCACCTGGCTGGAGTGGATCGCTGGCGCCGGCCCCCGGCCCGGAGATGAACTGGCGGCGGCCACCGCCCGGCGACTGACGACGGAGATGAGCTGGCAAGACCTGGTGCTGCCGGCCGGCACCCTGCGCCAATTGGAGGAGATCGAGACCTATCTCCAACACCGGCCCACCCTGCTGGCCGCATGGGGCATGGCCAAGCGGCTGCGGCCGGGCTATCGGGCCCTGTTCCATGGCCCGCCGGGTACGGGCAAAACGCTCACGGCGGCGCTGCTGGGGGCAAAGCTGGGGCTGGAGGTGCGGCGGGTGGATCTCTCCCAGGCGGTGTCGAAATACATCGGCGAAACGGAGAAGAACCTGGCGGCGGTGCTGGATCGGGCCGAGCAACGCCAATGGCTGCTGGTGTTCGATGAGGCCGATGCCCTGTTTGGCAAGCGCAGCGAAACCCGCGATGCCCACGACCGCTACGCCAACCAGGAGATCGCCTACCTGCTGCAGCGCCTGGAAACCTTCAACGGGGTGGTGATCCTGGCCACGAACCTGCCGGCGAATCTGGATGGGGCCTTTTTGCGGCGGTTCGAGAGCGTGGTCTATTTCCCCTTGCCGGGCCCGGAGCAACGGCTGCGCTTGTGGCGGGAGGCCTTCTCACCCCTGGCAGAACTGGAGGTGGATCTGGAGGCCCTCGCCGTGCGGCACGAACTCTCCGGCGGCCTGATCCTCAATGTGGTGCGCCGGGTGAGCCTGCAGGCGATCGCCGCAGGCGGCCGGCCGATCGGCGAGGCGGACTTGCTGCGGGCGATCCGGCAGGAGCTGGAGAAGGAGGGAAAGGGGGTGTGAGGGGTGATCAGCTCTGCCCTTGCGGATCGGGGGGGCTGATGTCCGCGATCAGGGTCAGGAAGAACTGGAACCGGGCTCGGTTGGTGGGAGTGGGGTCGAGTTGGACGCGTCCGGAAAGCAATGCTGCTCGATCAAGGCGCTTAAAGCTTTCGCTCTGGCGTTCTCGCGCCTCAGCTGCTCTGTTTCTTTCTCGATCTGCTCGCTGTCGCTCCTCACTCGCAAGATTTCGCTCTCGAGCTGCTACGGCTTCGCCGGCCTGCGGCTACATCCTCAGCTCGTGCTGCATCTTGCGCTGCTCGTAGTGCAGCATCAGCTGCTCGTGTTGAATCCTGCGCTGCTCGAATTGCTGCATCTGCAGCTCGTAACCGGGATCCCGTCGCCAGTTGAGGGTCGCGCC
>JBEIHT010000150.1:0-4609 GCA_040381155.1 Aphanothece sp.
AGACCAGAGCCGCATCACGGGGCGTTCCGCGCAACCAGCTGGCAGCCCAGCACGGCGAGGGCCTCACCGGGAAGCCCCAGGAAGCGATCCAGCCAGGCCGCTCCGCTCGGCGGCACCAGGGCGATGCCCACCAGCACCCCCCGGCCTTCCCCATCCAAGGCCCGGCCGCTGGCCCGCCGCCGCTGGCCCCGGGTTTCGCCGGTGCCCAGGCGGGTGCTCACCTGCAGCTCCGGGGCGACGGGGCGGCCCGCGACCCGCAGCTGGAAGCGGGCGTCGAAGGCCAGATCCACCAGGCCGGCGCCGGGATTCCAGCGCCCCGCCAGCACCAGCGGTTCGATCCCGATCTCCAGGCCCGGCGGCAGGGGCAGCCCCAGGAGGCGGGCGCTGCGGGCATTGAGCGGCGGAATCGTGAGCGCGGCCGGCTCAAACAGCAGCGGTCGCCAGCCCTCGCCGACCTCCGCTCCGCTCTCGCCCCGGCCGCCGCCGCCGCGGGCGTCGTAGCGGAAGCGGGGCCAGGGGCCGATCGCCAGGGAGCAGCCCGCCTGCGTGCGCAGCTCCACATCGGGCTGGGTGACACTGTGAATCAGGGGGACCTGCGGCGGCCATGGGCGTATCTTCCCGCCTGCTTCGATGAACGGCCTCTCCCTGCTGAGCTGGCGGCTGGAGAAGGCCCGCTGGCGCTGGCCGGAGTGAGCCCGCGCCAGTCGCCGCACGGAAGCGGAAACAGGGTGGCGCCAATCGAAAAGGGTCAATGTTCGGCCCAGCCGTGGGCGACGCCTTAATTCTCCAGCCAATACGTTGTCAACAGGCCGAGCGCTCGCTTGGATGAGTAGGGCTTTTGACCCCTCGTCCCTGCCTTTTCTTTTCTATGTCCCGCACCCGTTCCTTCCTCTCCGATTTCAAGGACTTCATCAACAAAGGCAATGTCGTTGACCTCGCCGTGGCGGTGGTGATCGGCGGCGCCTTCGGCAAGGTGGTGGACGCCGTCGTCAGCCTGGTGATGGGCTCGCTGCTGGAGCCGGCGATGAAGGCCGCGAACGTGGCCTCGATCGCCACCTGGCCCGCCGGGTCGGTGATCGTGGCCCTGATCAATTTCATCGTCATCGCCCTGGTGGTGTTCCTGATCGTGCGCGCCATCGAAGCCTCCCGCCGCGGCCAGGCCGCCGTCGCACCCCCCGATCCCCAGGCCCAGCTCGCCTCCGCCGCCACCCGCCTGGCCGAAGCTCTCGATCGCCGCCAGCTCTGAGGCGCTCCGCGATCGGCGGGCCCGCCGGCTCAATCCACCGCCACAGCCCCTGGTTCATCGAACAGCGCGGGCTGCCCCCATAGGGCTTCGGGTCGCTTCAGAACACCGTCAGCCGCGTTGCGGCTGTCTCGAAGATCAGGCCATCGGGGTTGTTGCGGCGCTCGTAACCCCGGCCCGCTTGGGTCGTCGGGGCAGCCTCGACTTTCTGCGCCAGCAGGCACCAGGCCTGGGCTCTGTCGGCCCGGGAGGGAAGGGGGACAGCAGCAGTCCGGCCGCCAGAGCGACCAGGGCGACGGCAGCGCTGCAGCGCGGGCGGGTCAGGACAACGGCGGAGGACACCCGGGCTGCGCCAGGATTTCCCCAGGATGACAACCCGGCCGCCCACGCCCGATTCCCTGGCCATGGATGGCGCCGTGACGATCCGGCCCGTGCGTCCGGCCGACTGGCCCGGCGTCTGGCGGGTGCTGGAGCCGGTGTTCCGGGCCGGCGAAACCTTTCCCCACGACCCGGCGATCGAGGAGGCGGAGGCGCGCCGGCTCTGGCTGGCGCCGGACCATGCCGTGTTTGTGGCGCTGGCGGCCGAGCGGGAGGTGGTGGGCACGTTTTATCTGCGCCCCAACAGCGTCAGCCTTGGCGCCCACGTGGCCAATGCCGGTTATGCGGTGGCCGAGCCCTGGCGCCGGCGGGGCATCGGCCGCCAGCTCTGCCAGCACTCCCTGGCGGAGGCGCGGCGGCGCGGCTACCGCGCCCTGCAGTTCAATCTGGTGGTGAGCAGCAACACCGCGGGGCTGGCCTGCTGGCAAGCCAACGGCTTTGCCGTCGTGGGCACCCTGCCGGGCGCCTTCCGCCATCCGCGCCTCGGCTTCGTGGATGCCCACGTGCTGTTTCGCTCGCTGCTGGAGGAGCCGCGGCCCTGAGGGTGGGACCCCGGCCCTGAGCGTGGGGCCGATCCCCTCTAAGGCGTGGCGGCGAAGATCAGGATGCGGTTGTTCGCCGGCATGGCGATGTCGGCCAGGGGCTCCAGGCCCAGCGGGCGGGCCTGGGCCTGGAGCTTCAGCGCATCGCGCACCCCCATGGCGGGATCCAGGCTGCGCAGGTGGGCATCGAAGGCGGCGTTGCTGGCGGCGGTGGGCACGCCGTCGTCGTGGAAGGGTCCGTAGAGCAGCAGCCGCCCGCCCGGGCGCAGGGCCCGCCGGCTGCCCGCCAGCAGGGGCACAAGGGCCTCCTCCGGCATGATGTGGCAGGTGTTGGCCGTGAACACGGCGTCGTAGTCACCGCCCGGCCAGGGCTCCGCTTGCTGCACATCCAGGCTGATCGGAGCGGGCAGGCTGGCCCCAGGCGCCAGCGTCTCGGGCGCCAGCTCCCCGGGCGCCGCGGCCGCCACCAGGGCCTCCGCCAGGTCGGCCCAGGCCTCGGGCCGTTCACTGCACTGCCAGTGCAGGCCGGCGATCTGCTGGCAGAAGAAGCGGGCGTGCTGGCCGCTGCCCGAGCCGATCTCCAGCACCCGCGCCCCCGGGGGCAGCCAGGCGCGCAGCACCGCCAGGATCGGCGCTTTGTTGCGTTCGCAGGCGGCGGAAAGCAGCATGGCGAAGCGAGGGCGGCCTGGCGGCGTGGTGGGGGCGTGACCAGGATGGTGGCAGCTCCGCCGCCCTCCGCCATGCAACTGGTTGCCCTGCTGCTGGTCGCGCTGATCGTGGGGGTGCTCTCGAGCCGCTTTGGCATGGGGTCGCTGTTCGCTCCCGCCGAGAAGGCGCCGCGGCCCAGCCAGACGATCCAGCAGGTGGAGAAGCGGGTGGAGGCCGCCAGCCAGGCCGATCAGCAACGGCTCGACGAGGCCATGAAGGCGCTGCGCTGAGGCGCTGCAGGATCCCAAAAGGATTCACGAAGAATTCCTAACGACCGCTGCCCACGGCCAGTGCCCTGATCCGCCGATGGTTAGGGTCCCGCTGCCTAACTCTTGCCTGGATGACCCGTTTCTCCATCACCGGCCCCTGCCTCGCCGCCGTTCCTCTGCTCGCCACCCTTTCCCTGCCTGCGCTGGCCCAGGTTGAGGTGGCCAGGTCCACGCCAGCGGTGGTCGGAACGATGGTGATGAACACCAACATCAGCCAGGCGCAGGTGAGCCAGGCCCAGCAGGCCTGGTGCGATGCCCTGCTGTCGATCAGCCGGGCCTACCGCAGTGGCGGCTTCAGCCAGGCCCGCGCCACCGCCGAGAAGGTTCTCGACCAGGCCTACGGTTACAACTACGGTCCGGTGGCCTTCAAGCCCACCCTCACCTCCGGCGCCCAGACCTTCCGCCCCACCAAGCAGGGGGCCCTGGCCTACTTCGTGGGTGGCGATCCCGCCTATCCCAACGACAGGGGATTTGCCCTCAATCCCTGGGACAAGTGCGCCCTGCGAACCCAGGTGATCCAGTTGTATGGCAACGTCGCCATTACGATGGGCAATGTTGACCTCACCGACAGCAGCGGCAAGGTGACCACCGTGGACAAGACCTGGGCCTTCCTGCGCGAACCAGACGGTGAACCCCGCATCGTGCTGCACCACTCCTCACTGCCTTACCAGCCCTGAGCCCGCATCGCTGCGGCGGCCTCAGCCTCAGCTGTATTCACCCGGGATGTCGTTCTTGCGCACCGTCACCCGCTCGAAGCGCTGGCCCGAGGCCCGCAGCAGTTCATCGCCGGAGAACTCATAACCCAGGCGCAGGGCGATCTGGGCCACATCGTCGGCGGTGGCGGCCGCCAGCACCTGCTGGCGCAGGCCGTCATCGTTCTGCATCCGCAGCAGGAACTGGCGGAGTTGCTCCAGGGACATCGCCGCAGCGGGGAGGGCCTGCGCGATCCTGGCAGAGAGCCCAGGCCGCCACATCCCAGAACCTCTGCTTAGGGTTTGGCCACCTCGCGGTCAACCGGTGACCACGATCGACTGGCTCTGGATTCTCCATCCCGCCCTGATGGTGACCATCGCCTATCCGCTGCTGGGGGTGGGGCTGCATCTGGCCCGTCGCACCCGCCAGCGTCGCCTGGGCCGCAGTCGTCTGCCCGCCAGCAGCGGCGCGGAGCACAGCGACCTGGGGACGGCCCTGGCGGTGGCGGTGGTGCTGATCGAGGTGCTGGCCCTGGCGGTGGTGATCGGCACCAAAGCGCCCCTGGGCCAGTTCAGCGGCGGCCCCGGGCGGCTTCTGGGGCTCGGCCTTCTGGTCCTCGGCACCCTGGCGGCCCTGGCGGCGCTGCTGCGGCTGCAGCGGCCGGCCGGCCGCGCCGGCTTCGCCCTGCTCACCTGGGCTGGCGTGCTCACCCTCGGCAGCCAGAACGAGGTGTGGCGCCTCAGCGACGATCCCCTCAGCCCGGCCTTCTGGCAGTC
>JBEIHT010000151.1:0-4598 GCA_040381155.1 Aphanothece sp.
GATGGATGGAATGGTCGGCGGCGATCTCCTGGATCGTCTTGCGGCCACTGATCGCCTCCATGGCGACCCTGGCCTTGAACTCGGGACTGTGGGTGCGGCGCTTGCTCAACTCCTGCGGAGAAGGCTGCGCCTACGGTGGGTAGCCCCTTCAGGGGCGGTGCCCCGCCTCAGAGGTTAACGATGGGGGCTGTCCAGAAAAGCCAGACCACCTCATGGAACTCCATGCCGACCTCAGCCAGCGCGCGGTGTTGGACACCAACGCCCTGGCCTGGATGCCTTCCCCAATGGCGGGGGTGGAGCGACGGATGCTCGATCGCCGCGGCGCTGAAGTGGCCCGGGCCACCTCGCTTGTGCGCTACGCCCCGGACAGCCGCTTTGAGCGCCATGTCCATGGCGGCGGCGAGGAGATCTTTGTGCTGGATGGTGTGGTTCAGGACGAGCACGGCACCTACCCGGCCGGCAGCTGGCTGCGCAATCCACCCGGCAGCGTGCACCGGCCCTGGAGTGAGATGGGCTGCACCATCTGGGTGAAGACCGGCCATCTGCCCGCCACCCAAGGCCCCGACGGCTTAGAAGCGTGAGCCCGGCGTCTGCAGAAAGGCCAGCTCCTCCGCGCTCGACACCCGTCCCAGAACCGCGTTGCGGTGAGGGAAGCGGCCAAAGCGGGCGATCACATCCCGGTGCCGGCGGGCGAAGTCGGCGGTGCGGGGATCGCTGAACCGCTCGAACAGCGGCAGGGCCGCCTCCTGCACCGCAATCTCCTCGCTGTGCATCAGCGGCATCAGCCAGAACTGCCGCCGCGCCTGCTCGGGTTCGGCCTCCAGCCAGCCGCGCTCCACCGCCTTCAGGCTCAGGGCCAGGGCCTGGGGATCGCCCGCGAAGGCCATGGCGGTGTCGCGCCAGATCTGGCGTGGGAACTGATCCAGCAGCAGCACCAGCGCCAGGCCCCCGGCCGCTTCCGTGCCCCAGGCGTCGAGCTCACCGGCGATCGCCCGCCGCGTCAGCCCCTGAAAGCGTTGCTGCAGCAGGGCGTCAAAGGCCGGGTCCTTGGCGAACCACTGGCGCGGCCGGCTCTGCACGAACCAGAACGCCAGAACGTCAGCCGCCTGTTTCTCCTCGCCTGGCATTCGAGCAACGCCTCCACGCTGGCCAGCTTGTCCTCCAGGGTCTGCTCCTGCGAATTGCACCATCGTGGAAGCACCTGCCAGGTCGCTGCGATGTCCGTGTTTCCGCTGCTGGTGATCGTCCATGCCCTGGCGGCCACGGTGTGGACCGGTGGGCATCTGGTGCTGGATCTGGGGGTGCTGCCCGGCTGGGGGGCCTGGGGTGAGCAGCCAAGGTCTGCTCCAAACGGGCCCCTCACGGGGCCGGCAACACCAGCAGCAGCAGGCGGTTGCCCTCCGGGTCGAGCAGCCAGGCCTCGGCGCCGAACGGTTCCTGCCGCGGCGGATCGTCCACGCTGGCGCCCAGCTCCAGAGCCGTGGCGATCCAGGCGCGCAGCACGGCAAGGGGGCCTGCCGCATCGGCCTTGCGTTGCAGGCACAGCGCCAATCGCCCCGGCTGCCGCGGCTGGGGCCGGCTCCTGGATGGGGCGTACAGCTCCAGCCAGCCCCCGGCGGGCCATGGCACCCGCCAGTGGGTGCCGCTGAGGCCCGGCTGCGGCTCCACGTTCAGCAGAGCGCCATAGAACCGCGCCAGGGCGACGGGATCGTCGGCGGCCAGCACGAGCGAGGTGGTGATCGAGTCGGTGCTGGCTGGGGCTTCGGGCTCTGTCATTCAGGATCAGCGGCAGAGGGTCGCTGGGCGTCGGCCCACCGGCCGGATGCTGCTGACGGCCGCACCGGGATCGCGGCGCACCCGCATCCGAAACCGCACCCGAACCCCCATCCGCACCTGGCGGTGGGCTGGCCCCAGGTGCTCGATCAAGGCCTCACGGGCCTCGGGCTGCAACGTCCCAAGGGTGGGCGCCGTGATGCGAATGGCCAGGGTCACTCCTGCGGAGAAGGCTGCGCCTACGGCCGGGGCCTCCAGGAGGCCGGGGCGTTCAGCCAGAACGTGGAACACGACCTCTTGCGTGGGGGGGATTCTGCTTCTTTCCGGCTCGATCCCTGGCCTGCTCAGGTGAGACCGCAGGTGCGGACGGAACCGGGGAACCGGCCCTGCAGGCACCTGCCCTTGCAGCGTCAGGAGAACCAGCCCCGCCCAGCGGCCAGGCGTGCCGCCTCCTGCACGGCCGTGATGCAGCGCTGGGCCCGGCGTTTGGCATCGTCCTGGCCCTGGGAGCGCAGCACGTAGCCCTCCATCGCTTCTGGCGTCTCGATCAGCACCAACAGGCCGGTCATGCGGGCGCCGAGGGAGCCATCGGCGAGCAGGCGGCTCACCAGGCCGTGCTCCCATAGCTGCTCCCCGGTGGAGTCTGGAGCGAACAGCTCCTGCCGCAGCACGCCCAACAACGACTGCTTGAGGGCATCGAGCTGCCCCGGCCGCAGCCGGCGGCTATTGGGCAGGCCCGCCGCAGGGCCGGCTGGGATCGCAGCGGCGCGATCAGGGGTGTGCTCCACGCTCCAGCTCAGGCCGGTGCCGGGCAGCCCCACGGTGGTGCGGGGCCCACCGCTGCGATTCACCGGGATGTTGAAGGAGGCCCCGCGGCCACCGACGGAGATCGAGCTCAGTCCGCCGCTGGAGAAGTTGAAGCGCAGGGGGCCGAGGCGAGCGGAGCGGCGGAGACGGATGCCCATGGCAATCAGCGTTCAGTTTTCAAGCCACCACAGTCCTGCCAGCTCTCGAGCAGGCGAGCCAGCTCATCCTTCATGGCGGCCAGCTCAGTGATGCGCTGGTTAATGGAGTCCATCTTGCCCGCAATGCTGTCTTTCAGAACGGCACAGTTGCAGACACCCTCGCGCCGCACCTCCAGAATCCTCGTCAATTCCGGAATCGACACATCCATCGCCCGCAGGGCGCGAATGATCGTCAGCTCAGCAAGATTCTCCTCATCGAACAATCGGTAGCCACCTGCGGAGCGAGCCTTGGGCTGGAGCAGACCCTCATCGCAGTAATAGCGGATCGTCTTCACCGGCAGGCCGGTGCGCCTGGCCACCTCGCCGATGCGCAGGCTGGGCGCTGGTTTCGTTGACGCAGATCCTTGGCGAGCCAAGGCAAGAACCCTCTATTGGGTGGACACTTTCCAACATTAGGCAGCCCCAGGCCCCAGACGACCCCGATCAGTCTCCAGTACCCGCCGCTTGCTGGAGACAATGAGTAGAGTGAGGGGGAAGCGGGTCCACCTGCGCACGTTCCGAATCCATGTCGATCCTTGCCTATTCGTGGGCCGTTCGCACAACAGTTGCAGTCGGGGCCAACCTCCTGATGTCCGCCGCCGCTGGTGCTGCTCCAGCTGCCGGCTCCGGCGGCGTTCCCGCTCTTTATCCCACCCAGGCAGAGGCGGAGAAGGCCGCGAAGCTGCACTTCAACTGCACAGGCGCCCACAAGATGGGCGACCAGTGGATGCCCTGCGCCAAGCACGCTGACTCCCACGGCTCCGCGCCCTCCCACTGATGCCAGGCACTCCCATGGCTCAGTGCGGCGACAAGCCCAAGCGCATCGCCTTCGGCATTGCGCCCCTGGGCATCATCTCGATCGGCATCGTGCCGATGGGTGTGGTGAGCATCGGTGTGGTGCCGATGGGAGTCATCAGCCTCGGGGTGGTGGGGATGGGTGTGCTCAATGCCTGCGTGGTGGGCATGGGGGTGGTGGTGGCCGGTTTCCATCCCATGGGGATCTGGTCCCTAACCCAAGGCAGTGGCCATCAACACCACAGCAGCGGGGCTGCGCAGCAACAGCTGCTGGCCTACCCGAGCCGGCAGGTGGCCCTTCAGAAAGCGCGGGAGCTCGGCTGCGAGGGCGTGCACGCCATGGGCAACCTCTGGATGCCGTGCTCAGAGCATCCAACGCAACATTCCACACACCAACACTGATTCATGAGATCAATGCGCAACCTCTGCCTCGCTCTGGTTCTTACTCTGCTGGCCTCCGCACCGGAATCCCTGGCCTGCGGCGGCGGCGGCTCCGGCAGCTATCGCAAACCAGCCCGACCGGGCCAGCACCAGCATCAACACACCCCTGCGGTGCCATCCACCCAGCCGGAAACCACAACTCCCCCAGTCGCCCCCCGGTAGGAGGGCTTGGGGGAGCTGTGGATTGCACTCTGCGCAGACGAGCCTGGGATCAGAAGCGGAAGGTTGTCTTCACCAGGCCGCCGAACTGACTGAAGCTCTCGCCGGCTGGCGTCACCTGCCCGAAGGGTCGGCTCAGATAGATCAGTGCTGGTGTGACCGTGATGTTATCGGTCACCTGAATCTTGTACCACCACTCCCACACGTAGTTGCCGTCGTTGGGAGTCACGCCATCGTTGAGAGCGGTGGCAAACACGGGTTGGGCCACAGCGAAGCCGAAGTCATTGCCCTTCTTGAAGACATCCGTCCATTGCAGACCCACCATCCAGGACTGGCTGGTGCTGAGGCTGCCGAGGGGTTGGGGTGTGCTGTAGGTGGTGGTGTTGATGCCCCATCCCAGGCTCAGAGAAGGCAGCCAACCGCTGC
>JBEIHT010000152.1:0-4559 GCA_040381155.1 Aphanothece sp.
CTCTATCGATACCAGCACGAAAGAGCAGCGGAAGAAGACAGGCCCAATCTCCCCCTGCGACGCTTCATCCGTAATGGCATCATTTTTTGGGAGGATCACAGGTACATCCCCACTGAAGCCAGCTCAAGCACCAATTCTGCACCAGCATCTGTGCGTCCATTTCAGGTTCCTTTTCACCAACAAAATCCATGACCTGGCACCGCTTTGCCACCACCCGCGAGGGCTGCCGCCCCTTCTTCCCTGCCCCAGCCGAATCGGTGCAAGGGGCTCCGCCTTCTTTTGACCTCAAAAACCACCCCTTCGCTCCTCCTGCCGACCCGCCGCCCCCCTGGCGCACCTTTTTAAGCAAGCAAGGGTTTCAGCAGCAGGGTGCGGATCAGGCTTGGAGGCGGTGGCTGGATCTGCGCAGATTGGCCGACACTTCCGAGCGCTACGCCCGCGCCCGCACCCGCGCCGCCAGTTTCGTGCTGCCGGCCAACGATGCCAGCCGCAACCTTGTGCTGGCGGTGAATGCCGCCCTCAGCCTGAGACGTCCCTTGCTGCTCACCGGCCTGCCGGGCTCGGGCAAAACCACCTTGGCCTATGCGGTGGCCGACTGGCTCGGCTTGGGTCCGGTGCTGGAGTGGTCGGTGACGCCGGGGGCCACCCTCGCGGATGCCCTGGCCACCTATGACCCGCTGAGCCGTCTGCAGGATCTCGAGATCGCCCGGATGACAGCCATGCGCCAGCCGAATCGGGATTCCGCCTCTTCGGATGACCCGGCAGCACTCCCCGTGGAGGCCTACATGCGCCTTGGTCCGGTAGGCACGGCCTTTCTGCCGATGCCGCTGCCGCGGGTGCTGCTGATTGATGAAATCGATAAGGGGGATCTCAATCTCGCCCATGAGCTGCTGCACCTGTTTGAGGAGGGCAAGTTCACCCTCTCGCAGCTGCAACGCGGCTCCAGGTCCGCTGGCAGGGAGAGCAACGCCAACGGTGAGCCCCGCACGATCAACAGCGCCGATGAAGATGAAAACGGAAATCCGATCCCAGTCTCGATTCACGGTGCGGTGGTGCAGTGCCATGAGTTCCCGCTGGTGGTGATGACCAGCAATGGAGAACGGGAGTTCCCCCCGGCCTTCAACCGCCGCTGTCTGCGGGTGCCGATGCCGGATTTCAGCCGCGACCCTGCCAGCCTGGGGGCGATCGTGCGCAGCCACTGGCAGCCCAGCGGAATGTCTGCCAGCAAGCAGCCCGAAGGGAGCGCTCCAGGCGGCCCGGATCCCGCCGGCCAGCCGATGGCGCAACTGGATGTCGCCCTGCAGGAGTTCCAGGAGGCCAGCAAGGCGGCCCAGGGGATCGGCGACAGCCTGGCCCTCGATCAGCTGCTCAACCTGGCCTTCCTGCTGGAGCAGGAGGGTGCGCCTCTCTCGGAGGCGACGCGCCTGGATCTGCGCACTGTGGTGTTGCAGGCCCTCAATGCCGAACCGGAGCCTCCGCCGGATTCAGGCGCCGCGGCGTGGTGAACCAGCAGCCTGCGGCCCTGGAGCACTGGCCTGCGCTGGTGAAAGTTCTCGGCCGCCGCGGCTGGACGGCTGCTGAGATCACTGACTGGCTGTGGCTGGCGCAAACGCTGGCGGCGGAGCTGCCCAAAACGCAACCCGCCCGCGGCACTCCCTCAGAGGCCGCGCCGGGCAGCGGCGAAAACGGGCCGACGATCCCAGACCGCGCAGGCTTCGACATCGACGCCGATCCGCAGGGAGCCGCATCATCCGCTTCCACGCCACCGCCAGCCACCCCCTCGCCTCCAGCCCCTCCAGCCCCCGAGGAGGCCCTCCTGGCGCCGCTCACGGCGGAGAACTCCGGCAACGGCGCTGCACCACGGGTGGGCATTGCCGATTCCGCCCTGCTTCGCCGGCCCCGCCAGCTCGGCCGGGCCCTGGCGCCCCTCAACCGCTGGAGCGAGGAGGGGCCGGCCTGTGTGCTCGATGTGGCAGCCACGGTGGAGGCGATCGCCAGGGCCCGCAGCAACCGAATGCCCTGGCAACCCTGCCTGCAGCCTCGCCGCCAGCCTTGGCTGGAGCTGCAGCTGGTGTTTGATGCCAGCCCCTCGATGGCCCTGTGGCAGCGGCTGCGGCGCGAGCTGCCGCGGCTGCTGGCCCGGGAGGTGCGCTGGCGCGATCTGCGTTGCTGGCAGCTGCTCAGCGATCCGACCGGCAGGGTGTTGCTGGCCGATCTGCGGGGCCGGCCCTGCGCACCGCGGCGGCTGCGGCAACGTACCGGCCGCTCGTTGGTGCTGGTGGTGAGCGATGCGGTGGCCCCTGCCTGGTACCAGGGCGCCATGGCTGAATGTCTCCAGGGCTGGGCGGCGGTGCAGCCCGTGGCGCTGCTGCAGCTGTTTCCCCAACGGCTCTGGCTGCGCACAGCCCTGGTTGAGCAGCCCGCCGGCTGGATTAGCTCCGCCACACCGATGCGGCCCCATGGCCAGCTGGTCTGGCAGCCGGTGGAGGGTGGCGCGCCCCTGCCGCCACAGGCCGGAGTGGCATCCTGGCTCACCCTGCCGGTGTTGCAGCTGCAGCCGGAGTTCCTTGCTGCCTGGGCGCGGCTGCTGGCCGGTTCTCGTCGGGGCAGTGCCCTGGCCTATCGCTTTGCCCTGCCGGCGCCGGGCTTCGCCAGCGGGGTTGGGGCGTCGACAGCGGCCGATGCCGATCCTGGTTCCCGGCAGCCTTCCGCCACTGCCGAGGTGGAGGCGGCCACTACGGAAGATCTGCTGGCGATGTTCCTGTTCACCGCCTCCGCGCGGGCTCGCAAGCTGCTGGCGCTGCTCACCTTCGCGCCAGTGATCACGCTGCCGATTGTGCGTCTGCTGCATGGCCAGATGCTGGAGCCGTTGGGGGCGGAGGCGGTGGCGGAGCAGGCGGAGGTGCTGTTCAGCGGCCTGTTCGCACCGGCCACGGCACAGCCGGCCAGGCCCATCCCGGTTGATCTGCAGCGGTTGCGTTTCGTGGCCGAATCGCTGCGGCCACGGTTGCGGGAGGGCTTGCGGATCTGGGAGGCGCAGGCGGTGTATCAGCGGGTGCAGGAGTTTGTGATCCAGAGCCTCAATCTCAGCCAGGCCCAATTCGAAGCCCTGCTGCTGACGCCTGAGCAGTGTGAGAGCCATCCGGATCGGGATCTGTTGCGCGCCTTTGCCACCGCAGCCCCCAGCTGCCTCAGGGGCCTTGGGGGCCGCTTCGAGGCTCTGGCTGAGCAACTGGAGCAACGGTGGAAGCCTGAACAGCTGCCCATGCCCCCTCCCACGCAATCCTGGCTGCAGGGGCTGGAGGAGCGGGAGGAGGAATTTGATGTCGCCCAGCTGGTTGATCTGCCCCCGCTGCAGCCGATCCTTGTCACCGCAGCCTGGTTTATGCAGGAGAAGCTGCAGCGGATCTCCTTCCATACGGCACGCCTGGCTGGGCTGTTGAGCCCGGGTCGCGTTGTCGCCAGCTCCAGAGAGCCCAAGCTGGTGTTGATGGAGCCGAGCACGGCCGCTGCCGTAACGGCACTGATCGGTTTGCCGGATGGGCGCTTTGCCGCGGCTTCCGCTGATGCCACGATCCGCGTCTGGGACCCTGCCAGCGGCTCCTCCTCAGCGGTGTTGCGTGGGCATCGAGATGGGGTGTTTGCTCTGGCGCTGCTCCCCAATGGCTGGCTCGCTTCGGGCTCCGCCGATCGCACCATCCGCCTCTGGGATCTCGCCAGCGGCTCCTGTGTGGCGGCGTTCGAGGGCCATCAGGGCGGGGTGCAGGCCCTGGCGGTGCTCCCCGACGGGCGCCTGGCCTCCGGCAGCACGGATTCCACCATCCGTATCTTGGATCCGGCAACTGGCCGCTGGGAATGGGTGTTTGAGGGGCACGCCAGTGGGGTGCATGCTCTGGCAGTGCTACCTGATGGCCGCCTCGCCTCTGGGGCCGGCGATTGGAGTGTCCGCCTTTGGGATCCTGCTGGTGGCAACTGTCTGGCGGTGTTCGAAGGGCATCAGCGCCGGGTGAACGCCCTCGCCGTACTACCCGATGGACGCCTCGCTTCGGGCTCTGACGATCACACCATTCGCCTCTGGGATACGACGTCTGGGTCCTGTTTGGCCGTTTACCAGGGCCATCAGGCGGAGATCAGAGCCCTGGTGATGGTGGCGGCTGGCTGGCTGGCGAGCGGTTCACGGGATGGTGCGATCCGCCTCTGGGATCTGGCCTCGGGCGACTGCGTGAAGATCCTGGAGGGCAACGGCGGCGAAGAGGAGATCCTGGCCGGCAACGATGGCTCCGTGGAATCCCTGCTGTTGCTTGCGGATGGTCGTCTTGTCTCCTCAGCCAATGATCGGCGTATCCGAATCTGGGACACCCGTTCCGAGATCCTCGCGGAGATCGCTTCAAAGCCGGAACCGGTTGCACACATTTCGCGGCAGGAAGCAGCCGCCTGGGGCTTCCACGAACCCCTCCAGCGTGATCACCTCCCCTTCGGTGCCACCGCCGAGCGACCCGATCCCCTGGCCCTCACCATTGTGGAGATTGCCGCGGGCAGTTTTCTGATGGGCTCCCCCC
>JBEIHT010000153.1:0-4524 GCA_040381155.1 Aphanothece sp.
CCCGCCCGGATCGCTGCCGGCCAGGCGGAAACCGCGCTTGGCGCCCTGCCCGCCCCAGGCTTCGCCGAAGGCGCCGAAGTGGATGTGCTGGTGAGGCCCGAGGGGCTGAAGCTCGGCGCTGAAGGCCCGGTGGTGGAGGTAGAAGCCTTCCGCCTGCTGGGCTCCACCACCCTGCGCCTGATCGCCGGCTTCGAACGGCCACAAAGCGGCCGCATCCTGATGCAGGGCCACGACCTCACCGAGGCCCCACCCCACCGGCGGCCGGTGAATCTGGTCTTCCAGAACTTCGCCCTCTTCCCCCACCTCAGCGTTTGGGACAACGTGGCCTTCGGGCCCCGCTCCCTCCGCCTCGAGTCGGCGGAGATCCGCCGGCGGGTGGGCGAGGTGCTGGAGATGGTGCAGTTGTCGGAGCTGGCGCGGCGGCGGCCCCACCAGCTTTCGGGCGGCCAGCAGCAGCGGGTGGCCCTGGCCCGGGCGCTGGTGAATGCCCCGGCCGCCCTGCTGCTCGATGAACCCCTCGCCGCCCTCGACCCGGATCTGCGCCGCACGATGCGCTCGGAACTGAAGCGCATCCAGCGGGAGGTGGGCATCACCTTCCTCTTGGTAACCCACGACCGCGAGGAGGCCCTCAGCCTCAGTGATCGCCTGGCGGTGCTGCAGGGTGGCCGCCTGGAGCAGGTGGGATCACCCCGCGATCTCTACGAGCGGCCCCGCAGCGCTGTGGTGGCCAGCTTCCTCGGCAGCGCCAATCTCCTGCCGGATCCCGCCGGCGGCGGGGTGCGGCTGCTGCGGCCGGAGCGGCTGCGCCTCAGCGCCGAGCCTCCGGACGCGGGGGAGCGGGGGTTGCGGGCGAGGGTGCGGGAGCTGGCCTTCCAGGGATCCACGGTGGAGGTACGGCTCCATGCCGCCGACGACCTGCCCCTGGTGGCCATCGACACCAGCGCCGCCCTCCCGGAGAATCTGCGCGTGGGCGAGGAGATCTGGTGTCGATGGAACCCCGGCGACAGCCACCCGCTGGAGGGCGCGATCGCCTGATGACACCCTTTGCACACCACGAGGGCCGACGCACCTTCCTGCGGCGGCTGGCCTGGGGAGCCTCCGGAGCCCTGCTGGCCCCTGCGCTGCTGCAGGCCTGCGGCCGCGGACCGGGGGGTGGCGGTGAAGGCGCCGACAAGGTGAGCGGCGACAAGGAGGGCGGCGAGCTGGTGATCTCCACCTTCCCCCTCTACATCGACCCCAGCCGGCCCGGTGCGCCCGGCAGTGTGGAGCGCTTCCAGCGGGATACCGGCATCCGTCTGCGCTACGGGGAAGATGTCAACGATGTGCGCCAGTTCTTCGCCCGCATTCGTCCCGCCCTGGCCGCCGGCCAGACCCTCCCCCAGGACATCGTGGTGCTCACCTCCTGGATGGCAACCCGCCTGATCCAGCTCGGCTGGGTGGAACCCCTGCCCTTCGAGCGGATCCCCAACGCCAGCAACCTGATCCCCAGCCTGCGCAAGCCCTCCTGGGATCCGGAGCAGCGCTTCAGCCTCCCTTGGCAGTCGGGAATCGCGGGCATCGCTTACAACATCAAGGCCACCGGCCGCGAACTGCGCAGCATCGACGATCTCTTCGATCCGGCCCTCAAGGGGCGGGTTTCGGCGCTGCTGGAGATGCGCGACACCATGGGCCTGCTGATGCTTGCCGACGGCAAGGATGTGAGCCGCCCCAGCTGGAGCGACGCCCAGCCCTGCTTCGATCGCCTCGAGCGGGCCCGGCGCGATGGGCAGATCCGCCGCTTCACCGGCAACGACTACCAGACCGATCTGCTGGCGGGGAATCTGGCCGCCTGCATCGGCTGGTCCGGCGATGTGGCCCAGCTGGCCCTTGAGCAACCCGACCTGCGCTTCGTGGTGCCCGAGAGCGGCGGCATTCTCTGGGCCGATCTGATGTTGATGCCCAAGCGCGCCCGCCACCCCAACGCCGCCGCCCGCTGGATGAACTGGGTCTACGACCCGCCGCAAGCGGCCCGCATCGCCGCCGCCGTGCAGTACATCTCGCCGGTGGAGGGGGTGCGGCAGATCCTGGCCAAGGACCCGGCCACCGCCGCCCTGGCCAACAATCCGCTGATGTTTCCGGGTCCGGCCGAGCAGCAGCGTCTGCACGTGTTCGGCCCCCTCAGCGAGGCGGAGGAGGCCCGCTGGGACGAGCGTTTTGCCCGCATCACCCAGGCCTGAGCCGCCCGTGATGCCCGCTTCGCCGCAACGGGATCCGCGCCATGGCGGCCGAAGCCAACGACCCAGCAGCCATCGCCCTCAAAGCCATCGCCCCCGCTGGCCCTGGCTGCTGCTGGCTCCTGGCCTGCTCTGGCTCCTGGTGCTCTACCTGCTCCCCCTGCTGGCCCTGGTGCCGCTTTCACTCTCGGAGCCGGTGAACCGCTTCGGCCTCGAGACCGTGTTCCGCGGCCGGCTGGCGAACTACCAGGAGGTGCTTCAGGCCTACGGCCCCATCCTGCTGCGCTCCTTCGCCTATGCCGCTTTGGCCACGGGCCTGGGGGTGGTGCTGGCCTATCCGCTCGCCTGGACGATCCGCTTCCGGGGCGGACGCTGGCAGCCGTTGCTGATGGGGCTGGTGGTGCTGCCTTCACTCACCTCCTTTCTGGTGCGGGCGATCGCCTGGACCAGCCTGCTGGCGGATCAGGGACCGGTGCTCCAGCTGCTCAGGTCCCTCGGGTTGATCGCTCCCCTTGAAGCCCTGGGGGTGCTCCACGATGGCCGCCTGCTGAACACGGCCACCGCCGTGATCCTCGGGCTCACCACAAACCTGCTGCCCTTTCTGGTGCTGCCCCTGGTGGTGGCGATGCAGCGGATCGAGCCGGTGCTGCTGGAGGCGGCAGCCGACCTGCACGCCGGCGCCCTGCAGCGCTTCACCCAGGTGGTGTGGCCCCTCTCACGGCCGGGCCTGGCGGCGGGCATCCTGCTCAGCCTGATCCCCGCCGCCGGCGATGTGGTGAACCCCCGGTTCCTGGGGGGCCCGAACAACCAGATGATCGCCAACAGCATCGACAACCTGCTGCTGGTGCAGCTGCAGGCACCGCGGGCGGCGGCCCTCACCCTGGTGCTGATGGCCCTGATCTCCGTGGCGGTGCTGCTGCAGCTGCGCCGCGGCCTCGACGAGCTGCCGCTGCCATGAACCGCAACCGGCTGGGCGGCCTGTTGCTGGGCCTCTGGAGCGCCCTGGCCTACGGGCTGCTCTACGCGCCGCTGCTGATCACCGTGCTGTTCAGCTTCAACGCCCCCCGGGGACGATTCAATCTGGTGTGGCAGGGCTTCACCCTGGAGAACTGGCGCCATCCGCTGCGGGACGCCGCCCTCAGCGAGGCTTTCCTCACCAGCCTCGCCCTGGCCCTGGCGGCAGCCCTGGTGGCGATCCTGCTGGGGGCCTTGATGGCCCTGGCCCTGGCCCGCTCCTCCGTGCGGGGGGGGCGCTGGATCGCCCTGTTGCTGGCGCTGCCGCTCACCAACCCGGAGATCGTGCTCGCCACCGGTCTGCTCAACCTCTTCGTGGGGCTCAACCTGCCGCGGGGCCCCCTCACCCTGCTGCTCTCCCACAGCCTCTTCTGCCTGAGCTACGCGGCTCTCACCCTCAAGGCCCGCCTGGCCGGTTTCGATCCCAGCCTCGAACTGGCCGCCCAGGACCTCGGGGCATCGCCGCTGCAGGCATTTCGCCGGGTCACGCGGCCGCTGCGGGTGCCGGGCCTGCTGGCGGCCGGCCTGCTCTCCTTCTCCCTCTCCGTCGACGACTACGTGGTGAGCAGCTTCACGGCCGGCGAAACGGTAACCCTGCCGCTCTACCTCGCCGGTGCCTTCCAGCGTGAGATCTCTCCCCAGATCCAGGTGCTCTCCACCCTGGTGCTGCTGGCGAGTGTGCTGCTGCTGGCACTGGCCTCGCCGCCCCGCAGTGATCACGGACGCCACGGCCCTTGAGCCCGGTCCGCGGCCAGGAGCCGCGCTGCATGGATGGGCGATGGCCCACCTCCGCTTGATCGAGCAGTCGCCCAATAACCAGACCAAAGATCAGCAACCACCTCAACCATTCACATCTGCTGAGCGCCGACCCTTCCGCGCTCCGATCGCGTGGTCATGACAGTGGTCGTGACCTCCGCATGATTCAGAAACGGCTCGACTACCGAGATCTCGACCATGAAGACATCCGGACTATGACGACCTCACACCACCTTGTTGCCTGAAAATCTGCTGCGAGTTCACACCAAAGCATACCAATTTTGACGATAACGAGCCTGTGTCCAGGCAGCTCACCAGTAGCGAGAAACCATCGCAGCGGTTCACCTTTCCTCCCCGGCATCTCCCGATCGCGGTTTGCCCATCCCGCCGCCGATGGAGGAGGGGGCCACCGCCCTGGAGGCGGCAGCCGATTCGGCCCGCCCCCTGCGCTGGACCCCTCGGAGGAGCCTGAGGCCCCATGAGCCCCGCCCCGCTAGCCGATGGCGCCCCGCTGTCCCATCGGGACGACCCGCCAGCAGCC
>JBEIHT010000154.1:0-4453 GCA_040381155.1 Aphanothece sp.
CTAGAGCCGACCGTTCCCCACCGCGGTGTGCGCCGCAAGTACTTCGCCATGCCGGCGATGAGCCTGGAGGAGGCCCTGCACCAGCTGGAGATGATCGACCACGACTTCTACGTGTTCCGTGAGGAGGAGAGCGGCCAGATCCAGGTGGTGTATCACCGCAACCACGGTGGCTTCGGCGTCATCCAGCCCCGCGAGTGAAAACGGCGCCGGCCGACCTGGCCCCCCTCATCGACCACGCCCTGCTGGATCCCCACCACGGAATCGAGGCGCTGCAACGCTGCTGCGACGAGGCCCGCCACTTCGGCTTCGCCGCCATCTGCGTGGCCTCGCGCTGGGTGGCCCCGGCCCGCGAACGGCTGCCGGTGGGGGGGCCGGTGCGGCTGGTGTCGGTGGTGGGCTTCCCCTTCGGAGCGGTGCCGCAGGCGGTGAAGCGGGCGGAGGCCGAGGCGGCGGCTGCCGCCGGGGCCGATGAACTCGATGTGGTGCCCGATTTCGGCGCCCTGGCGGATCGGCAGAGCGGCCTAATCCTCGACGACCTGGCGGCGCTCACGGACCTGGGCCTGCCGGTGAAGGTGATCCTGGAGATGGGCCGCCTCGATCCCCAGGCCCTGGAGCTGCTGGTGGAGGTGAGCATCGATGCCGGCGCCCGCTTCCTCAAGACCGGCAGCGGCTTCGCTGGCCCGGTCAGCGCCGCGGATGTGGAGCGTCTGCGGGGCCTGGCACGGGGCCGGGCGGCGATCAAGGCGGCCGGGGGAATCCGCGACCTGGAGCAGGCCCTGGCGCTGATGGAAGCGGGCGCCACGCGCCTGGGAACCAGCCGCGGTGTGGCCCTGATGGAGGCCCTGCGGCGGGGGCCGCCGCCCGAGCCCGGCCCCGCCGCGGCCGGGAGCTGAGGCCTGGCCGTGCCCGAACTGCGCCTGGAGGGGCTGGTGTTGACCAGCCGGCCCCTGGGGGAAAATGATCGCCTGCTTACCCTGCTCAGCCGGGAGGAGGGTCTGGTGCGGCTGGCGGCCCCGGGGGCGCGGCGACCGCGCAGCAGCCTGGCGGGGGCGGTGCCGCTGGCCCACCTGCAGCTGCAGGTGGGGGGCCGCAGCGGCCTGAAGCGGGTGCGGCAGCTGCGGCTGCTGCGCAACTACAGCGCCCTGGCAACCCGGCTGGAGAGCCTCGCCGCCGCCCAGGCCCTCTCGGAGTTGTGCCTGGCCCTGCTGCCCAGCGAGGTCCCGGCGCCAGGGATACTGGCCGATCTGTTGTTGCAGCTTGGGCGTCTGGAGGCGGTGGTGCGGGAGGAGACGGGGGAGGGGGGAGCCGAAGCCCTGGCGATCGCCGTCCTGGGGACGGTGCACCTGCTGGCGCTTGGGGGCTACGCCCTGCCCCTGCAGCACTGCGCCCGCTCCGGCGCGGTCCTGGAGCCCCCCCTGGGCAACGGCGACTGGCGCTGCAGCCTGCTGCCGGGCGAGGGTCTGGTGATCGGCTCGATCGCAGGCGCCCGCATGCTGCTCAACGCCTCGGAGCTGGCCCTGCTGCAGCGCCTGACCCGACCGGCGCCGCCCCGCCGGCGGGACGGTGCCCTGATGGGCCCCCCGGCGGCCTGGCTGCGGCTGCTGGCGGTGATCGAGCTCTGGTGCGGCGAACACCTCGAGCGCGTCCCGCGGGCCTTCAGACTTCTGCGCAGCGGGTTCGAGCCGATGCCAGCAACCCCGTCCTCGCGGTCCACGCCACCATGAGCAGCGGCGGCGCGGACGAAAGGGGCCTGGGGGCGGTGCTCGGCATGCCCGGCTTCCGCAGGCTCTGGCTGGGGCAGATCTTCTCCCAGCTGGCCGATAAGTTCTACATCGTGCTGATGATCTTTCTCATCGCCCAGTACTGGGTGACCGAGAAAGCCCAGGCGAGCGAGGCGCTGGCGGAGGCCGCCGCCGCCATCCGCATGACGGTGGAGAACCGCGCCCAGCTGATCACCCTGCTGGCCACGGGGATCTATGTGGCCAACACCATCCCGGCGATGCTGCTGGGCACCGTGGCCGGGGTGTGGGCCGACCGCTGGCCGAAGCGCACGGTGATGGTGGCCTCCAACGGCCTGCGGGCTGGCCTGGTGCTGCTGGCGCCGCTGGCCCTGCTGCCCGGCCCCACCCTGCTGGGGCTGGGCTGGGGGTACTGGCTGCTGGTGGGCATGACCCTGCTGGAGTCGGTGCTCACCCAGTTCTTCGCGCCGGCGGAACAGGCGGCGATCCCGCTGCTGGTGCCACCCCAGCGGCTGCTGGCGGCCAATTCCGTGTACCAGGCCACGAGCATGGCGGCCACGATCATCGGCTTCGCCCTGGGCGATCCGATCCTGCGGCTGCTCCACAGCAGCCTGGCGCGCCTGGGGTTCCGGGGTGGCGAGTTCCTGCTGCTTCCCCTCTGCTACGGGATCGCCGCCGTGGCGATCGCAGCGATTCCCCTTGAGGAGGAGCCGCGAGCGCCCCGGCAGATCTCGGTCTGGGAGGAGATCGGCGAAGGGGTGCAGGTGCTGCGGGAACGGCGGAGCGTGCGCGCGGCGATGCTCCATCTGGTGCTTCTCTACAGCCTGCTGGCGGCGCTCTACGTGCTCGCCATCAGCCTGGCGGCCTCGATCATCGGTCTTGGGCCCACGGGGTTCGGCACCCTGCTGGCGATGACAGGGGTGGGGCTGGCCCTGGGGGCCCTGTCGGTGGCGCAGCTGGGGGATCGCTTCAATCGCCGGCTGCTGGCCAGCGCCGGGCTGGGAATCATCGGCTGGTGCCTGTTCCTGCTGGGCCAGCTGCGGGGCAACCTCTGGCTCACCCTGCTGCTCTGCTCCCTGCTCGGGGTGGGATCGGCGCTGCTGGCCATCCCCGCCCAGACCACGATCCAGGAGGAAACCCCGGAAAACCAACGGGGCAAGGTGTTCGGCCTGCAGAACAACCTGATCAACATCGCCCTCAGCCTGCCGCTGGTGGTGGCGGGCACCCTGGTGAGCCGCTACGGCCTGCTGCCGGTGCTCTGGGGCCTGGCCGCCCTCTGCCTGATCGCCGCCCTGTGGGAGCAACCCTGGCGTCGCTGCTAGTTTGGCCTGTCGGATGCAGCGCACCGTGGCTCACATTGCCTGGCTGGGCAAGAAATCGCCCTTCTGCGGCAATGTCACCTATGGGCTGAGCACCACGGAGGCGCTGCGCCGCCTGGGCCACACCGTGAGCTTCATCCATTTCGACACCCCGGCGGCCGGCCTGGGGCTGCTGGAGTCCCGTCCGGAGCCGGCACTGGCGACCGCGGCCGGCGGCGCCGAGCCGGATGTGACCCTGCCCTACCTGGTGAAATCCCAGGTGTACACCATCCCTTCCCCCGGGGCGCAGCGCGAATTGCGGGAATCCCTGGAGCGGCTCCGGCCCGATCTGGTGCACGCCAGCCTCACCCTCTCCCCGCTCGACTTCCGCCTGCCCGATCTCTGCCAACAGCTGGGCCTGCCCCTGGTGGCCACCTTCCACCCGGCCTTCGACGCCGGCCTGCGCAACCTGGCGGCCGGCACCCAGCAGCTCACCTACCAGCTCTACGCCCCCTCCCTGGCGCGCTACGACCGGGTGATCGTGTTCTCCGATCTGCAGGCGGGCGTTCTGGAGCGGCTGGGGGTGCGGCCGGATCGCATCGCCGTGATCCCCAACGGGGTGGATGAAACCCTCTGGCGGCCCATCGATGCGGCGCCCTCCCCGGCGTACCGGGAGCTGCGGGAGCGCTTCGCCGGGCGGCGGATCTTCCTCTACATGGGCCGCATCACCACCGAGAAGAACGTCGAGGCGCTGCTGCGGGCCTGGCGGCTGGTGCGGCCGGAGGGCTGCCTGCTGCTGATCGTTGGCGACGGACCGCTGCGGGGGATGCTCCAGAGCGGCGGCGAGGCGGACGTGCTCTGGTGGGGGATCGAGTCGTGCCTGGAGCGGCGGGTGGCCCTGTTGCAGCTGGCGGAGGTGTTCCTGCTGCCCTCGCTGGTGGAGGGCCTTTCCCTGGCCCTGCTGGAGGCGATGGCCTCCGGCACGGCCTGCGTGGCCACCGACGCCGGCGCCGACGGCCAGGTGCTGGAGGGTGGTGCGGGCATCGTGATCCGCACCCAGGGGGTCACCACCCAGCTACGCACCCTGCTGCCGGTGCTGCGGGATCAACCGGTGCTCACCGCCGAGCTGGGACGGCGGGCGCGGCAGCGGGTGCAGGAGCGCTACACCCTGCGCGCCAACATCGCCGCCCTGGAGCGGCTGTACCTGGAGGTGATCCACCAGCCGGTGGCAGCCTGAGGAGCCCGTTCCCCCGGAAAGGCCAGGATTATGTATAACTAGGGCTTGCTGAAATTCATTCTCCAAGTCACGGGGAACTCTAGGGGCAAAGCATTGCCAGGCCCCATCTTGGACAACAGACAAAGAAGTTGATCGATAATGCCGTCTAGAAAGCCCCTAAAGATGCTGTGCGGTGCTCA
>JBEIHT010000155.1:0-4453 GCA_040381155.1 Aphanothece sp.
CAGGCCGTCGGCCATCTGGTGGGCATCCAGCCAGCCGAAGCTCTCCACCGCCCCCTGGGCCACGTAGGGCAGCACCGCGTAGGCGCCGCCGAAGCTCACCAGCGCCACCCGGGTGAAGAAGCGGGCCATGCGCGCCAGCTCCCCCTCCCAGCCGCCGCCCCAGGCGCTGAGGGCCGCCAGGGGCAGGGCCAGGGCCAGGCCGCTCAGCAGCAGGGTGAGGGCCAGGCGGCGGGGGCGGAAGCGGGCGTGCTCCGGCGTGGGGGTGGTGTCGTCATGGAGGGGGGGGAGCTCCGGCTCGGCCGCGGCCTGGGGCGAGCTGGCGCCGGCGGGGCTGGCGGGCGGGCGATGGGCGGGCGGCGCGAACCAGCCCGGCCGCAGCCGGCCGCCGATCCAGCCCGTCAGGGCGGCGGCCGCCACGATCAGGGGATAGGGCAGCCGCAGGGCCGTGAGGCCGAGGAAGGCCGCCGCGGCGATCGCCGCCAGGGCCGGATGGCGCAGGGTGCGGCGCCCCACCCGCCAGCTGGCCTGGATCACGATCGCCAGCACCGCCGGCTTCAGCGCCCAGAACACCGCCACCAGCAGCGGCTGCTGCCCCCAGAGCGCATAGACGCTCGCCAGGCTGAGCAGCAGCACCACCGAGGGCAGCAGGAACAGCCCGCCGGCGATCAGGCCGCCCCGCACACCATGCATCAGCCAGCCCAGGTAGGTGGCGAGCTGGATCGCCTCCGGGCCGGGCAGAAGCATGCAGTAGTTGAGGGCATGCAGGTAGCGCCGCTCCGAGAGCCAGCGGCGCTCCTGCACCAGCTCCCGGTGCAGCAGGGCGATCTGGCCTGCCGGTCCGCCGAAGCTCACCAGCCCCAGCTTCAACCAGTAACGGGAGGCCGCCGAGAGGCTGACGCCGCCAGCACGCATCGACTCAGGGCAAGGGGCTTCAATCTAGGGGGATGGCTTTGAGTTCGGGTGAATTGCAGTGATCGCCTGGTTGTCCGAAGGAATTACGTTCAATCCCCCCATTCCTGCTGTGGATTTGGAATCTGTTCCCACAGCCAGGTGTGAATGCCGCTACGTCCGATCCCCCTTCACCTCCCTAGGACAGGGGTAACCGTTTCCCTGTTGATGCCCGTTCCCTCGCTGCCCAATAACCTCGGCCCCACCCTGCTGCTCGCCCTCGGCCTGCTCACTGCTCCGCTGCTGGTGGGGGTGCCCCTGCTGCTGCTCGGCCTGTCCTTGATCCGCACCGTCGAGGGGCGACCGGCGCTGCCGGCCCTGGCCAGCGGCCAGCGCCGCCTCTGGAAGGTGCTGGGGCTGCCGCCGGCGGCCTGAGTCAGGCCCCGCTGCCGGGGGCCTCGCGGCGGCGGGCCACTTCGCCGTGGCGCAGCAGCACCGCCTCCCCGGGGGGCAGCGGCTGCCAGTGCTCATCGCGGGTGAGGGGTTCGGTGGCCAGGATCGTCACCACGTCGTCGGGGCTGGTGAGCTGGGCGAAATCCACGCTCAGGTCGTTGTCGGCCAGGGTGGCCCGGCGGAAGGGGGCGCGGCGGGTGATGCGATGCAGGCGGGTGGAGCTGGTGGCGAACAGCCAGCGGCCGTTGGCGATCAGGGCGTTGAAGATCCCCAGGCGCGCCAGCTGGTCGGAGCCCTCCACCAGCGCCTCGAATAGAGCCGCCTCATCGTTGGGGTCAACGTCGCGCCGCTCCAGCTCCCCCAGCAGCCAGCAGAAGGCCGCTTCGCTATCGGTGTTGCCCTCCGGCTGGAAGCCCGTCGCCGCCGGGATCGGGCCGCGCAGGTCGCCGTTGTGGGCGAACACCCACTCCTGGCCCCGCCAGCGGCGGTGGAAGGGATGGCAGTTCTCCAGGGCCACCACCCCCTGGGTGGCCTTGCGGATGTGGGCGATCGAGCAGTGGGCCCGCAGGGCGAGCCCCGCCACCTCGGCGGCGGTGGGTGAGAAGGCCGCCGGGGCGTCCTCCCGGAACAGGCGCACCCCCTGACCGTCGGCGTCGAAGCTGGCCAGCCCCCAGCCATCGCGGTGATCGCCGGTGGCGCCACCCCGGCGGGTGAGGCCATGGAAGCTGAAGCGCAGATCGGTGGGGGTGTTGGCGCTCAGGGCCAGGAGTTCGCACATGGCAACGTGGCGGTCAACGGCGTGGCAATCAGCGGCGGGTCTGTCCGAACAGCTCGTCCCAGAGGCCGCCGCCCTTGGCGAAGAACCTGGCCTCCACCTGCTCCCAGCCGCCGAAGGCCGCCACCGTGAACGGCCTGGGCACCGGCGCGAAGCGGCCCTTCACCTCCTCCCACACCTGGGGGTTCACCGGCCGGAAGCCCTGCTCCGCGAAGATACGCTGGGCCGCGGGGGTCTGCAGGTAGGCCGCCAGAGCCTCGGCCGCCTTGCGGGTGCCCCGCTGGTCCACGTTGCGGTCGACCACCGCCACCGGGCCTTCGATGCGGATGTTCACCGCCGGCACCAGGAAGGGCTGTTTGAGTTCACCGATCGCGCGGGCCAGGATCGCTTCGTTTTCATAGTTGAGCAGCACATCGCCCTGGCCGCGCTTGAGGAAGGCATCGGTGGCTTCGCGGGCATCCTTGGGCAGGTTCTCCACGTTGCGGTACACGGCGCTCACATAGGCCTTGGCCTGGGCCTCGCTGCCGCCGGTCTGGCTCACCGAACCCCAGAGGCCGAGGAAATTCCAGCGGGCGCCGCCGGAGGTCTTCGGATTGGCCGTGATCACCTGCACATCCGGCCGGGCCAGGTCGGACCAGCCCTGGATCCGCTTCGGATTGCCCGGGCGGGTGAGCAGGGCCACCATCGAATGGGTGATCATGCCGCCGTTGGGCAGCTCCTTCTCCCAGCCGGGGGCCACCAGGCCGGCCTTCTGAAGCTTCTGCACATCGCCCGCCAGGGCGAGGGTGGCCACATCGGCCGGCAGGCCATCGAGGATCGCCCGGGTCTGGGAGCCGGAGCCGCCGTAGCTGCTGCGCACCCGGATCGTCTGGCCGGTGCGGGCCTTCCAGTCGGCCTCGAACTGGGGCAGGATCTTGTCGTAGGCGCCCTTGGTGACGGCGTAGCTCACCAGCAACAGCTCCTGGCCCCCCTTCTCGGCCGTGCCGGCGCCGCCCTTCTCGGCCGTGCGCGGGCCGCCGCCGCAGCCGCCCAGCAGCAGGGCCGCCAGGGCCAGGGGCGCCCTCAGGCGGGAAGCGAGGCGACGGGCGGCGAGGCGACGGGCGGCGGGAGGAACGGAGCGACCAGAAAGCACGGTAAACCGATGGGCAACATGGATATGAGTTTACAGGCTCTCCCGTCCACTTCCCCGGGGATGGTGAGCGAGGCCGGTCCCCGGGGAACCCCAGGGGACCGGCCGGGCCAGGCCGCTCAGCGGGTCTGGGCGAAGATCTGATCCCAGAGGCCGCCCTTGCCGAAGAACTTCTTGTCGATGGCCCCCCAGCCTCCAAAATCCCCCACTTTGAAGAACTTCACGTCGGGGAATTTGCCCTTGGCGTAGGCCTTGCCCTGGGGGGTGACCGGGCGGAAGCCGTTGTCCACGAAGATCCGCTGGGCCGCCGGCGTGTAAAGGAAGGCCGCGAAGGCCTGGGCCGCCTTGCGGGTGCCTTTCTTGTCCACATTCTTGTCGACCACGGCGATCGGCATCTCGGTCAGCACGTTGGGGCTGAACACCCTCACCGGGCCCGTCCATTCGCCGCTCTTGCGGGCGAGCACCGCTTCGGTCTCCCAGTTGAGCAGCACATCGCCCTGGCGGCGCTTCACGAAGGTGTCGGTGGCCTCGCGGGCGTCCTTGGGCAGCACCTCAACATTTTTGTAGACGCCGGTGATGAAGCTCTTCGCCGCCGCCTCCGCACCGCCCTCCTGGGTGATCGAACCCCACAGGGCCAGGAAGTTCCAGCGGGCGCCGCCGGAGGTTTTGGGATTGGCCAGCACCGATTCGACGTTCTTGTTGTCGAGATCCTTCCAGCCGTTGATCTTCTTCGGGTTGCCGGGCCGCAGGAAGGCGACCACGGTGGAGTTGGTGGGCACGGAATTGTTGGGGAATTCCCGCTCCCAGCCGGGCTGGATCAGGCCCTTGTCTTCGATCTTCTTCACATCGGCGCTCATCGCCAGGCCCACCACGTCGGCCTCCAGGCCGTCGATCACGGCGCGGGTCTGGCTGCCGGAGCCGCCATAGCTGCCCTTGATCTCAATGTCCTGGCCGGTCTTTTTCTTCCAGTCGGCCACGAACAGGGGAATGATCTTGTCGTAGGCGGCCTTGGTGACCGCGTAGGTGACCAGCAGCAGGGTCTGCTTTTGGGGGGTCTGGGCTTCGACGCGCTGGCCGCTGAGCAGGCCGCCGCCGAGGCTGAGGGCCGGCACGGCGGCAAGGGCGCTGAGGGCGAGCGCCGCGCCGGCGCGGCGGCCCAGGGGAACGGGCGAAAAAACCACGGTAGTCCGATTGGGGTACTGACTGAA
>JBEIHT010000156.1:0-4374 GCA_040381155.1 Aphanothece sp.
CAAGGATCAGGCCGGGCCGCTGCCGCGGTCCTTGCCTCCATGGCGGCGCCGGGCGCGGGGTCGGTGTCCTTCGCACCTGCTTCGATGGCGATCAGCACCGCTCCCCGCTGCGAGATCCGCGCCCTGGTGATGCACGTCTACCCCGATGGCATCAAGGCCTATCCCCACGAGCGTCTCACCGTCTACGTCGGCCGCCGCGGTAAGCCCGTCCGCAAGCTCCGCTACATGCCCATGGCTCGCGCCCATGAGCTGGCCAGGAAGCTCCAGGGCCGCTTTGGCACCACGGTGTCGGTGGTCTGAGGCGCGGGCCTCAGCCGGCCGGGGTTTCCTGGCCGGTTTTTCCCGTGAATGTGCACCATGGCTTTTCCGTTCCCTGAAAGCCGATACTATTGATGCATGACGTAGCCTCCCCGAAATCACTCTTGGGGATCACCGCATCGTGGGCGAATCGCATCGGATCGCGCTCGGGGTTTGCTTAGCTAAGGTTCAACTCACACCAGGTATCTGTTGATTCTACTTTGCCAATGCTGTCTTGCTGAGGTGACTCCGGCCACCTACCTGGACGTCCAAAGCTGTACTGGCTAGTGTGGCAGGAGACCCATTGCGCAGCCTCGGCCCCCTGTGCCCGTCTCCGCCTTCCTCTCCTACTCCCACAAAGACGAGGTGTTCCGGCAGGAGTTGGTCACCGCCCTGGCCGCCCTGCAGCGCACGGGGATGATTGAGTGCTGGCATGACCGCCGTATTGTCCCTGGCCAGGAGTGGGAACCTCAGATCAGCAAGCAATTGCTCAGCGCCAAGCTAATCTTGCTTCTGATCAGTTCAGATTTCATCGCGTCTGACTTCTGCTATCAAGTGGAGCTTGAGCAGGCGTTGGACCGTCACGGGCGGGATGAGGCACGGGTCATCCCGATCCTGTTGCGACCGGTGGATTGGAACGGCACCTCCTTTGCCCGTCTGCAGGTCTTGCCCAGCGATGCGGTACCCGTCACCGATTGGCGGAGCCGGGATGCTGCCTATTTGGACATCGCCCAGGGCATCCGCCGGGCCATCGCGGAGTTGAACACCGTCCAAGGCCATGCAGCCGCCAGCGACGATCCCCGTGCCCCAGCCGCTGATGCGTTGTCTGATGCGGCCCCCGGCGTCGCCCAAGGCGTGACCACTGCCCTGCCTCCAGAGTCTCCGGAGGGGCCGGTGCCGCTTCAGTCGCCGTTCTATGTGTCCTCGCCCCTGGAGCCGCGCTGTTTTGCGGAGCTGGGGAGTGCGGGGGCGTTGATCCGGATCAAGTCGCCCAGCCGCATGGGTAAAACGAGCTTGCTGGTGCGCCTGTTGGCCAAGGCCGAGGCCCTGGGCCAGCGCTGCGTGAGTCTCAATCTGCTCGATCTCAACCAGACCGCCTTAGCGAGCTCCACCACCTTCATGCGTGCGTTCTGCATGGCCCTGTTGCGGGAGCTGGAGGTGCGCCGCCGGCTGGATGACCTCTGGGATGAGTCCCTTGGCCCGAACGACAACACCAACGATCTGGTGCGGGAGCTGCTGTTGCGCCAAAGCGACCAGGCCTGCGTCTTGGCGATCGACAACTGCGACCGCCTGTTCGGCTACCCCGAGCTGGCGACGGAATTCTTCGGCCTGTTGCGGGCCTGGTATGAGCGGGCCCGCACCAAGGCCCCCTGGGCCCAGCTGCGCCTGGTGATCGTCTACTCCCAGGAGCCCTACCTGGTGCAGGACATCAATCAGTCGCCGTTCAACGTCGGCCTGCCGATCGAATTGGAGGCGTTCACCGAGGCGCAGGTGGACGAGCTCGGCCAACGGCACGGCCTGGCCTTCTCCCCTGAGCAACGCCATCAATTTTGGGAATTGACGGGCGGCCACCCCTATCTGGTGCGGACCGGGCTCTACCAGCTGAGCGCAGGCGGCCATTCCTTGGACGCCTTTCTGCGCACGGCCCCCACCGAGGCCGGCTGCTTCAGTGATCATCTCCGCCATCTGTTGGGGGTCCTGATGGGGAGGCCACGACTGGCGGAGGCCTTCAGGGCCGTGATCGCGGCCCAACAGCCAGTGCGGGTGGGCACGGAGGAGGCGTTCCAGCTCGACAGCCTTGGTCTGGTGACGCGGGTGGAGAACGACGTGCAACCCCGCTGCTCCCTCTACCGCCGCTACTTCCAGGACCGCTGGGAGCGCTCCGCATGAGCGGCCCCGCCTTTCGCTACCAGGTTGGCGGCAGCCTGCCGCCGGAGTTCCCGGGGTATGTGGAGCGCGCTGCGGATCAGGAGCTGGTGGACCACCTGCTGCGGGGCGAGACCTGTTCGGTGTTCAACAGCCGCCAGATGGGCAAATCAAGCCTCAAGGTGCGGGCGATGCAACGGCTGCGGGCGGCGGGCCGGCTCTGCGCCGAGATCGACCCCCAGGGCAGGGGCACCACGGTGACCGAAGACCAGTGGTATGCGGGCACGGTGAAACGGCTGATCGAGGATTTCGATCTGGAGGAGCGGCTCCCGTACCACAGCTGGAGCGCCAAGGCAGATCAGGCCCTGAGCCCGGTGGAGCGGTTTTTTGAGTTCATCGACCGCGACCTGTTGCCAGCCACCGGCGACACGCCGCTGGTGATTTTTGTCGAGGAGGTGGACAGCCTGATCAGCCTGCAGTTCGGCGCTGATGGCTTCTTCACGTTGATCAGGTCTCTGCATGAGCGGCGGGCTGCCCAGCCGAAGTATCGGCGGCTCTGTTTTGCCTTTCTAGGGGTGGCCACCCCCTACGACCTGATTCGCGGGGAGGGCCGCAGCGCCTTCAACATCGACTACGCGGTGGAGTT
This sequence comes from Aphanothece sp., assembly GCA_040381155.1. Taxonomy (GTDB): domain Bacteria; phylum Cyanobacteriota; class Cyanobacteriia; order PCC-6307; family Cyanobiaceae; genus Cyanobium. The sequence goes on from JBEIHT010000156.1 coordinate 2,810, forward strand.
GGGTGGCTTCACGGTGACGGAGGCCAGGCCCCTGCTGGCGGGGCTGGAAGGCCGGGTGGCGGAGCCTGAGGCTGCCCTGGCGGCGGTGGTGCAGTGGAGCGGCGGCCAGCCCTTTCTCACCCAGAAGCTCCTGGCCCTGTTGCTGGAGGAGCCCCAGGGAGACGCGAGTACAACGGCCTGGGTGGCGGAGGTGGTGCACCGCCGCGTCTTGACCAATTGGGAAGCCAACGACATCCCGTCCCATCTGCGCACGATCCGTGATCGCCTGCTCCTCAGCGAGGAGCGGGGCCGGGGGCGCCTGTTGGGCCTCGCCCAGGTGCTCCTCGATCAAGGCCACCTGCCCCTGGAGCCAACCGGCGACCATCAACTGCTGCGGTTGACCGGCCTGGTGAGCCTGCGCCAGGGCCAGCTGGTGCTCGCCAACCCGATCGTGGCCGCCCTGTTTGACCAGGCCTGGCTGGAGCGCCAGCTGGCTGATCTGCGCCCGCCGATCTACCGGGAGGCTCTGCAGGCCTGGCAGGCGGCCCAACCGGAACAGCGCGGCGAGCATCTGATCGCTGGCGCCCCCCTGCGGGAGGCCCTGGCCTGGGCCCGCGGCCGCCGGCTGGCCGATGCCGACCAGTCGTTTCTGGAGGCCAGCCGCGAGGCGGATGAGGCCGCTCAGCGAGCGGAGCAGACCGCGCGGGAGGCGGAACAGATGGCCCGCCTGGCGGAGGAGCGGGCGACGCGGGCGGAGGAGCAAGCCCGTAATCGGCGCAGGTGGGCGCTGGGTCTGGCGGTTGGTCTGGCGGGCATGGGGGGGCTGAGCGCGGTGGCGCTGCAGCAACGCCAACAAGCGAACGACAACGAAATCCGTGCCCAGGAGGGACAACGCCAGGCACGACTGAACGCGCAACAAGCCCAACGCAACGCCAACCGTGCCCAAGACGAAAAGGGCCGGGCGGAACGGGCCCTGCTCAGCGCTCGCCAACAAAAGCAACTCGCCGATCGTCAGGCCCGCGAAGCCAACCGCCAGCGCCTTCTCGCCACTGAGCAGAAGAGCGAGGCCCTGCGCGCCCGCGGCGCGGCTGAGGCGGCCAGCCAGGCCGAAGCCCAACAACGGCGCAAGGCCGAGGGCCAAACCCGGTTGGCCCAACGCCAGACCACTCGAGCAGAGCGGCAGACGGCAATCGCCCGGCTTCGGGAGCAGGCAGCTCTTGTGCTCAAGGAACTGGGCGGCACTCCGGCGGAAGCGCTGATCCGGGCGTTGGCCCTGATCGCCGATAGCCAAACCACTGCGGTTGCTGAAGTTGCCAATGTGGGGAATGACGCCATGGCTCAAGCCAGCGATCAAGACGTGGAAGTCGACCGAATGGTGGGACATGCAGGCTCGGTGAGCTCCGTGGCCTTCAGCCCCGACGGCCGGCGCATCGTCTCCGGCTCCTGGGACAACACCCTGCGCCTCTGGGATGGCGCCACCGGCAAGCCCATCGGGCCTCCTCTTCAAGGCCATACAAATTTGGTGAGCTCCGTGGCCTTCAGCCCCGACGGCCGGCGCATCGTCTCCAGCTCTACGGACAACACCC
>JBEIHT010000157.1:0-4275 GCA_040381155.1 Aphanothece sp.
GCCCAGCTCCTTAAGCCCTTTGTAGAGGCCAGCGTTCTCGGCAGGCGGGGTGAGGTAGCTGATCGTAGAGGCGTAGCCGCGCCGCTTGGCGATGGTGGCTTCAGAAGGGTTGTTGGCGGCGTAGTAATAAAGGTTTGGCAGGGCGCCGATCAGGGAATCGGGGTAGCAGGTTTCGCTCATGCCCATCTGCTTACCGGGCATGAACTCCAGCGAGCCGTGGGTGCCGAAATGGAGCACCGCATCGGCGCCCCAAACCTTCTCGATATAGGTGTAATAGGCAGCGAAGCCGTGGTGGGGGCTGGCGCTGCGGGAATAGAGCAGGCGCATCGGATCGCCCTCGTAGCCGAAGGTGGGCTGCACCCCCACGAACACATTGCCGAAGTGGCGGCCGTAGATCAGCAGATTGGTGCCGTCGCTGTTGAGGTTGCCGGGGGGCTTGCCCCAGTTCTCCTCCAGCCGCACCGAATAGGGGGTGAGCCGCTCGTATTCGGCCACGCTCATGCGGTGGGCGATCGCCAGTTCCGGAGCGCCCTGCAGCGCCTCGGGATCCTGAAGCACGGCCTCCATCAGCTCCTTGGGGCTGCGCGGCAGGTTGGCCACGTCATAGCCCTTGGCCCGCATCTCCTCCATCACCCGATGGATGGAGCCGAACACATCCAGGTAGGCGGCCGTGCCCACGTTTCCTTTGTCCGGCGGGAAGCTGAACACCGTGATTGCCAGCTTCTTCTCGGCCCGGGGCTTGATGCGCAGCGACGCCCAACGGATCGCCCTCTCGGCGATCGCCTCCACCCGGTCCTGGAGGGTGTGGGCCTTGCCGGTGGCGTCATCGCGGCCGCTGAGCACGATCGGTTCGATGGCGCCATCGAGTTCGGGGATGGCGATCTGGAGGGCCACCTGCACCGGATGCAGCCCCAGATCGCTCTCCTCCCACTCCTGGGTGGTCTGGAACACCAGAGGCAGGGCCACCATGTAGGGGCGATTGAGCTTTTTCAGCACCTCGATCGCCTTGGGATGGTCCTGGCGAGCCGGGCCCCCCACCAGGGCGAAGCCGGTGAGGCTCACCACCCCGTCCACCAGGGGCACATCAGCGTTGAGGGGGTCGAAGAAGAAGGCGTTCACCGGCCGGGTGAAGTCGAGGCCGCCGCAGAACACCGGAATCACGGTGGCACCGCGATACTCCATCTCCTGGATCACCGCCACGTAGTGGGCCTCATCGCCGGTGACGATGTGGCTGCGCTGCAGCACCAGGCCGATCACCGGGCCCTTGCGGGCCGCCTCGCTGAGATCGGTGCGGCTGGCGGTCCAATTGAGGTATTCCTTGATGTCCTCGAACATCGCCGGGGCCAGGGGATGCCAGATCCCCAGATCCGGGAACACCACCGGTTCAGCCACCTCCAGCTCGGGCCGGCCGTCCTCGCCGCGGGGAAACACGTACTTGTCGGCCAGCATCAACAGGAAGTTGCGCAGGTTGTCCGGCGTTCCCCCGAGCCAGTACTGGAAGCTGAGCATGAAGGAGCGGGCATCCTGCGCCTTCTCCACCGGCAGATACTTCAACACCGTGGGCAGGGTGTTGAGCAGCTTGAGCATGGCGTCCTGGAAGCCGGCGCCGCCGGCCTCCTTCCGCTTCTTCATGAAGCTGGCGATCGCCGATTTGCTCTGGCCCAGCTGGGCCATCGAGAAGCTGCCCAGCTTGTTGAGGCGCATCACCTCCGGCATGGAGGGGAACACCACCACCGCCTTGAGGCGCTCCCGGTGGGGCGCCACCGCCTCCACCACCTTCTGGGCCAGGTCCTCGATGAAGATCAGCGAGGCGATGCAGACATCCGCCTCGGCCACATCAGCGCAGAAGTCGGCGTAGTTGGCCGGATCGCGCAGTTCCTCGATCAGGTAGCCGCTCAGCTGGATCGCCAGGGGGCCGTTCTGGTCGTTCAGGCTGGTGGCGGCCTGGGTGAGGGCGTTCTGGTACTGGGGCTCGAGCACCACATACACCGCCTTCATCAGGGCACGGTCTCCGGTGCTGGCCGGAACGACCCGACGGTTGGCGGAGCGGACCTGGGTGAACATGCGAGCTGGAACAAGCGCCGTGGCCGCAGCCTACGCAGGGGCGAAAGCGGCTGCGACCGTTCCGCTCCGGCTGACACAGCCTGTGGTGGCTGGCAGGCGCCACACCACATAGGCTCACCCCCAGCCCTGACCGAGCCGATGCGCGCGCCCGCCGATCCCGATCGGTCCATCCCCGTGGTGGTGGCCGGTGCCCTCGGACGCATGGGTGCGGAGGTGGTGAAGGCGGTGCTGGCCGCCCCCGATTGCAGCCTGGTGGCCGCGATCGACACCACCCCAGGCAAGGAGGGGATGGATGTGGGCCAGGAGCTGGGCCTCGGCGAGCTGGGGGTGGCGCTGACCGCCGATTTCGAGGGCAGCCTCTGCCAGGCCAGCCAGGCCGTGCGCTCGGCCGGGCCCGGCGGCGGCGCCGTGCTGGTGGATTTCACCCATCCGTCGGTGGTCTATGAGCACACCCGGGCCGCCATCGCCTACGGCGTGCACCCGGTGATCGGCACCACCGGCCTGGGCCCTGAGCAGCTGCAGGAGCTGGCCGTCTTCGCCGCCAAGGCGGGGGTGGGGGGGGCGGTGATCCCCAATTTCTCGGTGGGCAAGGTGCTGCTGCAGCAGGCCGCCGCCGCCGCCGCCCGCTTCTACGACTTCTGCGAGCTCACCGAGCTGCACCACAACCGCAAGGCCGACGCCCCCAGCGGCACCTGCCTGAAGACCGCCGAACTGATCGAGGAGCTGGGCAAGACCTTCAACGCCCCCCAGGTGGAGGAGCACGAAAGCCTGGCGGGCAGCCGTGGCGGCCTGCGGCCCAGCGGCCTGCGCCTGCACGCGCTGCGGCTGCCGGGGCTGGTGGCCCACCAGGAGGTGATGTTCGGCGCCCCGGGCGAGACCTACACCCTGCGCCACGACACGATCGATCGGGCCGCCTACATGCCCGGAGTGCTGCTGACGGCACGGCGAGTGCGCAGCCTGGAGGGGCTTGTGTACGGATTGGAGCGGCTGCTCTGAATGCTGATTCCGGTTAGCACCAGCGAGCTCTCCCGCCTCATCCCGGCGGTGGCGACAGGCCCCCAGTTCAACGCCTGCTGCTCCGACCCGCGGCGGCTGCTGCAGCGGCTGCTGATCTCCCTGATCGGTGGCGTGCTGCTGCTGCTGGTCAGCCAGACCCTGGCCTTCAACAGCCGCTTCTCCTCCCTGTGGCTGGTGGCTGGGGTGATCACGGTGCTCTACATCCTCTGGGGTCCGATCGTGGAGGCCGGCCGCCGCAACGCGACGCTGCGGCGCTACCCGGCGGCGGCGATCTTCGAGGGCGAGGTGGCGGATCTGTTCACCCGCGAGGTGGTGGAGGAGCGGCGGGAGCAGGCGGATCGCTCCGGGCGGCTGCAGATGGTGGAGAACCGCCGCACCTGGCTTTGCCTGGAGCTGGCGGATGAGGAGGGCTATCTGGGGCAGGTGCGCTTCCAGTTCGACCCCAAGAAGCACCAGGGCATCCGGCGCGGCATGGTGGTACGCGCCCTGGTGCTCAGCGAGCGGCGGGATTTCGCGCGGATCGGGGCCCTTAGCGATGCCTGGTTGCCTCAGCTCAAGCTGTGGGTGGGCGAGTACCCCTACCTGCTGCGGCCGGCGTTCGAGGAACTCTGCGGCCTGCGGTTGCGCTGAGGGCCGCGGCGGTGCTGCCGGGAGGTACGGCCCTCCCCCTGGTGGGGCATCGCAACATTGCGTTACAGTTCTTGCAACACCGAAAAGGAACCAGCCATGACCCAGGCCCCCACCATCCGCGGCGCCCAGGTGACCACCGAAGACGGCGGCCGCCTCAACGCCTTCGCCAGCGAGCCCCGTATGGAAGTGGTGAGCACCGAAGCCGGCTGGGGCTTCCACGAGCGCGCCGAGAAGCTCAACGGCCGCATGGCCATGCTCGGCTTCATCGCCCTGCTCGCCACTGAGTTCGCCCTGGGCGGTGAGGCCTTCACCCGCGGCCTGCTTGGCATCGGCTGAGCCCCCTGGTTCCAGCCCTCTCTGATTCCTCCGCCGCAGCAGGCCCTGCTGCGGTTTTTTGCTGGCGGTGCCGCCGTCGTGTCTGCCCCTCCCCATGACCGAGCCGCTGTTCGCGCGCGTCCACGGCGCCGGCCCCACAGGTGCGCTTGCCGCCCTGGCCCTGCTCCAGGCCGGCTGGCGGGTGAGCCTGGTCGATCCCCTCGATCGGGGCGCCCTGCTCGCCCGCAA
>JBEIHT010000158.1:0-4243 GCA_040381155.1 Aphanothece sp.
ACCACCTCCCGCTTCTGGCGGAAGCCCTGCCGGTGGGTCGCCATCGGCAGCAGCGGCTCTGAGGGGTCCTCCAGGTGGGCCTTGAGGCTCTCGGTGCTGTGCAGCGCGAAACGCCGCACGTCCTCCAGGCTGGCCGGGCGATCGGGCGGCAGCAGGCGGAAGTAGCCCTGGCCCTTGAACGGCCCCACCAGATTCATGTTCACCCCCTGGCCCCGCTGGAAGGCCACCACGACGTCGCAGATTTCAGGCCAGCAGGGGGCGGCTGTGAGGCGGGGCTCGGGAGCCTCCGCGCTGAGGGACTCCCAGGGGAAGGGATAGCCCGGCCTGGCAAGGCGGAGCACCAGCTCGCACAGCTTGTCGATGGCGTCAGGGTCGGCCGCGGGGAAGCCACGCATCGCCTTCTCACGGTTTGTGCCACCGCCGCCGAGTTCATAGACGCTCAGCCACTGGCTGTGTCGGCGCTGGCGGATGCGGAGGGGCAAGCGGTTGAGACGAAGCAGTCCGTTGGCACGCTCCAGGGGTGGGGTCAGGGTGGCCATGGCCGGTCGAGACCTAGGGGGTTGGGAGAGGTTTCCGAAAACCGCCCTGGACTCATGAGGCTGTCTCAGTAAGACAACAAACCGCTGAGACAGTCCTTGGCATAACTGCCAAGGAAATGACCCAGTCTCGGTTTTTCCCGGCCTAAAACGGACTCACTTCGGCCGGCGAAAAACGCATGGCAGAGAGCCCAAAATCATTGCCCCGCAGACGACCTTCCAGTCGTCGCAAGCTGGGAGCATCCATGGGTCGCCTGAGATTCGAACTCAGGACCAATCGGTTAAAAGCCGAGTGCTCTACCGCTGAGCTAGCGACCCGCCCGGAGGGCAGCCCGTGTGGGCTCAAGTGAAGGTATCACCCGGGGGGGGCCACCCGGCAAGCGCCTCGGCAGCCGTTGGCGGGGCCGAGAATCGGGCCAGCGACCCCCTTCCCCCGTGGCCGGTTCCGGCAGCCGTTCCCCGTCCCCCCCCTGGCCCCAGCCGCGGGTGCACGACGAGGCCTGGGTGGCCGAATCGGCCGTGCTGATCGGAGACGTGACCCTGGAGGCGGGGGCCAGCCTCTGGCCGACGGCGGTGGCGCGGGGAGACGTGTGTCCGATCGTGATCGGGGCGGGCAGCAACGTGCAGGACGGGGCGGTGCTCCATGGCGACCCCGGCCAGCCGGTGCGCATCGGCGTGGATGTGACCGTGGGCCATCGGGCGGTGATCCATGGGGCCACCCTGGGGGACGGCTGCCTGGTGGGCATCGGCGCGATCGTGCTCAATGGCGTCACGGTGGGGGAGGGGGCGCTGGTGGCCGCTGGGGCGGTGGTCACCAAGGACGTGCCCGCCGGCGCCCTGGTGATGGGGGCGCCGGCGGTGGTGAAGCGGGAGCTGAGCCCCGAGGCGATCGCTGCCCAGCGGCAGCACGCCCGCCATTACCGCCAGCTGGCGATGGTGCACGCCGGCCGGGGCGATGACCGCGGCTTTGCGACGCTGGCGTAGCGATCCGCGGGCCGGTTCCGTAAGATCTATAGACCCTTTCTCGCTCGCCACCATGGATCTCCGGGTCGTGCTCGTCGCTGCTCCGATCGTGCTGGCGGCGTCCTGGGCCGTGTTCCATATCGGTCGCGCCGCCGTGGGCCAGCTCCAGCTGATGCTCAAGCGCGCCCGCGCCTGAGCGTCCGCCTAGCCTGGATCGGGGCGCAGCGGCAAGCGGTTGAACGGCAGCGAGCACGAAAGCGGGCCTACTTCCACCCCCGCGTTGATGGTGATCGGCGCCGGCCTGGCCGGCACCGAGGCGGCCTGGCAGATTGCTGAAGCCGGATTGCCCGTGCGGTTGGTGGAGATGCGGCCGGTGCGTCGCTCCCCCGCCCACCACAGCGCCGAATTCGCCGAACTGGTGTGCAGCAACAGTTTCGGGGCCCTCAGCAGCGACCGGGCCGCCGGCCTGCTGCAGGAGGAGCTGCGCCGCTTGGGTTCCCTGGTGATTCGCACCGCCGACCGCCACGCCGTGCCCGCCGGTGGTGCCCTGGCGGTGGATCGGGGCCGATACAGCGCCGCCCTCACAGCCGCCCTCGAGGCCCATCCGCTGGTGACGGTGGAGCGCCGCGAGCAGCTCACCCTGCCGCCCGCTGAGACGATCACGGTGCTCGCCACCGGCCCCCTGACCAGCGAACCCCTGGCCGACGACCTGCGCGCCTTCACCGGCCGGGCCGATTGCCACTTCTTCGATGCCGCCAGCCCGATCGTCGAGGGGGAGAGCATCGATCTGGATCTGGCCTTCCGCGCCTCCCGCTACGACAAGGGCGACGCCGACTACATCAACTGCCCCCTGGATCGGGACCAGTACCTCGCCTTCCGCGAGGCGCTGCTCGCTGCCGAGCAAGCGGAGCTCAAGGATTTCGAGCGCGACAACGCCTGCTTCTTCGAAGGCTGCCTGCCGATCGAAGAACTCGCCCGCCGCGGCGAGGACACCATGCGCTACGGGCCCCTCAAGCCGATCGGCCTCTGGGATCCCCGCTGGGGCGACGTCAACGACCGGGAGGTGCGCCGCGCACGCCGCGCCTACGCCGTGGTCCAGCTGCGTCAGGAGGACCGGGACGGCCGCCTCTGGAACCTGGTGGGCTTCCAGACCAACCTGAAATGGGGGGAGCAGAAGCGGGTGCTGCGCCTGATCCCCGGCCTGGCGGAGGCGGAATTCGTGCGCTTCGGCGTGATGCATCGCAACACCTTTCTGGAATCGCCCCAGCTGCTCGATCCCACCCTCCAGTTCCGCCGCCGCCCCACCCTGCTGGCGGCCGGCCAGATCACCGGCACCGAGGGCTACGCGGCGGCGGTGGCCGGTGGCTGGCTGGCGGGCACCAACGCCGCCCGCCTCGCCCGTGGGCTGGAGCCCCTCTCCCTGCCACCCACCACCATGATCGGCGCCCTCAGCCACTTCATCGCCGAGGCACCGTGCGCGGGTGAGGGGAAACGGGGCGGCTTCCAGCCGATGCCGCCCAACTTCGGCCTGCTGCCCGAACTGCCGGAGCGGATCCGCGACAAACGCCGCCGCTACGGGGCCTATCGCGACCGGGCCCTGGCGGATCTGGCCCCTGTGGGCGGATGAGGGCACGCCCGCCGTTGCCGCCCGAGTCTGGCCACAATCCGATCGTCCGCCCTTCGCTCCCCCAGTCCCCCTTCCCCCCGATGAAGATCCGCCTCGGCTGCGAGATCACCCTGGATTGCCCCTCCCCCACGCCGACGCTGGCCCTGGTCCATCCCCACAGCAGCCGCCATGGCGACCTGGCCGGCCCGGAATGGCTGCGGCTGGGGCCCGAGCGCACCACCGAGGTGCTGGTGGACCGGGACGGCAACCGCTGGTGTCGCTTCCTGGCGGCCGCCGGCCCCACCACCCTGCGCTACGAGGCCACCCTGCACGACAGCGGCCAGCCCGATCCGGTGGTGCCCCTGGCCCGCGCCTGCAACGTGGTGGCCCTGCCGATCGAGAGCTATCGCTTCCTCAACCCCAGCCGCTACTGCGACAGCGACGCCCTGGTCGATCTGGCCTGGAGAGAGTTCGGCCCGCTGCCGTCGGGCTGGCCCCAGGTGCAGGCCATCTGCGACTGGGTGCACGGCCGCATCGCCTACGACGGCAGCGCCGCCTCCCCCAACCACACCGCCGCCGACGCCCTGCGCGAGGGCCGGGGCGTCTGCCGCGATTACGCCCACCTGGCGATCGCCTTCTGCCGCGCCCTCAACATCCCGGCCCGCTACTGCAGCGGCTACCTCAGCCAGGACGTGCCCCATCCGGGCGAGCCGACGCTCGATTTCTCCGCCTGGTTCGAGGCCTGGTTGGAGGACCGCTGGTATGTGTTCGATGCCCGCCACAACGTGCCCCGGGTGGGGCGGGTGCTGATCGGCCGCGGCCGCGATGCGGCGGATGTGCCCTTCCTGCGCACCTTCGGGCCCCATCGGCTCGATGGCTTCGCGGTGATCACCGAATCCCAGCCCGCCCAGGACACGCCGGAGCCTGGCGAGCTGGCGGCGGCGATGCCCGCCGCCTAGGGCGGTGCGTTATTGCTGCAACGGCAGGGGTACGGGCCCGCTGGTGCACAGGCCGGTTCGCACCGAGCAGCGACCCGCCGCATCCACACCGTGGGCCTGTTCGTGGCGCTCCAACTCCTCCAGCAGCCACTGCTCGCACAGGGTGCTCAGACTCACCCCCTGGCGCCCGGCGGCGTCGA
>JBEIHT010000159.1:0-4194 GCA_040381155.1 Aphanothece sp.
AAATCAGCCAGAGTGTCTCCTTGTGTCCAGTAGTCAGGGAATTCTTCAAGGTAGCCAAGCCAGGATCCATCTTCCTGCCAATGGACGTATTTGACTGTTTGCATAGAAGCTACCTCAGATTGCTCTTGCAGTGGTGCATATTTGCATTCTACTCAAACCGCTCATGCTCTGGCCAGGTCCACGCAACAAGCACCGCAACGCCTCTGTGCCGCAGAACGCTGTATGGGCGGGTCCGGTATCCGCTCCGCGGTGGGTGCCGTTGTCGGCCTATGCAGCCCATGGGAGGCCGGGAACTCTCTCGAAATGAGTTGCTGCGCAACGGGTCTGGTGGATTGGACGGTTGGCACATGGGGATTTTATGTGGATCCGGTATCGCCGGCACCTCTCTTTGACATCTCTAAAGGAATTCTGCCGGGCTTGCAACACCCATTGCCCCACGATTGAGCATGTGCGTATAGATCATGGTCGTTTTCAGGCCCTCATGACCCATTAATTCCTGAATGGTGCGAATGTCTTGTCCTCGCTCGAGCAGGTGGGTTGCAAAAGAATGGCGCAAACTGTGGCAGCTGGCCGATTCGCTGATACCAGCTGCCAGCACGGCGCTCCGCACCGACTTCTGGATCAAACTCGGATCAAGATGATCGCGTCCCTCTCGTCCAGTTGTTGGATCCTGCCAGCGCCGATGCTGGGGAAAGACCCACTGCCAGCCACACTGCACGGCAGCATGCCGATATTTTCGTGCCAGGGCGTATGGAAGTCTGACCTGGCCCCAGCCGTCCAGCAGATCCCGTTTGTGGATCTCTCGAACCCCTTCCAGATGGCTGACCAGCTTCTTCGCCACCCTTTCCGTTGCGGACGGTGAGTTCCCGGCGGTTGAAATCCACGTCCTGCACCCACAGCCTCAGGGCCTCCATCAGCCGCAGGCCACTGCCATAGAGCAGTGCTGCCACCAACAAAGGGCTCCCTGCGAGCCTTTCCAAGACCGACCTCACTTCCTCCTGCGTCAGCACCACCGGCAGGCGTTGAGGTTTCCGGGCCCGCACCAACCCCTCCAGATTGAGATCCCGTTCCAGCAGCTCCCGATACAGAAACAGCAGCGCTGACAAGGCCTGGTTCTGGGTGGAGGCATTCACCTCTTCGCTTCCCATCTCCCGCGGATGGCGCAGCTGATGGAACCGCAGGAACCGCTGGCGGGCCTGCAGTTCCTCTCGATAACGCTGGATCAGGCCCGGCGGGCGGGAGCCACTGGGCGGTGACGACAGCGAGGCCATCGGCCTCCCTCCAGCTCCTGCCCCTCAGGATTCCCCCGCCCGCAACCGCACGGCCCAGGCATCCAGAAACGTTTTGCCGCAGCTGGCCAGGGGCACCGCCAGCAGCAGGCCGAGCAGTTCGCCCAGGCCCAGCAGGGAGCCGAGGCGGGCGCCGATCGGCAGGCTGATCAGCAGCCAGGCGGGCTGGAGGCCCACGATGCTGCCCATCAGGCGCGGCTGGATCACCTGGTCCACCACCTGGCCCGCCGTGATCGCCGCGGCCAGCACCTCCAGGCCCTGGCGCGGGTTCTCCAGGGCCAGCAGCAGGCTCACCAGCACGATCGTGAGGGCGCTGGCGTAGGGCACCAGGGTGGTGAAGCCGATCGCCACCGCAAACAGCACCCCGTAGGGAATGCCCAGCAGGGTGAACACCAGCATCTGCAGGCCGCTGAGGATCAGGGCCAGCAGCACCTGGCCGCCGAAGTAGCCGCGGAAGGTGCGATCCAGGGTGCCGGTCACCAAGGTGCGCACCCCCGGCGGCAGCCAGCCCGCCAGCCCCGCCGCGATCCGCTCGCCCCCCACCAGCAGGAACACCGACAGCACCAGCACGATCACCACATTCACCGTGAGGCCGAGGGTGGCCCCCAGCAGGCCCAGCAGCCGCTGGCTGAGCTGGGTGGCGATCTTGCTGGTGCGGGTGATCAGTTCGCTGCTGATGTCGCCGAAATCGCTGGGCAGGCCCCGCGCCACCGCCCACTCCTGCAGCCGACCCAGCAGCACCTCCCCCTCCGACAGCCAGCCCGGCAGCGCCGTGATCAGCTCATCGAGCTGCTGCACCAGCCGCGGCAGCAGCCAGACCGTGGCCAGCGCCACCCCGCCGAAGCCCACCCCCAGCACCAGGGCCAGGGCCAGGGGCCGGGGCAGGCCCCGCTGCACCAGCCAGCGGCAGGGGATGTCCAGCAGGAAGGCGATCAGGGCCGCCGTGAGAAACAACGCCGGGAAGGGGGCCAGGGGCAGCAGCAACTGGCGCAACACCCAGAGGTTGAGCACCAGCAGGGGCAGGGCCAGGCCGAAGCGCAACCAGGGGGGCAGCACCAGCCGCTCAAGCATGGGGGGAGAAGGGGCGGGAGCGGGATCCCGGCGTCAGGGGGTGCCCCTCAGCTTGGCGGCCCCGGCCGAGGCCCGCCACCAGAAAAACAGCCAGGAGGCGATCCCCAGGAACTTCACCCCCTCCTCGAACAGCTGGCCCGGCCCGTAGGCGATCGGCAGCACTTCCTGGAACCTGTCGAACACCAGGGAGCTGCCCAGCAGGATCACCGCCCCCAGGAACACCGGCCCGCCCAGGCGCACCACCAGATCCCGGTAGCGCAGCAGGATCGCCAGGGCAAACACGATGTAGAGCAGATAGAGCACGTTGGCGCTGATGTAGCGGTCGTGCAGCAGGAACATGTCGTCCAGGCAGAGCAGCAGCGAGAAGGCGCCGCCCGCCAGCAGCAGCTCCCGCTCCCGCCCCTTCGGCCGGCTCACCTCCGAGAGGGCGGTGAACAGACAGATGGCGGCCGTGGCCATCCACAGCAGGTAGCCCAGGTTGGACACCAGCCCCACCCCCAGCGGATAGCGGCAGGTCTGGGCCAGGTCGCGGATCACCAGCTCCAGGTCGGTGATGCCACCGGCGCGGCTGAGCCCCAGGGCGGCGCCGTACACGAGCGCGGCGGGCAGCAGGGCGAAAGCCAGCCAGCGGGAGACGAGACCCCGGCCGGGGGAGGGGGAGGAAGCCATCGGCGCAGCTTAACCAGGGCTTAACCAGCGCTCCCCCGCCATCCCCCCTCAGCCGCCCAGCGCCTCCAGGTAGGCGGCGCTGCCCAGCTCCTGCAGCCGCTGATCCTTGGCGATCACCTGGTCGTGCAGGCCGCGCCGGTAGGCCGCCAGCCGCTCGGCCAGCGGCCCATCGCTGAGGGCCAGGATCTGGGCCGCCAGCAGGCCCGCGTTGGTGCCGTTGCCGATCGCCACCGTGGCCACCGGGATGCCCGCGGGCATCTGCACGATCGAATGGAGCGAATCCACCCCCGAGAGGGCCTTGCTCGCCACCGGCACCCCGATCACCGGCAGGGGGGTGAGCGACGCCACCATCCCCGGCAGGTGGGCCGCCCCGCCGGCTCCGGCGATCACCACCTTCAGGCCCCGCGCCGCCGCCCCCTCCGCGAAGGCCACCATCTCCCGCGGCGTGCGGTGCGCCGAGAGCACCCGCACCTCGCAGGCCACCCCCAGCTGCTCCAGGATCGCCACCGCCGGCTGCAGGGTGGGCAGGTCGGAATCGCTGCCCATGATCACCGCCACCGGCACCGGCGGCTGGGGCGCGGGGGCGACGGACATGGCGGAGCGGCGGCGAGGATCATTGTCCCTTCCCCCAGGGCTGCCCCCGTGCGCTGGCTCAGCAACGTGCGCCTTCCCGCCGCCGACCCCGCTGGCAAGTGCCGCTGGCGGGTGGGCGTCGACGACGACGGGCGCATCCGCGGCCTGCGGCCCACCGCCGCGGGCAGCGCCGCCGCCGGCGACGACTGGGGCGGCGACTGGCTCAGCCCCGCTGGGGTGGATCTGCAGATCAACGGCGGCCTCGGCCTGGCCTTCCCCGAACTCACCCGCGCCCTGCTGCCCCGGCTGGAGGAGCTGCTGGAGCTCCTCTGGCACGACGGCGTCGAGGCGATCGCACCCACCCTGGTCACCTGCGGCGTGGCGGATCTGCGCGGGGCCCTGGCGGTGTTGGCGGAGGCGCGGGCCCGCCATGCCCCGGGCCGCTGCCGGCTGCTGGGGGCCCACCTGGAGGGGCCGTTCCTGGCGCCGGAGCGGCGCGGCGCCCACCCGGCGGCCCACCTGGCCGCCCCCTCCGCCGCCGCCCTGGCCGAGCGGATCGGCGGCTTCACCTGCGGACCCGGCTGGCGGGAGC
>JBEIHT010000160.1:0-4145 GCA_040381155.1 Aphanothece sp.
AGATGGCCCTGCACCGCGAACCGCTCACCAGCATGTGCCACTTTGAGATCGCCATCGGCCGCCATGCCCCGGTGGACATCGCCGCCGACGGCGTGATCCTCTCCAGCCCCCCCGGCTCCACGGCCTACGCCCTCGGCGCCGGCGGCCCGGTGATTACCCCCGACTGCCCGGTGCTGCAGCTCACACCGATCGCGGCCCACTCCCTCGCCTCGCGGGCCCGGGTGTTCAGCGACCGGGAGCCGGTCACGGTGTTTCCGGCCACGCCGGAGCGGCTGATGATGGTGGTGGATGGCAGAGCCGGCTGCTACGTCTGGCCCGAGGATCGCGTGCTGGTGCGGCGCAGCGAACACCCGGTGCGGTTCGTGCGACTGGCCGACCACGAGTTCTTCCAGGTGCTGCGCAACAAGCTGGGCTGGGGGCTGCCCCACGTGGCCAAGCCGGGCAATGGCCAGGAGCCGTCATGACGGCGGCCAATGCTCCGGGATGGGGACGGTGCGCCAGGCCGGAGGCTGGGTCGATTGTGCTGCTGGTCGGCGGCCAAGCCGAAGCCTTAGCACCCCGTCTCGAACTTTCCGGCCATCGGCCGATGGCGCTGGAGCCCGAGGAATCGGGCGCCTGCCCCCAGCCCCAGGCGGTGATCGTGGCCCCTGATCAGGAAGGGGAGATCGCCCGGCTGCGCCAACGCTTCTCCGGGGTGCCTCTGCTGCTGGGCATCGCCAGCGACAGCGTGGAGGGAAGGATCCGCTGCCTGGCCAGCGGCGCCGACGACTACTGGCTCACCTCCGTAGGAGCCAGTGACCTGCTCACCCGGCTGAGGCTGCACCTGGGTCTGAGCCGCGGCCCCGGCCCCGTGGCGGAACCGATCACCGAGCGGCTCCAGTGGGCCGACCTCGTGGTGACTCCCGCCTCGCGGCTGGTGCAGCGGGGAAAGCGGACCTTGGCCCTCACCACCCGGGAGTTCGACCTGCTGCTGCTCCTGCTGCGGGAACGGGGACGGGTGGTGAGCCGCGAGCGGATCCTGAAGGAGGTCTGGCGGGGGGAAACGGCCGCCGCCAGCAACGTGATCGAGGTCTACGTGCGTTACCTCCGCCAGAAGCTCGAGGAAGGCGGCGAACGGCGCCTGATCCATACGGTGCGGGGCCAGGGCTACTGCCTGGGGGAGAGGCTGCCGGAGCGGGAAGCTGGGGTACTGCCATGAAGAGTGAGGTAGGGCCCTGAAGGACTGGAAAAGGGAAAGCCGGTACACCTCAATCCCATCCCCCCGAGCAACGCCGTGATCCCCATGCCAAGCCCGATGCTGAGCACCCCGATCGGATCAACGGTCCGTGAAGCCCCCCGGCCCTTGGGAAGGGGTTCGATCGACGCGGTTCGGGTGATTCCGGCCCTACTGGTTCCGGGTCTGCTGGTTCCGGTTCTGGCCGCCCGAGGTGATCAACCCAGCGCTCCACCCCAGCACCTGCCCATTGAGGCCCGCTGGTGTCCTGCCGGCGACCCGCCGGGTGCTTCTCTCCCACAGGGACCGCGGCGCACCACAGCCACGGCGGGCCCGGACGCCCACCCCACCGTCAAGCCGGACTGCGTGGCGCTGGAGGTGCCCCGCACCTGGCACCAATACAGCCTGGGCCTGCAGCTGCGGCCGCCGCTGCCGGCAGGCCGGGGCATGTGGTTCCCCTACCGCCCCGCCCAGGTGGCCCGCTTCTGGATGCACCGCACCCCGGAGCCCCTCGACATGGTGTTCGTGCGCAACGGTCGCGTGATCGCCATCGAGCCCGCCGCAGCCCCGTGCATGCGGCTGCCCTGCCCCAGCTACGGGCCAGATGAGCCGGTGGATGGGGTGCTCGAACTGGCGGCCGGCCAGTCCAGCCAACGCGGCCTGAGGGTGGGTTCGCCCCTGCGGGTGGAACTGCTCAGGTCCTTCGGCCCGACAGCACCAGCACCGGATTGAGAGGGGCCAAGCGGGTGCCGTCCCCCAGGGGGGCCCCGCGCCACACCTGCAGCTGCCGGATCGCCACCTGGAGGCCTGCGGTCTCGAGCAACGGCCGCAGCTCGGCCAATGCTTCGAGGGTGGCCAGGGGCACCACCACCACCCCGGCCGGTCGGAGCCGCTGCAGCACCGCCTCCAACACGGCGCGACGGTCCCGGCCACCACCGCCGATCAGCACCCGATCCGGATCAGGCAGCTGGGCCAGGGCAGCGGGAGCGGCAGCCTCGATCAGGCCAGCGGGCGCCACCGCCATCCGCTCCGCATTGGCCGCCAGCAGGGTCGCGGCGCCGGCCCGGCGCTCCACCGCCCAGAGGCGCAGACCCGGCCGCAGCCGCAGGGCCTCCAGTCCTACCGATCCCACGCCGGCCCCGAGATCCCAGAGCACCCCCTCAACGGGAAGATCGAGATCGGCGAGGAGCTGGATGCGCACCTCCCGTTTGGTCATCAGGCCTGGTTGGTCGGGGTGCTGCAGCCAGAGGCCGTCGTCGATGCCGAACAGGGGCAGGCTGGCTGGATCCGGAGCAGCGGGGGTTTCTGCCACCAGCAGCACGAGGTGAAGCGGATCAAGGTCCATGGGGGTGGGCTGGCCAGGGGCCAGCCGCAGCACCCGTTCCTGGGGATGGCCCAGCCGCTCACAGAGCCAGCAGCCGTAGGCCGCCTCCAGACCTGAAGCCCGGAGGATCCGACGCACCGTCTCCGCCCCGCCCGCCCCGGGGTCGCAGAGCACCGCCAGGGCCGCGGGCCGGCGCTGCAGTTCGGCGGCAAGTGGTTCGGGGTCTCGTCCATGCAGGCTCAGCCAGCTAGCGTCCTGCCAAGGGCGCCCGATGCGGGCAAAGGCCAGCTGCAGGGAGGTGGGGGCCGGATGGAAGCGCAGCTGCTCCGCGGGGAAAGCTTGCAGCAGCAACCGGCCGATTCCGAACCAGAGGGGGTCGCCGCTGGCTAGCACCACCACCTGCCTCCCTTCGGCTAGAGCTGGGCGCAGGCGGGCCAGGAGCTCATCCGGGCGGTCGGTGGGGAGCAGTTCGGGAAGCGGATGCACCAGGGACGAGGCATCGACACGACCGACGCCGGCCGAATCGCTGATTGCGGCTGTCTGGGCAAAATGGGCACCTAGTTCTTCTAACAGACGTTTCGGCGCCGCCACTAGCTCCGCCCGGGCCAGTCGCTCACGAACGGCCACGGAGAGACTTTCGAGCCCGAGGGCATCGGTGCCGAACACATCCAGGATCGTGATGGCCGGCCCCAAAACTCTCCTCCCATGATGGGCCGGATCTTGTTGGCCAACCATGAGATATCGGATTGACGTGACCCCCTTTATCGGTCCAGGCCTTATGAGAGTGGGTGGATGTGGTCATTCTGCAGCTCCCTGGAGGGCCGAGTGCGGCCTGAGTGAGTAGTACTCCCAGCGCCAGCGATCGGCCAGGATCTGCGCCTCTGGAGCTGTGGTGAACAACTCGGTATTGAGGAACTCATCCCGGAGTCGGCCATTGAACGCCTCCACAAAGCCGTTCTCCTACGGGGATCCTGGCTCGATGTAGGCCGTGGTCGTGGTGCCGCTGGCCTCGCACCAGTCCCGCAGAGCCTGGGCGATGAACTCCGGCCCGTTGTCCGAGCGGATGAACGCCGGCGCCGGGTAGAGGCTGGTGAGATCCTCCAGCATCGCCACCACATCCTTGGCCTTGCAGCGCCTGCCCACCCGGATGGCCAGACAGAGGCGGCTGTGCTCGTCGATCACGTTCAGGAACTTGAGCCTCCTGCCGTCTGCGGTGGCGTCGAACTGGAAGTCCATGGCCCCTACCTGGTGGGGATGCTGGGCCCGGTGACGCCTCACCGAGCCGTCGGCGGGCCGTGCCCGCTTCCGCTTCCGGGGGAGTGGGCCGCTGCAGACCTTCCTCCCGCCAGAGTCGTTGCACCCGCTTGTGATTCACGGTCCAAGCCTCCCTCCGCAGCAGGCGGTAGGCCATCCGGCGGCCCCAGCGGATGTGGTCCGCGGCGATCTCCCTCAGGCGTTGCCGGAGCCTGCCTTCCTCAACCGAGACGACCTTAACGGGGTGTCGTTGGGTGCTGCGGTGCTGCCCCACCACCCGGCAGATGAAGCGTTCAGAAGCCCGGTAACGCTCCCGAAGAACCACGACGGGTCTGTCGCACCGCGAGGTGCGCT
>JBEIHT010000161.1:0-4092 GCA_040381155.1 Aphanothece sp.
CAGGGCCAGCAGCTGCCCCAGGGCCGGGTTGCGCTGCGCCGCCTCAGGGAGCAGTGGGGTAAAGCGGATGGAAGGCAATACCGCGGGCCGTTCCCTTCGTCCACGGCCACACCGGTGGTGGGTCGTTGCCCGGCCGGATCTGCTCGCTGAGGGGGGAGGCGGCGTAGCCGGTGGGAACCCCGCGGCTAAGCCCGCCCTGAGTGGCCGGAAAGCAGTAGCGGGCACCGTGCTCCACGAAGGCTCTCAGGGCAGCTCGAACCACTGAGGGCTTGCCAGCCTCATCCTTGATCGCCAGCCTCGCGGCCACGGCTCGCTCCACCGCCGCATGGGCCTCCGAGGCCGTCAGGCCAAGCTCGGAGCCGAGGGCTGCATAGGTGGGCGCGGGGCCTGGATCCAGGGCCAGGCGCAGCAGCACCACCAGATCCTGCGGGCGCAGGACAAGCTGGGGATTGGAGGGTGAGCGGGCCACGGTCACACCAGGCCATTCGGCATTCGCGAATAGCGAATATAGAGCCTCCAGCCTGTCTGTCCCTGCGCCGCTGTTGGATCGACGGCCACGGCCCCTGCACGGCGGCATCACCGAACACTTCGGCGCGGATCGCGTCGGTGGAGAGCACCACCGCCTGTTGCCCCTCAGGCCCTGCAATCAAAGGGGCCAGGGCAGCGGCGGTGGTGCTCTTGCCGGTGGCGGGCGGACCGATCAGGAGGTGGCAGCGCAGGAGCTCCATGGCGCAGGGATGCGGCGCGGTGCGGTGGCCGGCAAGCATCCCTAACCAGCAAGGCGATCAGACCCAGTGGCAGCCTGGCCTCTAGGCCGCCTGGGTCATTCGCGGCAGCAAGGCTGGACAACCCTTCAAGGCGGGCAAGGCTATTAGCCCACTTCCAGCTGCTTGCTGCCGTGCCCTTCCAGCTCTCTGGTGCCGTTGTGCCGCCTCGGCGGCGGCGGCGCAAGGTCTATAGACCGCCCGGGATGTTGCTCAACCTGCAGGTGCTCGACCTGATGGAGATCAGCGGCAGCCAGATCCGCGCCGCCGAGTCCCTGGCGATGCACCAGAGCACGGTGAGCCGCAGCTACCGGGAGCTGGCGGAACAGTTCCACCTGCAGCCGGCCCGCAAGCCCCACAAGGTGTGCCGTTGGGGAGTGAGCAGCAGCCTGCGCTTGCTACGCCTGGCCTGCCGTGCCCATCGGCTGGAGGATGGCCGGCTGCGGCTGGCCAGCGATGCCCTGCACCAGCCACTGTTGGAGGGGGTGCCGGGGGTGCTGCAGGTGCCGCCCTGCTTCCACGCCGCCGCCGACTGGGCCGCCCTGGTGCGGCAGGGGGTGATCGATGGAGCGATCGTTTCCTCGCTCTGCCATTCCCAGCCGCTACCGGCGGGCCGACTGCCCAGCTGGGAGGGGGTGCGGGTGGTGCCGCTGGGGGCGCTGGAGCTGCAGCTGGTCTGCCACGCCAACTGGGCTGGGGAGTGGGATGAGACGGTGCTGCTGCCCAGCGCGGAGGTGATGCCCATGCTGCATCAGCAGCTGGAGCCCGGCGACTGCGGCCTGCTGGAGCGCTCCTCCCGTGCCTGGCAGGAGGCACCGATCTGGCTGGAGCAGCTGCAGCTGCGGCCCGTCGCCCTACCGGTCTGCCCAGCCCTGGCGCCAAAGCAGTGGTGGCAGGCGCAGGGCCTGGTGGCGGTGGCGGAGCAGCCGACCATGCGCGAGCGGTTGTGGCTGCTGCTGCCAGATGACCTAGAGCTACCCCAGGCCGCGCAGGCCACGCTGCGCTTGATCCGCGGGCGGGTGAACCGAGCGGCGGCCCGTGGGAGCGAGGCGCTGTTGGAGGGGGTAGGGCGGCAGGTCTGGTGGAGCTGGTGGGGGATGGGGAGGCGGCGTGAATGGCTTGCCCGCCTTCTGCGCCGATGCAATGAGCGGGCCTTGCTTGTCGCAGGAGAGCACCCCAAAATTAGTCAACTCTTCCGGCAGAGTTAACCGAGCTCGGAATCTTCCGCCTCCTTATGAATATATACAATCTCTGGAACAGTTCGATTTCTAGTTAGCTCAATCGGGGCTGGACGAAGAATTTCGACACGCCTGTAGTGACCGTATTGAGCCGAATAACAGTCAGTCCAGATGATTGTTGCTTTGGGGCGAGGAGCTGGCTTGGGAGCCCACGGGAACCGCGGCCTACGCCCTTTGAGCCGGTTCTTGAGGATGCGGGCCGATCGTGGGCCGCCTCCAACCTTGTTCCCCCTCGATCCGTTTCTCATTGCTGGGTCCTTCCGCAATAACGAACGCCCGTGAGTGCGCGGTAAGACTGGAGGCCAATACTGGCCCGCTCCAGGCAGCCCATCACTCTCAGGTCCAGCGCGGAAGCAGGCATGGCATTGGGGAGTGAGCCATCACTTCAACAGTAAGTGAGTTGGCCTTGAGGTAGGAGAGTGAGCGAGGGTCCTGATCACCCCGCTTGTGAGGTGGCGCCTTTTGGGTAGCGCTGCATGGTCCCGTGCCGATCGGCAGCAGGTCCGCCTGGCTGGCCCGAATCGATTCAGGCGTCAGCCGGCTGATCAGGCTTCAAACTGCGGGTTCCCGGGCTGACGCTCGAGGTTGGCCACGTTCACCTGGGTGGTGATGCCATCGGCCCAGCGCACGGTCGCCAGCAGCAGGGGGCTGCCCGGGCTCAAGGGGGCGATGGCGCTCACGATGCCGCGGGCAAACGGCCCCACGCTGGTGGGTGCAGCGGGGCCGCTGAGCATCGCCAGCGACTGCAGGAAGCTCCTGGAGAAGCGCACCGTGTCTCCGTTCTGCAGGGCTGCGCTCACAAACGCTCGCTCAGGCGGTCCCCATCCTGGCCGGATGGCGGATGCTGGGAAGACTGCCCAGGGAGAAGCACCGCCGTGCCCGGATTCCACATCACCACCCAGGACGATCTGCCCGGGCCGGATGGGGATGAGCCCTATGTGCTGTTCGTGAATCAGACCGAGTACGGCAATGCCCGCTTCCTGCGCACAAACGTGCTCTCGGCCAGGCCCGACCTCAAGAAGTACACGGCCTTGCGGTTCAGGCAGGAGGTCAAGCGCCATGCCGATGCCATCGGCCCTGGGGAGGACGTGGTGCTGGTGTTCATGGAGGCCCTGGGCCTGGAGCCACCGCTGACCCTGGTCTGCAGCGACTTGCACTTGGAGATGGAGGGCTACCCGATCGAGCAGGGAGTGGAGATCGAGATCCCCCTGCTGCCGCCAAGCCATCGAGGGCCGGCCAAGGGTTTCGGCTGAGGCCGCGGGGGGCGCCGCACTGCCGCCGATACCGTGGGGGCCCTTGTCTCCCTCGGCCCGGCGATGCCTGCCCATGCGCTCCTGCCGGCCGTGAACCGTCTGCTCCAGCAGGTGGAGGAGACCAGTGGGCTGCCGGTGGCGGTGGCTCAGCAGAGCGACCTGAGCACCCTGGCCACCGTGCGGCCGGCAACACCGGAGCGCCAGGCGCACCTGATCGCTTATCGGGATGCCGATGAGGCCAGCAGCTACCACGTGGCTTTTGAGGCCGCCCTGCTGTTGCGCATCGTGCAGGTGCCGGCCGAGCAGCGAGTGAACCTCAACGAGAAGCGCGAGGCCCGGGAGAAGGTGATCTCCCAGGTAGAGAAGCTGGTCAAGGGCAGCCTGAGCCTGGCCCTGGCCCGGAAGGCGGGGCTGCGCTTCTACGACGGGCTGATGGTGCAGCTGCGCTCAACAGGCCCAGGGCTGTGGGCCGATCGCTGGCTGTTCGAACAGGTGCCGGAACTGCGGGGGCTGCAGGCGGCGGTGCTCCAGAGCCAGGTGCAGCAGAACGTGCCCTGCCTCAATGCCGAGGTGGACAAGATGGGCCCCGCCGATGTGGTGAAGGCCAGTCGGGCGATGAATGCCGCCTATGCCTTTCAGACCGCCGAGCTGGTCGGGATCCCGCCGCTGGCAATCCCGTACCAGGCGGCAGGGTTTGAGGCCCTGGCCAGGGAGCTGATCGCCATCACCCGTGCCGAGCCCACCACGGCGGATCCGGATCGGGAGATCGTCGATGGCTGGGCCGAAAAGCTGGGGCTCTCCCGCTGGTACGTCTGGAAGACGCCGTGATGGAGGGCA
>JBEIHT010000162.1:0-4069 GCA_040381155.1 Aphanothece sp.
GTACGACCTGCTGCTGTTGCTGCTGCGGGCCGGCGGCACCGTGCTCAGCCGCGATGCAATCCTGGCCGAGATCTGGCGGGAGGAGCGGGGGGCCTCCAGCAACGTGATCGAGGTCTACGTGCGCTACCTGCGCCAGAAGCTTGAGGAGGGTGGGGAACGCCGCCTGATCCACACCGTGCGGGGCAAGGGATACTGCCTGGCCGAACGCCTTCCCCCCCACGATCTCAGCAGCCCATGACCAACCCCTCAGCCCGCCGCCACGGCCCCTTGGGCCTGGCCCTGGCGGCCCTCCTGGGCAGCTCTACCGGGGTCGGCCAAGCCGCCCCCTCCAGCCAGGGGGAAGCCCCCCAAATGCTGCCGATCGAGGCCCGCTGGTGCCCCAACTCCACCCCGGCCGCTGCCCCAAAGACTCCCTCCACGAGAAGCGCTGCGCAGGCCGGTTGCGTCGCCCTGGAGGTGCCCCGCAGTCGGCACCAGTACGCGCTTGGATTGCAACTGCGCGGGGCCTTGCCGCCCGATCGGGGCATGTGGTTTGCCTACAGGCCAGCCCAAAGGGCCCGGTTCTGGATGCACCGCACCCCACACCCCCTAGACCTGGTGTTTGTGCAGGCTGGACGGGTGGTGGCGATTGAGGCCGCAGCGCCGCCCTGCATGCGGCTTCCCTGCCCCAGCTACGGCCCCCCTGGAGTTGTGGATGGGGTGCTGGAGCTTGCCGCCGGTGAAGCCAGCCGCAGGGGCCTCGCCGTCGGCTCCCCCCTGGAGGTGGAGCTGCTCAAACCCTTCGGCCCCTCAGCACCAGCACCGGATTGAGCGGCGAAAGCCGGGTGCCGTCCCCCAGGGGAGCGCCCCGCCATACCTGCAGCTGCCTGATCGCCACCTGGAGGCCTGCGGCGTCCAGCAAAGGCCGCAGCTCGCCCAGGGCCTCCACGGTGGCCAGGGGCAGCACCACCACCCCGGCCGGTCGGAGCCGCTGCAGCACCGCCTCCAGCACGGCGCGGCGCTCGCGGCCGCCACCGCCGATCAGCACCCGATCCGGATCCGGAAGTTGCTCCAAGGCGGTGGGCGCGTGACCCTCCACCAGGCCGGCGGGCGCCACCGCCAGCCGCTCCGCATTGGCCGCCAGCAGGGCCGCGGCCCCAGCCCGACGCTCCACCGCCCAAAGCTGCAGACCCGGCCGCAGCCGCAGGGCCTCCAGCCCGACCGATCCCACCCCGGCGCCAATGTCCCAGAGCACCCCCTCAGCGGGAAGATCGAGATCGGCGAGGAGCTGGATGCGCACCTCCCGTTTGGTCATCAGGCCCGGTTGGTCGGGGTGCTGCAGCCAGAGGCCATCGTCGAGCCCGAAGAGGGGCAGGCTGCCCGGATCCGGGGCGGCGGGGGCTTCGGCCACCAGCAGCACCAGGTGGAGCGGATCAAGGTCCATGGGGGTGGGCTGGCCAGGGGCCAGGCGCTGCACCCGCTCCTGGGGATGGCCCAGCCGCTCGCAGATCCAGCAGGCGTAAGCCGCCTCCAGACCAGAAGCCCGCAGGATCCGCCGCACCGTCTGCGCCCCGCCGGCCCCGGGGTCGCAGAGCACCGCCAGGGCCGCTGGGCGGCGCTGCAATTCGGATGCGAGTGGTTCGGGGTCGCGGCCATGGAGGCTCAACCAGCTGGCGTCGTGCCAGGGGCGACCAATCCGGGCGAAGGCCAGCTGCAAAGAGGTGGGAGCCGGGTGAAAACGGATCCGCTCGGCAGGAAGGTGCTGCAGCAGCAGCCGACCAATACCGAACCAGAGCGGATCACCGCTGGCCAGCCAAAGCACCCGCCGCCCGGCCTCCAGGGCCGCCAGAACCTGCGGCATCACCTCGAGGGGCCGGTCGCTGGCAATCCGCTCGGGGCGCTCGGGATGGGGGTTCGATCGCGCGAGATCGACCAGCAGCCGCCTCGGGGCCACAACCAGATCGGCCAGCAGGATCGCCTCCTGCCAATGGCGGGAGAGTCCCTCCACCCCGGCGGCATCGGTGCCCAGCACCTCCAGCAGCGATCCCTCCAGACCTGCCCCATCGCCTCTGCTAGCCATGATGCTCCCGGAAGACCGCCAGCCCCCGCCCCCTCCCCCATGACCGATCGTCGCCAGCGGATTCGCGCCCTGGTGCTGGCCCTGCTGGCCAGGCAGGAAGACCTCGAACTGCTCGACGACGACCATGCCGTGCCGAGTGGAGGGTCCTTGGGGGCAGGCGGCGACCCGGACAGCTGGCTGGAGCGCAATCCAATCGTCGGGTGGTGCGCCGTTACCAGGGCCTGGTCCGAACCGCCGTGACCCTCGATGCCCTGATCGAACAGGAAATAGGCAGCGATCAGCCCGGCGTCGGGTAAGTCTGGCCCAGGGGGGAGGGCTTGGTCGTGGCCAGGCCCTCGAGAAAGGCCATCAGCGCCGGGTAGAGCAGCAAGGCCCCCTGGTTGGTGAGGTGGATCGCATCGCTGTAGAGCAGGTGGCCGTCCCGGTAGGTCGAGCAGTAGGAGGTTCCGGAGGGACAGAGGCTGTCGAAGGGCCGGAAGAGTGCCGTTCCCGGAGTCGTCGCCACGAGCTGCTCCAGGAACCGATCCAGGGGCAGGAGATAGTCGAGCTGGTTCTGACGGGAGACCAGTTGCGGACTGCATTGGGGAGCCGCAGCCCAGGCCGGCCGATACCATTCTTTCTGACACAGGCTCAATGGTCCACTGACTTTGTTGTCAGGGAACGAGGGCATCGGCGCCACGATGATCAGTCCCGCCCCTCTTTGACGCAGGGCGCCGGCCAGGGAGCGGATGGCGGTGGCGTAGGCGGCCTCCGCTTGGCGGCGCTGGGCTGACTGCAAATTGCCGAAGTAACCGGACAGAGTAGAGACCAGAACGACCTGATCACCGGCAAACAGGCTTGGCAGCAAAGCCCCGATCTGGTGGTCGGCGTGGGGTTTGCAGAGCCGGTAGCGATCCAGCCTGTCCCTGCCATCGCTCCATGGGGAGAAGAATGGCACAGGGCAGCCCCCTCGGGCGATGAACGCGACGTCGTAGCGACCCTGTGAAAGGATCTTTCCACCCAGAGGGATCAGCATGTGGGTGAGGCTGTCCCCTTGGAAATGGAGGGTGGGC
Organism: Aphanothece sp.; assembly: GCA_040381155.1. Taxonomy (GTDB): domain Bacteria; phylum Cyanobacteriota; class Cyanobacteriia; order PCC-6307; family Cyanobiaceae; genus Cyanobium. The sequence goes on from JBEIHT010000162.1 coordinate 3,112, forward strand.
CGCCCCCCCCCCTTCCTGGTCCTGCACTGTTCAGGTCTGATGTCTCCGGGGACTGGATCCGTCGGATTCTGAAAGCAGTGGGTCGTGTTGACGGTCGTACCGTCAATTCGCTTCATGTTGATCGAACCGCCGACCGCATGGCTCCTCTGGCCGGCGAAGAGCCGTCCCATCAGGGGACCCTGCAGCCCGAGACTCACGACACTGGCCAGCACGGTCATGGCCGGATAGAGCACCCAGGGGTGACCAAGACCGGTGGGGCTGCCGTAGCGGAAGAGACCTTCCAGGCGATAGGAGAGGATGGTGCAAAGCGCGATCAACGCCAGCACCGGCAGCAGGGTGAGGGCCGTCAGGCCGATGGTCCAGCGGGCCAGCACGATCACAGGCCAGTGCCAGAGGTAGAGCGAGTAGGACACCGCCCCCAGCATCAGGCTGACGGGGTGGCAGAGGAGCCGCCCGACGCCGCTGGTGGGCTGCAACAGGATGAGCAGAACGGCCGTGATCGCCGCCACCGCCAGGGTGGTGGCTATGCGCCACGACTCCGGCAGCAACAGCAACCCCACCATGGCCAAAAGCAGCACCAGGCTCAGGGGGCCCCGCAGCCCAGGGAAAGCCAACTTGCGGCCCAGATCCCTGGCGCTGCCACCGCCACGGTGGAGGAGATAAGCCCCGCATCCCGCCGCCAGTTCCCAGAAACGGGCGGGGGTGAGAAAGAAGGCCTGCTCGGACTGCCCCTTGAGGCTCAACCCCACGAACAGCGCCAGAGACACCGCAACCAGCAGCAAGCTGACGATCTTCAGCCTGCGCAGGCCTCCGGCAGCCCCGGCCACACCCAGCCCACAAAGCAGCAGGATGGCCGGCCAGACCAGATAGACCTGTTCCTCCACACCCAGGGACCAGGTGTGCATGAAAATATTGAAGTGATGATCACCAGCAAAGTAGCCAGTTCCCTGCTTCAGCA
>JBEIHT010000163.1:0-4028 GCA_040381155.1 Aphanothece sp.
CCACATCGTGGAGGCGAGCTTCAAGGCCTTCGCCCGGGCGCTGCGGCAGGCGGTGGAGATCGATCCCCGCCGGGCTGGGGCCATACCCAGCAGCAAGGGGGTGCTGGAGCGGGCCGGAAGCTGAGCCGCCCCAATCCGGGTGGCTGCCCCCCTGCACCTGGCGGCGGCGGTGCCGGAAAACTCAGGCGGCCGTGGCCGGCTGGCTGGGAGTACCCGCCTGCGAGATGCCTGCGGACGCTCTCCCCGCCGCGACTTGATCGCCGCCGCCTGCCACCCGGGGCGGCCGCATCCGGCCGGTGCGGGCACTCACCTGGCGGCTGCGCTCCTGGTAGCGGTGCACCACGGCAAGCCGCTCGGCGTTGTAGTGGAGCAGGGCGGCCTCCACGCCGGAAGCGCCGTCTGCCAGGCCCCCCAACTGCCGCGCCAGCGCTACCGCATCCTCGAGGCCGGCGGTCATGCCCCGGGCCTGGGAGGAACTCATGGCGTGGCCCGCATCCCCCAGCAAGGCCACCCGGCCCGCCACCAAGGTGGGGAGGGGGTCGATGTCAAACGACCAGTTGGCCACCAGCCGCTCCGGTGGGGTGGCCCGGATCAGGGCGGCCAGGTCGGCGGGGAGCTTGGCGAGGCCCTCCTCGGGCACCGGCTCGCCGAGCAAGCGGCGCTGCTCGCTGCGACTGGCCGGCAACGCCTCCTCCTGGAAGAAGCCCCAGTGGGTGAGGGGCACCCCATCGGCATCGGTGCCCAGGTCAAACACGTTGGCGTAGACGCCGCGGCCGCGGGCATAGACAAAGAACTCGCCATCGCGGCAGAACGATCCATCGGCCACCACCCCCCGCCAGACCCGATCACCCAAGAAATTGAGGCGCCGCAGGGGCGCCAGCTGCGGCGCCACCCGCGAATGGAGGCCATCAGCCCCGATCAGCAGGTCCCCATGCCAGTAGGAGCCATCGTCGAAATGGGCCTCCACCCCGGCTGCGTCCTGGCTCCAGCCGAGCAGACCCGCCCCGGGGCGGAACACGCCGGGATCCAGCCGAGCGGCCATGGCCTCAAGGATGGATCGGCGCTGGATCAGCAGGGAGGGCAGCTCACCCGGTTCCCGTTCCGCCGGGCTGCTCTCGATCAGGTCGCCGCGGAGGTTGCGCACCACAAAGCGGCTCACCGGCAGGCCCGCGGCCAGGATTGCTTCCAGCAACCCTGCGATCCCGGCGGCGGCGATCGCCTCAACACCACTGCGCACCAGCAGGATGCCGCAGCCCTCCGGCCGCAGGTCGGGTGCCCGCTCGAACAGGCACACCTGCTGGCCCTGCCGCTGCAGGAGCAGGGCCAGCAACAGGCCGCTGCTGCCGGCGCCCACGATGGCAACGCGACGGGCAGGAGCCTGGCCCATGGCGAATCCGGCAATGGAGGAATCCGACCTTATGGGGTACGCAGCGGAGGCTGTGTAGCGAAGACCACGCAGCGAAAACAGCGTTGCGAAGACCACGCAGCGAAGATCAACCCGACGCAAGGTAGAGCTGCCGCCCCTACATTGAAACCAGTGATCGGATCACCATGAACCGCTCGATTCTTCTAGCCGCTCTCACCGCCGCCACCTGCCTGCTGAGCTCGCCCGGCAGGGCCGCCCAAGTGCCCAGCCACCCCTGTGACGACGCGGCCCAGATGCAGCCCTGCGAGCGTCCCCAACCGCCCTGCGAACCCAGCCAGGTTCCCTGCCTGCGCTGAAGTCGGCGCCTAGGGAGCCTTGAACCGCCGCAACCTCCAGCCGGTTCGAGGCTCCAGCCCCCATCCGCTACCCCCCGAATCACGGCCCCCCCCGAGCGGAGTCCCAGGCAGCAGGCGATCGAGCCGCGGTCGGGCCTTCCGATCCTGATCGGCCGTTCAGGATCCGCCGATCAGACGAGCGCCCCCTGGCCCAGGAAGGTCCGGGCCACGGCATTGCCCACGTTCAGCCCCACGTTGAAGGAGTCGAGGCAGGCCTCGCGGATGTGAACACCGCCGTAGACACGGCTCAGCGCATCCTCCAAGCCGGCCTCATAGAAGCTGTTGGGCCTCACGGCCACGGTGCTCAGATCCCCCAGGCTGCCGGGAGCGATCCGGCCGTCAAAGGAACGCTGCACCCCCGGCACTTCCACCGAGCGGGCCGAGAACAGCACGTTGTCACCGAAGAACTGGGTCATCACGCTGGCGAAGGCCCCGCCCATCACCGAGTGGCCCGAGAGGAAATCAGGGAAGGGCGGCGACTGAACGCCATTGATCGAGGAGAGCAGCGACTGCCATTGGCTATCGCGCACGGTGGAGGCCACCCCATCGGTGTCGGAGAAGGCGCCGGTGATCAGGTCGGCGGGACGGGGCTGCACATTGCTGTATTTCTCCTTCCAGGCACAGATCACCGAGTCCGCCATGGCGGTGCTCAAACTGGCGATCAAGGTGGCGTTGGTTTCGAGGCTGCTGTTCTTTTGGGCCGCCACATCCATGGCGATGTCGATAAGTTGGCCATAAGGGCGGAAGGTGTCCGGTCGGTCGTAGGCCCAGAAATAGGCGATCTCGGTCTGGTCCGAGGAGCGCAGCTGGTTCGGGGTCACCGCAGTGCTGGCCAGACCACCAAACAGGCGCACCTCGTTGAGCTGGGTCGCGTAGAGGTTGAGGTCGACATCCGGCCGGCTCTGGAGGCCGTTGGATCGGTAGGCATCGGGGCCGCTGACCACCCAGGGGGTCACCGATCCCCAGTTGGCGCCGAGGGCAACGCCGGCGGTGGGACCTGTGGAGGCCGGCATCCACACGTACCCCGGCAACCCATTGGCGGGTGGGGTGTAGGGCGTATTGTTGTCGTAGCCATCGCTGGCGCGCGAGGCGCGCACCAGATCCGCCAAGCCGGCCCCGAAGGCCAGACCCGCCTGGATGCTCTGGTTCGAGCCGTTGAGCTCAGCCAGGGATTTGGCCAGCTGGGCCTGGATCAGGTCAGACTCCCCTGGCAGCTCCTGGGACAGGATCCGCTGAGCGGCCCCGACGATCGCGGCCTGGCGGTTGGCGCCGCTGGGGGCGTTGAGATCGAAGCGATAGGGACTCACCCTGTCACCGAAGGCGGCCACGGCGTCGAGCATGGCGGTGGAGAGCATGGCCATCAGGCGGGTGCCCAGGGTGGGGGGCACCCCGGGCTTGCCATTGCTGCCGGCCGATTGGATGGCATTGAGTGCTGTGCTCGTCCAGACCAGCACCGGATCACTACCGCGGCCGTTCACCAGCTCCACGCTCTTGTTGTTGGCCAGATTGCTATCCACCACCCCGGCAGGGGGCTCGATGCTGGCGATCACGTAGTAGGAGCCTTCGGCCACGGCCAGGCCGGCGGTGGAGAAATCAAACTTCAGCACCTTGCCAGAATTGGCCGCGAGCCTCACCTGACGGCGCTCCAAAAGGCTGTTCCCAATGCCGAGGCGGCCATCGGTGGAGATGTAGAGGGACACCCACACCAGCTGACCGGAAGCGGCATTCCCCGCTCCAGGTGAACAGTCGTCATCGCCGTCCTCGCCGTCTTCGTCATCGCAGTCATCGTCCTGGCCAGACTGGAAGCCCTGGACACCGGAGAGCGGCCCATCGCTGGACCGCAGCCGCAGCTTGGCCATACCAGATCCCCCACTGGCCTTGATGGAAGGGGCTCTCAGAACATCGAGATCGATCGAGAAATCAGCCATAGAACTAGCGCAAAAATATAGGAAATGTTGGCAGGGTAGACACGAAAAATCGAGACCTTCATGGCCTTAGGCGCCCAACAACCCACCACCCCATGGGTGAAGCTGCCTACACGACTTGGAAAAACCTTTCCGGCGACGATGCCTCGCAACAGCAGCAACCCTAACCGGTTTCTTCGCCGATTTGCAGCAAAAAAGCAGCATCGACCCCCCCTAAATGTTGCAATTAGTAAACAACAACTAGCCTACATCTTGTGCACATATTAATCAACAGATCGCCTACGCCTTGTGCACATATTAATTCACAATTCACTGACAACTTGTGCACGCGTCGATTAACAG
>JBEIHT010000164.1:0-3990 GCA_040381155.1 Aphanothece sp.
AGATCCACCCAGGTCACGTCCTGCTCCAGGAAGCGCCGCAAGAGAAGGGGCTTGCTGGAACCCAGGGCAAGGCGCCGGTGGGCGAGGAGCACCAGCACCTGCAGATGTTCCACCTCCTCGTGCTGTTGCAGGAGCCGGAAGGTTTCCGCCGCCAGGCGGCGATGGAAGTGCCGATCGGCGTGCATCTGCACCTCCAGGAGCACCACCGGAAAGCCAGCGCTGCCGCCGGGGTGCTGGCGGGGCCAGAGCACGCCATCGGGGAGGTGGGCCACCTTTTTGAGGGTGATCGGTCGGAAGCTGTAGGCCGTTTCGTCGTTCCGATCGCCTGGCCCGCCGGGGGCCAGCCCGGGCAGGAGCTGACGCACCAGATCGGGCAAGGCGCGGAACACCTCGGCGTACCAGTGATCGCTGGGCAACGGAGTTGGGAGGGGTGGTGAGGAGCGGGGCGCGGGGCCCCAGGATCCAGTGCCACCGCCGGTCACCCCTCGCACCGTCCAGCCACCCCGGCTCCCGGGCGCGTCAGGGTCTGACCCTGCCACAATGCGGTCCACACCGGCTCCCAGCGAGGCGTGCTCCAGCCAGCTCCTGAGCGCCGGCATGTGTTCATCAGCTACAGCCACGCCGACCGCGATTGGGTGGAGCGGCTGAAGCGGATGATGGCGCCGCTGTTGCGGGGCAGCGGCCAGGAGCTGCGGCTGTGGGACGACAGCCAGATCGAGGCCGGCCGCAAGTGGCGCGAGGCGATCGAAACGGCGCTGGCCCAGGCGAAGGTGGCCCTGCTGCTGGTGAGCGACCACTTCCTGGCCTCGGAGTTTGTGATGGGCGAGGAGGTGCCGAAGCTGCTGGCGGCGGCGGAAGCGGAGGGGGTGCGGGTGCTGTGGGTGAGCCTCAGCGCCTGCCTGGTGGAGGAAACGGAGATCCACCAGTACCAGGCCGTGCTGCCGCCCAATCGCCCCCTGGACCAGATGGCGGAAGCCGAGGCGAAGGAGGCGCTCAAAACGATCGGCCTGGAGATCCGCAGGGCGCTGAAGCCTCAGCCAGAGGCCGTTGCCGCGGCGCCCTCCCCCGCCCGGCTGCTGCAGGGCCGCACGCTGGAGCTGGGGGACGGGGTGAGCCTGCCGCTGATCGCGATCCCGGCGGGTGTGTTTGTGATGGGCTCCCCGGTGGATGAACCGGAGCGCAGAGAGAGTGAGGGCCCCCAACATCGGGTGCGGCTGGAGGGGTTTCTGATGGGCCAGACGCCGATCACCCAGGCCCAGTGGCGGGCGGTGGCGCGGCTGGTGCCGCCGCTGGGGCAGCGCTGGGAGCGGGAGCTGCCCCTGACTCCCTCCCACTTCTCCGGCCAGCCCGACAGCGACCAGCGGCCGGTGGAGCGGGTGAGCTGGGAGCAGGCGATCGAATTCTGCCGTCGCTTATCGGCGATCACCGGGGATGTCTACACGCTGCCGAGCGAAGCTCAGTGGGAATACGCCTGCCGGGCGGGAACGACATCGCCCTTTTATTTTGGAGATACGATCAGCCCGGAGCTGGCCAATTACAATGGAAATTATGGTTATGCCGAAGGGTCTAAAGGGATCTACCGAGGGCAGACCACGCCGGTGGGGATGTTCCCGGCGAACGCCTGGGGCCTGCAGGATATGCACGGCAATGTGTGGGAATGGTGCTTGGATCATGTCCATGAAAACTATAAAGGAGTCCCGATCGATGGTAGTGCCTGGCGAAATACGAACTCGGGTCAAGATGGCACAAGGCTGCTGCGCGGTGGCTCCTGGTACAGCTTCCCCTGGTACTGCGGCTCGGCCTTCCGCAACCATGACCGGCCCGACAAAGCCAGCTACTACGTTGGGTTCCGTGTGGTCTGCCTCCCCCAGGGCCCTTCCCTTAACCCTTAAACCCTTAATCCCTCAACACTCGGCTGTTTTTTAACTCTGGCTGTTGGGTTGTTGCTGGTGGTTTTCGGTTGTTCGCTCGCGCTAGTTGTCTGTTTTGCGCTGGCGCCGTAGGCGCCTCGATTGGCTGGCGATTCAGGCCTCACCGCTCTCCTCCTCTGCCTGGGGGGCCCGGGCCATCAGGGTCAGGAAGGCCCGCCATCGGGCTCGGTTGGATGGGGAGGGGTCGAGCTGGACTCAGCTGGAAAGCAATGCTGCTGGCTCCAGGTGCTCCAAGCTCTTTCTCTGACGTTCTCGCGCCATGGCCTCCGGCCGTCTGCGGCTACCTCCGCCATTCGTGCTGCCTCCTGCGCAGAACCCTCCGCTCCGATAAACAATGTCGTTCGGTTGCCGAACAAGCCCAATCGCGGGGTCTTGCTGCTGATCGGCCTTCCGTGTTCCGCCTCGATCCCGCTCAGCCCAACCACTCCTGCGGCACCTGATCCAACGCCATGAATTCCGGGTCTTTGTGCACCAACACCGCCCCTTCCCGCTGGGCGGCGGCGGCGATCCAGGCATCAGCCAGCGAGAGGGGATGGCAGGCCTTGATGGCGGCGGCCTGCTCCAGGAGCGCGTCAGTGCAGGGCACCCATGTGATCGGCAACGACTGCAGCTGGGCATCAGCGAGGCGAGCGTGGCGTTCGCTCTCGTCTTTCCAGACGCGAGAGAGCACTTCCATGCGGCTCATGAAGCAGACCAGGCAGCGGCTTTCGCCGCTTCGGGCTGCCTGAAGCAACTGGGCCACCCGTTCGGCGCCGTCCTCGTCGTCCCGCAGGGCGAGGAGAGCGGAGGTGTCGAGCAGCCAGCGCGTGGTCATTCGTCTTCCTTGCGCCGGTCGAGCTGGCGTTCCTTCAGCAGCCGGGCGGTGCCGCCACCGGCGCCGGAACCACGAAAGGCGCGGATGGGGTCGAGGTCCACCGGCACCACCCGGATGGCGCCATCGCTGTCGACGATCCACTCCAGGCGGGTGGAGGGCCCAAGGCCGAAGCGCTCGCGGATCGGGGCGGGTACCACGGTCTGACCGCGCGCGGTGATCGTGCTGCGCATCGCATGAATTACTGGCGAAGCTTCATTGTAATTCGCCTGCGCCTCCAGCGGATAGCGGCTGGTCACGGTCATGCGCGTCAGAGCCCGCTGGGGCAGCTTCGCCAGGCCCGAGGCATCCAGGCCTTGTTGTTCCAGCACCTTGACCAGCTTGGGGAGGCCATGGCTGTGGGGCGATTCCGCCGCCTGGGAGGCAAAGAAGCAGGCCAGATCGAGGTCGTTGCGGGCCTGGCGCCACCAGGCCATCGGACGTGCCTGGCTCATGGCTCCGGATAGAGGCGGATCGCCTGGGAGCGGATTGCCCGCCAGTGGGGCGAGGGGGAGTGGGCCATGGCCTGCCAGCGCTCGTGATCAATCGCCAGCACGTCATCGCCCACTTGGGCTTCAATCAGATGATCGGCGGCCCGTTCGGCCTCGTCTTGGTTGGCGGCCACCACTAGCAGGTCGGTATCCGAGAAGCCATCCCAGTCGCCACGGGCAAGAGATCCGAACAGCCAGACGCTGCAATCGTTTGTCCCAAGGGTGTCCTGCAGGCGCTGGCGCAGCGCCACGATCCGAAGCTCCCGCTCCCGGCGGCGCAGTGGTGCGAAGGTGCTTTCACGGGCGATCATTAGCCAATCCTATGGGCGCCGCCAGAACGCAATACTCGCCTTGGCGATCTTCTGAAGCCGTGATGAGGGCGTTGTCAGGCGGCGGCGGGTGAGCCACTCCGAGGGGGCCTGGCTCACCAGGGCCGATCCAGGGCATTAAAATCGCGATCCAGCCTGCGGATCTCCGTGAGATCCCTCGGGATCGTTGCGCCGCAGACCTGGCTTTCCCCCGTATCCCCCTCCCCCCTTTTTTTGTTGCATGGTCGGCCGCGCCAGCCTCAAAGCCAAAAACCTGGAAGCGCTGGGGCCGGCCCGGATGGCATTGGCGGAGCAGCGGGGGCTGCTGGAGATGGCGCAGGAGGTGAGCAAGCGGCTGGCTGCGGTGGAGCGGTCCAGCAGTTGGCTGGATCAGAAGCGCCAGGCGATGG
>JBEIHT010000165.1:0-3879 GCA_040381155.1 Aphanothece sp.
AAAACAGGCGAAATCGAGCTGATCTAGGCTTAGTCGACATTCAAAATGTTCAGCAAGCACAAATCAAGCCCAGGTGCCCTCAATGAACTCTCGTTGCACAGAGGTTCCCTAAAGCTATTCGGGGTTCCGCATCGTTCCCTTCATGACTCTTACGCAGCACGAAGGTGGCAACGCCAACTCGAAAGAAGAAACGGGTCATCTTTTAACAGCGATTCTGCCGACCTCCGCAGCGCCAAAGCGATTATGCCGAACGACAGAACAGTATCCTAGTCGATCCAAAAAACCAAATCTTCCCTGCCATCGCTCGGAAATCATCAATGGACACAGCAAAAGAGCTTCCTTAATCAATGAAGCGCTTTGATGCAAAATCCGATTGCCATAGACTCGGTAAATGGCGAAACAACTCGACTGCTTTGCCCTGCCACGCCACAATCCAGCATCGGAACCATCCCCCCTAGGAGTTACAATGGCTGATTGAGGAAGCAGATTCTTTGCGTCAAATCTGCAAGGACTGATCCGCGACCTTGCCGGAGGAACTCCTCCCGGCGCAGCGTTTCCTTCCCACTCACCCACCTCATCCCTCCTCAGCAACGCCTGCCATCAGGCGCCTCCGAAGCCGCCCCCCCCCCCCTTTTCCATAGGATCCCCCCACCGCCAGAACCCGCGTGACCACCCCCGCCAAAACCTTCCCCGGAGCCTCCCATGGGGGGCTCAGCCTCAGCGGCGGCGGGGCGCTGCGGGGCACGGTGCGGGTGCCGGGCGACAAGTCGATCTCCCATCGGGCCCTGCTGTTCGGGGCCATCGCCGAGGGGGAAACGGTGATCGAGGGGCTACTGCCCGCCGAAGACCCCCTCAGCACCGCCGCCTGCCTGCGAGCCATGGGGGTGGCCATCTCGCCGATCGAGGCCGGTCAGCCGGTGATCGTGCAGGGCGTGGGCCTCGATGGCTTCCAGGAGCCCGACGACATCCTGGATTGCGGCAATTCCGGAACCACCATGCGGTTGATGCTCGGCCTGCTCGCCGGGCGGGCCGGGCGGCACTTCGTACTCAGCGGCGACGCCTCCCTGCGGCGGCGGCCGATGCGGCGGGTGGCCGGGCCCCTGGCCGAGATGGGTGCCCGCATCGCCGGCCGCCAGGACGGCAACCTGGCGCCCCTTGCGATCGCCGGTCAGTCGCTGCGCGGCACCACCATCCACACGCCCGTGGCCTCCGCCCAGGTGAAGAGCGCCCTGTTGCTGGCCGGCCTCACCGCCGCCGGGCCCACCACCGTGATCGAGCCGGCCCTCTCCCGCGACCACAGCGAACGCATGCTGCGGGCCTTCGGCGCCGAGCTCCGCTTCGGGGAACCCGGCAGCACCGCCGTCACCATCCAGCCCGCCAGCCGCCTGCTTGGCCAGCGGGTGGTGGTGCCCGGCGACATCAGCTCCGCCGCCTTCTGGCTCGTGGCCGCCTCCATCACCCCCGGCTCCGACCTCACCATCGAAAACGTGGGCCTCAACCCCTCCCGCACCGGCATCCTCGACGTTCTCGCCCAGATGGGCGCCGCCATCGAGATCCTCAATGCCCGCGAGGTGGCCGGCGAACCGGTGGGCGATCTGCACGTGCGGCCCAGCCCCCTGCAGGCCTTCTCGATCGACGGCGACCTCATCCCCCGCCTGGTGGACGAAATCCCCGTGCTTGCCGTCGCCGCCTGCTGCGCCGACGGCATCAGCCGCATCCGCGATGCCCAGGAATTGCGCGTGAAGGAAACCGATCGGCTGGCGGTGATGGCCCGCCAGCTCGGCGCCATGGGCGCCCACCTCGAGGAACACGACGACGGCCTCACCATCAGCGGCCCCACCCCCCTGCACGGCGCCGCGGTGGACAGCGAAACCGATCACCGGGTGGCCATGAGCCTGGCGGTGGCCGCCGGCATCGCCCCGGGGGTCACCGCCATCGCCCGCCATGAAGCGGCCGCCGTGTCGTACCCCAATTTCTGGGACGATCTCGCCCGCCTTGGCGGCTGAGTCCTCCCTGCGGCCCCGCAGCGGCCGGGACGGCAGCTTCAGCCTGTTCAGCGACAGCGTCGCGGAAGGCTTTCATTGCGCCGAGGGGGCCCTGGCGGAGGCACGGGCCACATTTGTGCTGCCCTCGGAGCTGGAGCGCTTCACGCCGGGGGCGGCCCTCACGGTGATGGAGGTGGCGGTGGGCACCGGCACCAACACGGCCGCGCTCCTGGAGGCCTGCCGGGCCCGGGGGCTGGCGTTGCGCTGGTGGGGGCTGGAACTGGATCGGCGACCCCTGGAGCTGGCCCTGGCGGCGCCGGAGTTTCGCCAGGCGTGGGCGCCGGAGGTGCTGGCGGAGCTGGAGCGGTTGGGGGGCGGCCCAACCCTGCTGTGGGGCGATGCGCGGGCGCGGTTGGCGGACGTGGCACCGGAGTTGCTGGGGGGCTGCGATCTGGTGTGGCTGGATGCCTTCTCGCCCCGCCGCTGCCCGCAACTGTGGACGCAGGAGTTTCTGGGGGGGCTGGCGCGGTTGCTGGCGCCCCGGGGGCGGCTGGTGAGCTACGGATCAGCCGCTGCCTTCCGGGCGAGCCTGCGGGCTCTGGGGTTGGAGGTGGCGGCGATCCGGGGGGTGCCGCAGGGGCCTGGCGCAGGGGCCTCCCAGCGCTGGAGTGGCGGAACGGTGGCCAGCCCCTCGCCGCTGGCGACCGTCGACGCGCTCCGGCCCCTCTCCACCATGGAAGAGGAGCATCTCCACACCCGGGCGGCGGCCCCCTACCGCGACCCCCACGGGACCGCCACGGTGGCTGAAATCCTGGCGGAGCGGGCGCGGCGGCAGCTCCAGGGCAGCGGTGAGAGCACCTGCGCCTGGCGGCGCCGCTGGGGGCTCACGGGCCGCAGTGGCTCAGGTGCCCAGGGGAGGTTGACCCAGGGCTGAGTGCACGGGTGGATGAGTTTGGTTTTTGTCGAGGACGATCAGGGAATCATGGATGTGGATACCGGAGCAGGCATGGCTGATCGCAGCTTGCTTCGAACGATGGCGGTGATACCAACGATGCATATCATCAACGATATCGAATAGTGTGCGAAAGAAGTTAGCCGACGACCTGAAGCCGCCGCCAAAGCCCTTCCAGTAGGCCGCATGTAAATCCTCAATCATGTACATTCCGCCATCGCTCAGACGGGGAAACAGATGCCTGAGCGTTTCAGGAACATGCTTCATGTGGTGGCTGCCATCATCAAGGATGAGGTCCACCCCGCCCATCTCCTCAATGACGGCGTTGAGGAAGGCAGCGTCCACCTGCGATCCAATGCGAACCTGGCCGCCAACACCATCAAACTGCTTGCACTTGGGGTTGATGTCGATTCCGAAAATAATTGCCTGTTCACCGAAGTAATCACGCCACATCTTGAGGCTTCCTCCCTCGAAGACGCCAATTTCAAGAAACCTGATTGGCTGGCCACGAAAGGCAGAAAAATAGCGGTCGTACAGGGGGATGTAGTGATGCCATTTGTGAACAATGGTGCTGTGATTACTTGTAAAAATATTCAGAAGCTCACTCTGGTGGTTGTACTTTGCTTGAATATCAGCTTTCACCTCGGCGGGCGAGCCTTGAAACCGGAACCGGTGGATAGCCTCAAAAAAAATCCACTCCTTGTAGGCTTCTCGAACGGATTTTGGCAAAATCCGCCTGGCGGCTTCCTGAAAGATCATTAGCTAGGCTAGAAGATTAAATCCAAAAGGGGGCTTCTTATAAGCATCCTTCGGCTTAAGTCTAAGCCCTGCGGGTGTTGTCTGGCAAGGGCCATGGCTTCTTGAATGGTGCAACTCTGCAGCAGCCGCAAGCATGCCCAGCAGCGGGGGGCTTCCTGGGGGCGGCCGTGACCGAACGGGAGC
>JBEIHT010000166.1:0-3827 GCA_040381155.1 Aphanothece sp.
AAGCGGTACTGGCGCAGCACCAGCACCCGGCCGTCGTCGAGCACCGGCACCGCCAGGGAGGCGCCGGGGTGGCGGATGATCCCGAAGCTGCCCTCCACCCCCATCGGCAGCTCGATCCGGTTGATCTCGAAGCGGATCTTGCGGGCGTCGAGGCTGGCGGTGGTCTCCAGATGCCGGGAGGGTTCGGGCGGCGGCAGGGGGGGCATCGCAGGGACCCGTCAGGACTCTCCACAATGCCCGGCGGCCGGCCGGCACGTGGGCTAGATGGACAACATCTTGAAGCCCAGGGCGATCAGCACGCCGCCCCCCACGATCTCCAGCCGACTGCCGAAGGCCGCGGGCATCCTTTTGGCCAGGCCCAGGCCGAGGTAGGTGGAGGCGAAGGCCGCCACGGCGATGGCGATGGCGTAGGCAACAATCGGATTGCCCGCCAGGCCGAGGGTGACGCCGACACCGAGCGAATCGATGCTGGTGACGGTGGACACAAACAGAATCTTCAGAAAGCTGTGGGTGCGGGGATCTTCCGCTTCCGGGGTTTCGTCGGGATTGTGGTGATAGGCCTCCCAGCACATGTGGGCGCCCACGGCAACAAGCAGAAAGAAGGCGACCCAGTGGTCGTAATCGACGATCAGATCCTTGGCGATGCGGCCCAGCAGGAAGCCGATCGCGGTGGCGCCACCCTCGGCGAAGGCGGAACTGAAGGCAAAGGAAAAGGCGCGGCGGGGTGAGAAATGACGGAAGCCCATCGCAAAGGCTGCCGAAAAGGAATCGATGCTCAGCACAATGGCGAACAGAATGATTTCCCAGATCATCGGCACGCCGCTCCTCGGCCGAGATTAGCCCTGCCGCTCCCCGAGCACGCTGGCCAGCAGGGCTGCCGCCAGCAGCGCCCAGCCGGCGGACACGCTGAAGGCCACCTGGGCGCCGAAGCGCTGCATCAGCCCACCGAACAGCAGCGAGGCGGGCAGCAGCGCCAGGCCGGTGACCAGGTTGAACCAGCCGAAGGCGGTGCCCCGCTCGCCGGGCAAGGCCAGATCGGCCACCAGCGCCTTCTCCACCCCCTCGGTGGCGGAGAGGAAGAGCCCGTAGCCGGCGAACAGCGGATAGAGCCAGAGGCTGCCGCTGCGCAGCTGGCCGATCAGCAGATAGAGCAGTCCGTAGCTGGCATAGCCGGCCACCAGCAGGCGGCGCCGGCCGAAGCGGTCCGACCAGCCGGCCAGGGGTGCCGAACCGACCATCGCCACGGCGGAGAGGGTGGCCCAGAGCAGGGGGATCTGGGCCTCCCCCACCCCGAGCTGGCGGGCCCTCAGAAGCAGGAACACGTTGGAGGCGTTGCCGAGGGTGAACAGGCCCACCACCAGCAGGTAGCGGCGCAGGGGCACGGGCAGGGCCGAGAGGCGCCAGTGGATCGGGCTCGGCTCGGGCGCGGGCTGCGGGGGTGAGGCGGCTGTCGGCTCCGGCCGCGGTTCGCGCAGCACCAGGGCCAGGGCGGTGCAGAGCAGCCCGGGCAGCAGTGACCAGGCGATGATCTGGCGCAGCGACAGGTGCAGGGCCAGCAGGCCGGCGGCCAGCAGCGGGCCGAGCACCGCGCCGGCGTTGTCCATGGCCCGGTGCAGGCCGAAGGCCAGACCCCGCTGGCCGGGGGCCACCGCCGCCGCCAGCAGGGCATCGCGGGGGGAGCTGCGCAGCCCCTTGCCGAGGCGATCGGCGAAGCGCAGCACCAGCACCGCCGGCCAGCTGGAAGCGAGGGCGATCAGGGGCCGGGCCAGGCCCGCCAGGCCATAGCCGGCGATGATCCAGGGGCGGGTGTGGCCGCTGCGGTCGCTGAGCACGCCGGACACGAGCTTGAGCAGGCTGGCGCTGGCCTCGGCGATGCCCTCGATCAGCCCCAGGGCGCGGGGGCCGGCCATCAGCACCGAGGTGAGATAAAGGGGGAGCAGCGGATAGATCAGATCGCTGGCGGCGTCGTTCACCAGGCTGATCAGGCCCAGGATCCATACGGTGCGCGGCAGGGCCGCCAGACGGGAGCGCAAGGATGCAGCGGCAGGGGACCAGCGGCAGGGGATCAGCGACCGGAGATGCGGTGGCTCACCAGGAGGAGCATGCAGACGTTGAGGCGATAGGAGTACCAGGGTTGCAGATTGATCGGCCCAAAGGGACCGGGCTGGATGTCCAGCAGCCCGCCGGTCTTGATCTCCTGTTTGCGGAGCCGGGCCAGGGGGCTGCGGCGATAGCCGAACAGCAGCACGGCAGTGGCTCCCAGTGGCGCCACGGTCAGCACCTGGCCGCTCCACACACACAGCAGCGCCACCGCTCGGCCGTGAATGCAGGGATGGATCTGTGAATGGCTCCCTACGCCTCGCCGGAGCCTCTCGCCACAGTCAGAGCCTCCCGCCGTGCTGCTGCGATGCAGAGCAGCAGCATGCAAGGCATGCGGATCCCAAGGAAGAGAAAGCCCCCAGCCGGAGCCGGGGGCAGGGGCTCTCACGCGCGGGGCTCAGCGCATCAGCCCTCCACCTTCACGGTCACGGTGCTCACCGTGTTGGCCTTGGGGGCGGTGACGGTGAGCAGGCCGTCGCGATAGACGGCCTGCAGTTGCTCGCGCTCGATGGCGACGGGGAAGCGGAAGCTGCGGCTCCAGGTGCCGTAGCGGAACTCGCTCAGCAGGGGTCCGCGGACCTTCTCCACCGCGGCGGGGATGTCGTTGCCAGTGCCGGGGACTTCGGCCCCAGACGGCTGGCCGCCCAGCTGGCGCTGGCTGCGGCGCTCGGCGCTGATCAGCAAGGTGCGCTCGGTGGCCTTCACCTCGATGGCAGCCTTATCAACGCCTGGTAGTTCGAGCACCACCTCGTAGGCTTCAGGGGTTTCATGAACCTCGGCGGCGGGTACGCGCTCGGCGGTCTGCAGCTGCTGGCTGAGTTGCTGCTCGAGGCGGTCGAACAGTTCGAAAGGAGAGGAAGAACGGCGGCTGAGCATGATTCGAATGGCGTGGAGGGCATCGCCCCCGGTGCATTCACTGTGGCGGCAAGCAATCGCTGCCAGAAAGCGGCGAACCGAACCGATCGATACGGGCCTCACCACCAGGGTTCGGAGCACCGAATCGAGCGGACGGGGAACCGAATCGGCCACCGTCGGCTTGACTTCTCGTATGGTCGTCCACCCTGGAGCGCCCCACCCACCCGTGCCGCCGGAGTCGGCCTGGTGCAAGCTCTGGGGTGTCTACATCGTGTACTTCGGCCTGGGAGCTGGGCTTTATGCAGCCTGCATGGCGCTGCAGGCGGTTGTTGTTCGCGGTACCTCCACGGCCGATTGGCTCGCGTTCAGCGCCGGAATCCTGGCCCTCACGATCCTCAATCTCCAGCACGAGATCCTGCACATCCATGGCGACGGCCTCGATAGCGCCGCGGAAGCTGCATGGTTGAACCTCGCCAGTCTGGTGACCGGCATGAATGCCCAGCAGTGGCATACGCATTAAAGCCACCATGCCCTCACGGGTGAATACGCGGGGCAGCTCATTCAGAAGCGGGCCATCAACACCTCCCATCAGCGCCCGGAGCTCCTGAGCGATGGCGCGATCAATGGGGAGCAACTGATTGACAAAGACCTCGATGATTACATCGGCCTGCTGCGTCGTGATGGCCTGTTGCGTCGTGATGGCCTGTTGCGTGCCATCGCTGCCGTTGCGGTGCCCCTGCGTGGCCTGGCGACCCTGCTGCCGTTTCTGATCACCATTGCGGCCTTCCACATCCCCACCAGCTCCCAAGGCAAGGGATACAGCTACTGGCAGCAGCAGGTGCTGCAGACCCGCAACCTCGCCCATGCCCGCT
>JBEIHT010000167.1:0-3770 GCA_040381155.1 Aphanothece sp.
CTCAGCTCATTGTATCGCCCTTCAATTCGACGATGGAACCCATGGCGAAGTCGACCTGGCTGCAGAGCTGACAGGCCCCATCTTTGAAGAGCTTCTGGATCCTGAACACTTCAAACAGGCCTATGTCGATCCCGAGCTTCGAACCGTCTGCTGGCCGAATGGTGCCGACTTCGCGCCGGAGTTTCTAAAAAGTCTGGTCTTGGACAAGCAGCTCGTCTGACACCGACAAAGCTTCAACAGCTTATTCAAGACGTCCCCTCGGTGCGCTGAGCAATCCTGGCTGGATCCGCGGCGATGATCAAGGCGCGCAACCAGTCGTCCCACACCTACAACCTGGAGCGGGCCCAGCAGATCGCCTCAGAGGTGATCCATCGTTTTGCCCCCGCCTCCGACATCGACCTCACCCTGCTCGGCCCCGATCTCAGCAGCACCACGCTCGCCCGGATCGATGCCGAGCTCGACGACCTGCTGCCGCCCTGGGTGATCGACCTTTCCTGCCACGCCTGCCTCCGCCATCCCGCCTTGCTGGATCACATCGAGCGGGACGGGCTGGTGCTGTACGAGCGGGCTGGGCAGAAGTTGGACCAGCGGGTGGCCCAGATACCGCCAACAACACCAACACCATCACCGCTTACGCCATCACCACCAACCCTCCAGCAAACCCTGCCGCCCTAAACTTCCTTGTAAATCCGGCACGCCATGCCCGATTTGCAAGGACAACCGGGCTGGATTCCGCGGCTGCAGGCCGAGCGGCTGCGGCAGCGGCTGGAGCAGTTCCCGGCCGTGGCCTTGCTCGGGCCGCGCCAGGTGGGCAAGACCAGCCTGGCGTTGCAGCTGGCGGCGTCGCTCCCCAGCCTGTATCTCGATCTCGAGGCCACGGCCGATCGGGCCCGGCTGGCGGAACCGTCCCTATTCCTGGAGCGCCATGCCGACAAGCTGGTGATCCTCGATGAAGTGCAGCGCCTGCCGGAGCTGTTCGCGGAGCTGCGCGGCCTGATCGACGCCGGCCGCCGCAGCGGCCGGGGCGTTGGACGCTTCCTGCTGCTGGGTTCGGCGTCGGTGGAGCTGATCCGCCAGAGCAGCGAATCGCTGGCCGGCCGCATCGCCTTCCTGGAGCTGCAGGGCCTCAACCTGCTGGAGCTCGGACCCGGCTTCCAGGACCTGCTCTGGATCCGTGGCGGCTTCCCCGAGAGCGTATTGGCCCGCAGTGAGGCCGGCAGCGCCGAATGGCGCCGACAGTTTCTGCGCACCTACCTGGAGCGCGACATCCCCCAGCTGGGGCCGCGCATCCCGGCGGAAACCCTTCGCCGCTTCTGGACGATGCTCGCCCACAGCCAGGGCTCCCTACTGAATGCCGCCAGCCTGGGCCGGGCGCTGGGAGTGGAGGGCAAAACCGTGACTCGCTACCTCGACCTGCTGGTGGACCTGCTGCTGGTGCGCCGGCTGGCTCCCTTGCACGCGAATGTGGGCAAGCGTCTGGTGCGCTCCCCGAAGGTGTTCGTGCGTGACAGCGGCCTGGTGCACACCTTGTTGGGCCTGGACGATGGCGATGCGGTGCTCGGCCATCCGGTGGCCGGCGCCAGCTGGGAGGGTTTTGTGGTGGAAACCCTGCTGGCGGTGGCGCCGCCGGGCTGTGAGGGCTGGTTTTACCGCACCGCCGCCGGGGTGGAGCTCGACCTGGTGCTGGAGTGGCCTAACCAGCGCCGCTGGGCGATCGAGGTGAAACGCAGCCTCAGCCCTCGCCTGGGCAAGGGTTTCCACCAGGCCCGCGCCGACCTCCAGCCCGAACGCTGCTTCGTGGTGACTCCGGCCGCCGCTGGCTACCCCTTGGCGGATGGGGTGGAGGTGGTGGGCCTGGCGGAGTTGGCGGAGCGGTTGCGGGCGGAGGGGTGAAGCTTGGTGGTGGTTCAGGATTGCGCTGGTGCACCTGGCGGCTTGGCGCCAGTAGGACCCGCATGCCTCAGGCATGGACGGTGTGGAGAAAAAAATTCTCAGCGCCTACGGCGCTATTGGAACACCGTTTGTCTATCCGAAAGCGACCACCAACAGCCGACAGATAAGTATAAAGAACTAGAGAGTTTAAGGGTAAAGAATTTAGTTCTGGGGGAGGCAACAGACGCGGAGACCGATGCTGCGGAAGCGGCCGTCCGGGAGGTTGCTGTCGCGGACAGCCGAGCGGCAGTCCCTGGGGTGGTTACCCCAAGAGCCACCGCGCAGCAGCCGCCAACTTTGATCTTGGCTTTTATTGGCATCCTCATTGAGCCAGGCGCTTCTATCCTTTGGCGCCCCCCGCATAGCTCTCGTGCCAATGATCCAGGCACCACTCCCACACATTGCCATGCATGTCATGCAATCCCCAAGGGTTTGCGGGGAAGCTGGCTACCTCAATGGTTTGCTGGCGATACTCACCTTTTTTGCCATCATCATACACTTTGCGAGCATCATAGTTAGCTAGCTCCGAACTTATCGTTTCCCCCCAAAAAAATGGCGTGGTCGTGCCCGCCCGGCAGGCATATTCCCATTGGGCTTCGCTCGGCAACGAGTAGTTCTTGCCTGTGCGCAGCCGCAGCCGCTCGCAAAACGCCTTCGCTTCCATCCAGCTCACATTCACCACCGGCCGCTGCTCCCCCCGAAAACGCTCGGGATCCCCCAGCTTCGCCACCGGATCGGTATCCAGCGACTTGGGCCACCGCGTCGCCTTAACGTTCTCTGGCCTCTCCCACTCCGCCACCGCCCGCCACTGGGCCTGGGTAATCGGAGTTTGCCCCAAAAGAAATTCCCGTAGGGTCACCCGATGCACGGGCCGCTCGTTCTCGCGGCTGTCTGCCTCCGTCTCCGGCGCCCCCATCGCGAAGCTGCCAGCCGGGATGCGAACCATCGTGAGCGCCACCCCCTCCGCCAGCGGTTCCTGATGGGCCCAGATGCGGCTGCGCCAGCGCAGCCGCACGTTGCCGGGCACCGGGGATGGCCATGGCGGAGCGAATCAGGGCCGTGGAGGCTCAGGTTATGGCCCCTCAGCGCTGCTGCCAGCAATGGGCCACCGCCAGCAAATGGCCGCCGGCTCAAAGCCCCAACGCCCCCACCGGCACCACGCTGATGCCATCGGCGCGGCGGTATCCGTAGCCGCTGCCGCAGACCACCGCCAGGGAGGGATCGCAAAAATGACGCCGGGGCGCCTGGCGCAACGCCGCCTTGGAGCGCAGATGGGGCCCCCAACCGCTGGGGATCCCGGCGCCGACCATCCACCCGTTGCCCATCCACCTGGCGCACCTGCTCCAGGTAGTCGCGGGCGGCACGACACGCCTCCGCCAGCGGCGCCGCTCTCCACCAGCGCCATCGGCCGCAGCCGCAGGAACGCAAACCGCCCCGCCCCCGTGTGGCGCGCGGCGTCATCGGCCGGCACGGCCGAACCGGTGAGCAGGAACTGGCCAGGCTCCTCGGAGGCATCCACCGCCAGAGCCTGGCGCGCCGCAGCATCCACATCCAACAGCACCGCGGAGGCGGCTCGCTGCATGGCAGTGCGCGTTTTGCCGCAGGCCCATGCGGCAGACACCGCCGATTCTAATGCCGCAAACATCGGACTTTTACTGCAGCAGATGTCGACACTCCAATGCAGAAAAAATCGGCCGTCCATTGCGGCGAAAGTCGGCCTCCGACTGCTGCAAACGTCCCCGTCCCAGGCCCCCGCCGGCTCAGCCCTGCCCCAACCGATACCAGTGGCACAACGGCCCCTGCCCACCCCCGATCGCCAGCGCCTGCCGCAGCGCCCC
>JBEIHT010000168.1:0-3552 GCA_040381155.1 Aphanothece sp.
AGGTGGAAGGAGAAGCGCTCGGAGCTGGCGGTGGGGGAGAGGCGGAAGTCGTCGGCGTCGATGCCGATGCCCCAGCGCACCGAGGGGGTGAAGGAGGCGGGCGCCGAGCTGAGGCTGCGGCCGATCGAGTGGGAGCTGGGATCGATGAAGAACATGGCTCAGGGCGCGGCCGCCGGGGCGGTTTCGAAGAGGGAGAGGGCGGAGCAGGCGCCGCATTTGGCGCAGCCGGCGGCCATCGCCGCGGCGCTGAGGTCGGAGGCGCGCAGGCGCTCGGCCACGGCGGTGTACACGCCCACCATGAAATCGGTGGCGGGGGCGGGGTGGTGCTGCAGGGGGGTGCCGGCGATCGGCACGAAGGGCACCACAAAGGGGTACACCCCCAGCGCGATCAGCCGCTCGCTGCAGGCGATCAGGGCCTCGGCGCTGTCGCCGAGCCCCGCCAGCAGGTAGGTGGTCACCTGGCCGCGCCCGAACACCGCCACCGCCTGGGCGAAGGCCTCGTAGTAACGCTCCAGGCTCAGCTCCGACTTGCCGGGCAGGATGCGGCGCCGCACCTCCGGCTCCACCACCTCCAGGTGCATGCCGAGGCTGTCCACCCCCGCCTCCTTCATGCGGGTGTACCAGAGCGGATCCTCCGGCGGTTCGCACTGGCCCTGGATCGGGATGGCCACGCGGCGCTTCACCGCCCGGGCGGTGTCGGCCATGATCCGGGCGCCCCGGTCGTCGCTGTTGGGGGTGCCGGTGGTCATCACCAGCTGCTGTACCCCATCGAGGCGCACGGCGGCTTCCGCCACCTCGGCCACCTGCTCGGGGGTCTTGCGCACGATCGTGCGGGCGTCGTCGAGGGATTGCTCGATGGCGCAGAACTGGCAGGAATCGCGGCGATCGCGGAAGCGGATGCAGGTCTGCAGCAGGGTGGTGGCGAGCACATCGCGGCCGTGCAGCAGGGCGATGGCGCGGTAGGGAATGCCCTCGGCGGTGTGCAGCCCGTAGAACGCGGGCTCGGCCGTGGCCTGCACGGCGGTGAGGGGCGTGCCGTGGCGGTCGGCCAGGGCCACGGCGCCGCCGTCGCTCTGGAGGCGATAGGGGGAATCCGGGGCCAGGTTGTTGTAAACGGGCACCATCACGGTGGTGCCGTCGATGGTGAGGGCGCGGTGGTCGGAGGGTCCGGCGCCGCCGCGGCGGCCGGGGTTGCCGGCCACGGCGGCCTCAGCCACGCCATGCACCTGCAGTTCGGTGACGAGCCGGCCGAGCTCAGACATGGCTCACCTCCGCCTCCAGGCCGCCCAGCTCCGCCGCCAGATCCGTGACCTGCGTGGCGGGGGCGGTGTTGATGCGCAGCCCCAGCAGATCGGGCCGGCTGTAGTGGCCCACGCTGTCCATCATCCGCTTGCGTTTGGTGATCAGGGAGCGATCGAGTTCGGCGATCGCCAGGCCTTCCCCCTCCGGCAGCGGGCCCGCCAGATAGCGCCCCTCCGGACTGATCACCGCCGTGTGGCAGCCCCCCTGGAACGCCTTGTGCAGGGACGCATCCGGCGTGATGGCGGCGTAATCGGCCGGATCGAGCCAGGCAGTGGCGCTGATCACGAAGCAGCCGGCCTCCAGGGCGTGGTGGCGCAGCGTCACGGCGGTCTGCTCGCTGAAGATCGGCCCCACCAGGGAGCCGGGGAACTGGGCGCAGTGGATCTCCTCGCCCTGGGTCATCAGGGCGAAGCGGGCCAGGGGGTTGTAGTGCTCCCAGCAGGCGAGGGCGCCGATGCGGCCGAGGGCGGTGGGCACCACCTGGAGGCCGGCGCCATCGCCCTGGCCCCACACCATGCGCTCGTGATAGGTGGGGGTGATCTTGCGCCGCTTCAGCCGGATCTGGCCGGCGGCATCGATCAACAGCTGGGTGTTGTAAAGGCTGCCGCCATCGCGTTCATTCACCCCGAGCAGCACATGCATGGCGTGCTGCTGGGCGGCGGCCGCCACCGCCTCGATCGCCGGCCCGGGAATCGTGACGGCCTGTTCGTAGAGGGCGAGGTGGGAGCGGCCCATCAGCACCGCCGGCTCCACGAAGGAGAAATAGGGGTAATAGGGCAGAAACGTCTCCGGGAAGACGATCAGCTCCACCCCCTGGCCGGCCGCCTCCGCCATGGCGGCCAGCACGCGCTCGGTGGAGCCCTGCAGGCTGCCGAGAACGGGGCGCACCTGGGCGGCGGCGACCTTGATCGTGGGCTCCATGGCGGCTCAGCGGCGGGAGGACCTCAGCTCACAGGGTCCAGGTGTCGAGGATGAAGGCCCCCTCCTTGCGGTGCAGCAGCACGATGTCGAGCACATCGAGGGGATTGACCGGCGTGATTCCGGGCATCAGGGCTCCTTCGCCGTGGCCGTAGAGGGCCTGCAGGGCGAAGCGGCAGGCGTACACCTTGCCGCCCTGGTCCATGAACTTCTGCAGGCGGGCGTTGAAGTTGAGATGGCCGTCAAAGGCGGCGTCGCCGAGTTTGGGGAAGCCGCGCTGCACACCGAGGGTGACACCGGGGCCATAGAGGAGGATCGAGGTTTCGAATCCTTTGTTGATCAGGCGGCTGGCCTGCAGCAGGTTCACCAGGCCGATGGAGCCCTCGAAGGCCACGGTGTGGAAGGTGATCAGGGCCTTCTCGCCGGGTTCCGCCTTGACATCGGGGAACACCTTCTCTTCGTAATCGACAAGAAAATCACCCGGTTGGTTGGCGGGCTTGCTGACGGCTGGCATTCCGGCGCAGGGAGGAGCGGCGGCCAAACCTTGCCCCCAGGCCGGCGGCAAAAGTGTCGCCGATGCCACCAAAAGTCAGGAACTTGAAGCGTGGCGACCAGAAGCCAGCGTTCCGTGTGCGTCGCTACGAACTCCCTGAACCAGCCATGGGAACGTAAAATTATCTCTGAGTTTTGTTTCCATGCGGCGACCCGTTGTGGTGATCGGCGCCGGCCAGGCCGGCCTGTCGGTGGCCCAGGCGCTGCAGCAGCGGGGTGTGAAACCGCTGGTGCTCGAAAAGCACCGCATCGGCTATGCGTGGGACCAACAGCGCTGGGATTCCTTCTGCCTGGTGACCCCGAACTGGCAATGCCGCCTGCCGGAGTTTCCGTATCGGGGCGACGACCCGGAGGGCTTCATGGCCAAGCGCGAGATCGTGGCCTACCTGCAGACGTTTGCAGCCCGGGTGGGGGCGGATGTGCGCGAAGGGGTGGGCGTGGAGCGGCTGCGGGCCAGCGGCACGGGGTATCGGCTGGACACCAGCGAGGGTGAGCTCGAAGCGGAGCACGTGGTGGTGGCCACCGGCGGCTACCACCAGCCCCGCCGCCCCGCCGATGCGGCAAGGCTGCCCGCCGAGCTGCTCCAGCTCGACGCCCGCGACTACCGCAACCCCGAGGCGCTGCCGCCGGGTGCGGTGCTGGTGGTCGGCAGCGGCCAGTCCGGCGCCCAGATCGCCGAGGATCTGTTCCTCGCCGGCCGTGAGGTGCACCTGAGCGTGGGCTCAGCGCCCCGCTCGCCGCGCCGCTACCGGGGCCGGGATGTGGTGGATTGGCTGGATC
>JBEIHT010000169.1:0-3494 GCA_040381155.1 Aphanothece sp.
CCGGCCCTGGCCAGGCTCGATCAGCTCCGCGACGGCTTCGCCGCCGCGATGGGCCAGGAGCTCGAGGCGATGTGGGCCGGCAAGCTCGGCCTGAGCCGCTACGACGCCTCCCTGGTGAGCGAGCTGCTGCAGCTGCTGGTGCTTTCCCAGGCGGACTACACGATCTTCTTCCGCAGGCTCTCGCAGCTTCCCGACCAGCTCTCCTCCCTTCAGGAGAGCTTCTACCAGCCCAGCAGCGAGCAGTTGGAGGGGCGCTGGCAGCCGTGGCTGCAACGCTGGCGGCAGTCGATCACAAGCGGCGGCAGCCCCGAGGCGACAGCGGCCGCGATGCAACGCCTCAATCCCCGCATCACCTGGCGCGAATGGTTGATCGCACCGGCCTATGAACGGGCCGCCCAGGGGGATTACGGCCCGATCCAGGAGCTGCAGGCGTTGTTCAGCCATCCTTACGACGCGCCAGCGACGGCGGCGGAGGAGGCGACCTACGACCGCCTGAAGCCCCGGGAATTTTTCAATGCGGGCGGCATCTCCCACTACAGCTGCTCCTCCTGATCCCTCCTCCCGTCGCCGCCGTCAGGCCGCCGCCGCACCCCAGACAGCGACTAGAACATCTGTTCCGCTCGCCGACCCCCGGTGCTCGACGACCTCCCCCTGGATACCCCGATCCCCTTCCGCGGCGGCGGCTCCGGCCCAGACGACCCCGATCTCAACGAGCTGCTGGCGCCCAACCCGCTTGCCACCTTCTACATGCGGGTGGCCGGTCACGGCCTGCGCAGCCGCGGCGTGCTCGACGGTGACCTGCTGGTGATCGACCGCTCGCTCCGCCCGCAGCCAGGCCATCTGGTGGTGGTGGCCCACCGGGGCGAGTTCCTGATCCGCCCGCTGGCGCGCCAGAACGGCCAGTGGTTTCTGGAGCCGCTGCGCGCCAGTGAGGCCCCGATTCCGGTGGAGATCGACGACGTGCACGCCTCGCCGCTCTTCGGGGTGGCGGTGCACGGCATCCATACGGTGGGGCCGTCCGCGTCGCGGCGCCGCTGAGCGGCGCTCGGGATCAGGAGTCGCGGCCAGCGGGTTGGCTGGCCCGCGCCTCCCGCAGCAGCTGGGAGGGTTTGACGTGAAAGCGCTGCTGAAATTCCACGCTGAACAAACTCAGCGAGCGGTAGCCGCAGCGCAGGGCGATCACCGCCACGGAGTCGCCCGGCCCGGGATGCTGGAGATCGCGCCGGGCCAGCTCCAGCCGCTCGCGGCGGATCCACTGGGTGGCCGTGCAGCCGAGCCGTTTGCGGAAGGCGTATTGCAGCGCCCGCCGCGAGTAGTGGCTCCGCTGTTCCAGCATGGTGAGGGTGAGCGGTTCGGCCAGGTGGAGCCGGATGTAATCCACCAGGTCATCGAAGCTGTCGCGCCCCCGCTGCTCGTTCTGGCTGAGGCGATGCAGGGGGGATTCCAGGCGCAGCTCCGGCAGCAGCAGCGCCGCCATCAGCCGGTGGATCTGGTCGTCGAGCTGCAGGCCATCGAGCAGGGCATGGCTGTAGCGCAACAGGGCGTCGGCCTTGGCCCATTCCTGGCGCAGCAGGGCCTGCAGCGGCACCCCCTCCGGGTCGGCGGAGAGGCCGCAGGCCTGGCTGCGCTGCAACCGCGCGGACCAGGCGGCGGGTGCGGCCTCCAGCCCCGCCATCGCCTGGGCTGTCGCCAGCAGGCGCTCCAGCGAGAGCGAAAAGCTGAGGCCACTGACCAGGTCGCTTTCCCAGGCGAAGGCCTCGCCGCAGAGGATCAGGCAACCGTCGGCCGGGCAGGTCCAGCGCCGGCCGGCCTGATGCGCCCGCTGCTCTCCCGCGTAGCCGAGGAACACGCTCAGCCCCCGCTGCTCCCGGACCGTCATCCGCAGGGGCGGATGGATGCCGGCCACCACCGGCAGGCTTCCCACGCTGAGCGCCAGGCCGTAGTGCCACCAGGGGGCAGCGGGCGTGGGGTTGCCGATCTCCTCCAGGGGCAGCGCCTGGGCGTAGAGCGCCCTGGTGCAGGCCAGATCCTCGTGCAGGATCAGCCGCCCGCGAAAGGGATTGACCAACGCCGCCGCCTCGGGATGGCGCTCCCAGGGTCGGCCCTGCCCCTGCCCCTGCCCCTCGCCCTGGCTGGAGTGGCTGAGCGCCTGCTGGCCGGTGGCCGCCGCCGCTGTGCTGCTCAAGCCGGAAGGTGCGGGTGGATGACCTCGCTTTGAACCCTACAGGCATTTCCTGGCGCGGGCGGCCCACCGCTGACGGTTGCCGCGCCGCGCCGCCGCCTAGCTTGACGCTGTGCGGTGGCAGCGGGGTCGGGGTGGCAGAGCGAGCGAGCGACCCGGCCGCCCTCAGGCACGTGGTGGGCATCGGCGCCTCGGCCGGCGGCCTGGAGGCGCTGCAGGATCTGGCGGCCCATCTGCGGCCCGGCGGTGGGGTGAGCTACGTGGTGGCCCAGCACCTGGCGCCGGAACACCGCAGCCTGATCGTGGACCTGGTGGCACGTACCACGGGGCTGACGGTGGTGGGCGCCGGCGATGGCGACCCCCTGCGGCCCGATGTGATCGCCATCTGCCCCCCCAATCACGATGTGGTGGTGGAGGGGCAGCAGCTGAGGCTCAGCGCCCCCTCCCCCCGCTTTGGACCGAGCCCTTCGATCGATCGGCTGTTCGAGTCGATTGCCGAGCACTGGGGAGAGCGGGGCGTGGCGGTGGTGCTCTCCGGCACAGGCGCCGATGGCAGCCAGGGGGTGCGGGCGGTGCGGGCCGCCGGTGGGCTCACCCTCGCCCAGTCGCCGCAGAGCGCCAAGTTCGACGCCATGCCCCGCGCCGCCGTGAGCCTGGGTGGGGCCGAACTGGTGCTGGATCCGGCGGCGATCGGCGGGCGCCTGGCGGAGCTGGTGGCCGCCGATGGCGCCTGGAGCGGTGAGCGCCTGCCGGTGAGCGAGCCGCTGCGGCTCGAGGCGGTGACCCGCCAGCTCCGGCACGCCACGGGCATCGATTTCTCCCAGTACAAGGAGACCACCCTCCGGCGCCAGCTGCAGCGGCGCATGGCGATCCGTCAGGTGGGCAGCCTGGAGGCCTATCTCCCCCTGCTGGTGGGCGAGGCGGAGGAGGTGCAGGCGCTGGTGCAGAACATCCTGGTGACGGTGACGGACTTCTTCCGTGATCCGCCGGCCTTCGAAGCCCTGGCCGAGCTGCTGCGCCTCTACCTCGATCAGCGCGGTTCCGCCGAGCGCCTGCGGGTGTGGGTGCCGGGCTGCGCCACCGGCAAGGAGCTCTATTCGATCGCCATGGTGGTCAGCGAGGTGCTGGGCCATCCGGCGGAGCTGGCCAAGCAGCTGAAGATCTTCGGCACCGCTCTCGATGAGGCGAGCCTCACGATCGCCCGGCGCGCCACCTATCCGATCTCCGCCTCCCAGGCGATTCCGGAAGCGCTGCGCCAACGCTTCGTGATCGACCGCGGCCAGGAGATGGAGATCAGCGAGGAGCTGCGCAA
>JBEIHT010000170.1:0-3444 GCA_040381155.1 Aphanothece sp.
AGAGTCACACGCTCGCTGGCGGCTCGAGCCTTCAGCCGTGCGAAGAGCGGATCCGGCAGTTCCAGGGTGGTGCGCACGCGCCAGCTCCGTCGGTGTGCGCATCTTAGTGCGCATCTTTTGCACCAGTCCGCAGGAGCTCTTCTAGATTGGTTCATCGCGGCGAGGCGATCCCATGGCGACCGTGCAGGAGATCCGCCAGCAGTTGCGCGGTCAACGGATCGAAACCTTGCGCCAAAGCATCGAACCCCTGCTGGCCGGACGGGCCGGATCCGAGGTGTGGCTGTTTGGCTCCTTGGCCCGGGGCGATTGGGATGCCCGTTCGGATGTGGACCTGCTGGCGGTGGCGCCGGATCAGAGCGCCGCGGATCAGCTGTCCGAGGCCCTGCTGGGAGCTGGCCTGGCCGACGACGTCATCGCCCTCAGCCAGGGCCGCTGGCTGGAGCGGCAGCGGGGCGACGATCCCTGGTGGCGGGGCATCTGCCGCGATGCGCTTCGTCTGCAGCCCACCAGGCCCACAGCGATCTCGCCATGGCGGCCTATGCCAGCGCGGGAGGTTTCCATGCTGCTGGCTCTGGATCAGGAACCGGAGCGCAGCCACTCGATCGAGCGATTGGTCCTGGCCCTGGAGTTGTGTGGCCTCGACACAGCCCCGTTGCGCCAACCGCAGCTGAAAACGCTGCAGCGGATGACCACCGCCAGTCGTTATCCGGACGGCGACGAGGCTCCGGTGGATCTGTTCGACGCACGCGATGGGGCGCTGGCCTTGGAGGTGGCGCGTGCGGTGGTGGGTTTCGCGGATCAGCAGCTTGGGGATCTCGATCAGCCGCAAGCCACCTGATGCCCCGATCCGGGGCAAGCCCACCAGGGCCGCCCGATCGGCATCGGCCGCTTTCAGGGTTGGCGAGGTGCGCAGGGCGAAGCGCTGGGCCTGGCCGGTCTCACCGATCTGCCGCTCGATCACGAGCCGGGTTTCCAGCAAGGTGGCGGTGTCGCTGGTGCCCCGATACTCGGCCAATTCGCGGGCCATGGCACGAACCTGCGGGTCCTTCTTCTCCGCAGGAGTAGCCAGCGATGGAGACGGCATGAACAGCCAGTAGCCCAGAGGTGTGGCACAAAGAGCACAACCAATGCCTTGCAGACAGGGCAACGATGCCGAAATCGAGCTCTTTGCGGACTTGATCAGCGACAATTCGTCGTTTAAAGCCAGAAATCCGCTCATGGCGGTGGAAAACTGGCCTGTGAGCAGGTTTTTTCTGCAATCTCCTACGGCTCCGCTTCGATCGAGATCAGCCGCCGGATTTCATCGCTGACGAAGCCGATCAGCGACGGGTTGCGCACCCCCGGCAGGGTGATCACGTCGTAGATCTCGTCCACCAGACCCTCGAAGCGGATCCAGTGCACGGCGTCGCCGCTGTGCAGATCCACCACCTGGATGCCGCAGCGGGCCTCCACGTTGCGCTGGGCCAGGGCGTCGTCGAGGGGCAGGCCGGAGAAGGTTTTGTTGTGGCGGGGTTTGGAGGTGCCGAGCAGGGCGTAATTGCCGTGGAAGGCGACGCCACGCAGGTAGCCGGCGCAGAAGGTGAGCGGCTCGAAGCGGCCGCTGGCCAGGTCGATGGTGCCGAATTCACCGGTGCCGGAGTTGCAGAGCCAGAGCCGGTCCTGATGCCAGCGCGGCGAATGGGGCATCGACAGGCCGCTGGCCACGATCTCGTTGGCCTGCACATCGATCAGCACGCCGCCATCGCGGCGGTGTTCCCGCCAGCCATCGGCGGCATCGGAGGCGCTCACGGCGGTGACGAAGCCCGGTTGGCCGTCGCGCAGCGCCAGGCCGTTGAGATGGCAGCGGTCTTCCGCCGCCAGGCGGGAGATGAAGGGGGGCCGCCAGAGGGGCCGGAAGCTGTGGGTGGCGCTGGTGGTGGCCAGGCAGGAGAAGAGGGTGTTGACGAACACCAGCTGGCCGTCGGCGTCGATGGCTAGGTCGTGGATGTCGCAGTCGCCGGTGGTGAAGCCCAGCTGGGGCACGTAGAGGCGATCGAATCCGTCCGCCTGCTCGCCGGGGCCGAGCATGTTTTCGAAGCGCCAGATCTGGTAGAGGCTGCTGAGAAAGAAGCCGTTGCCATCGCCGCTGGGGCAGAGGCCCATGCAGCGGTTGAAGGTGCGCTCGAACACCGCCAGTTCGCCATTGGCCTTGAGGCCGAGGGAGAAGAGCTTGCCGATCTGATAGGTGGTGAGGGCGAGCGAGAGGTGCTGCTCGGCCAGCCAGCTGAGCAGCTGGCGGGAGGTGGTGATCTCGAAGGCCGGGGTGGCGCTGGTCATGGATGGGGAGGAGGGCGATGGGCTGGCGCTGAGGGAAGGCTCCCACTTGCGCCGGTAGCACTCCAGGCCGAGCTGCCAGTCGGTGCTGCCGGCCGCGCCGGGGCTGGCGTGGATCAGGGGCAGGGGCCAGACCCCGAGGCGCAGGCCGGCGGCGAGGGTACTGCGGCAGAGATCCAGATCGTAGAAGTGGAAGGCGGGATCAAAGAGCACTCCGGCGGCATGCAGAGTGGCCGGCGCCGGGCTGGCCCCGAAGCGGATTGGCTCGCTGGCGCCGGGATCGCCATGGCGGATCTCGCCCAGCAGATGGGGATGGTCCCAGGTGCGGCCATCGGGCTGCAGCCACCAGGTGGGCTGGCCAGGATGGATCCGCCGGCTGCCGGCCACCCCCACCAGATCAAAGCGCTCCAGCGCCTCCAGCAGAGTCGTGCGCAGGCAGGCCTCGCCCAGCCAGACGTCGTCATGGCAGCAAACCACCAGGCTCTCGGGATGGAGCTGCTCCAGGGCCTCGTTGTAGATGGCGCCGAGCGGCTCGCGGTTGGCGGTGTGGATCCGCGTGTCGCATTTGCGGTGGGCGGGCAGGCGCAGGGACCGGCCCAGCAGGGATTCAGCGGAAAACGCCTCGGCGGTCAGCCGGCTGGCTGTGACGATCGTGAGGGGGGTGTCGGCGGTTGGGGGGCTGTGGGTCATCGCAAGCCGCGGCTCAGGCTGAAGCGACCAGCCTTCAGGTGGATTACGCCAGCCCGCTGGTGGTGAGGCTGGTATTCACAAGCAGTTGCCCCAGGCCCGCGGAGCTGTTCCAGACGTTGAACGTGCCGTTGAGGCTGCCGCTGAAGCTGCCATTGAAGATGACGGTGCCGGCGTTCGTCCAGGTGGCGCCGCTGACGGCGAGGCTGTCACCGGCGTTGCCGGTGATCAGCAGCTGGTGGCGTCGCTCGGTGGCAGGGAAGCTGTAGGTGCCGCTGGTGCGGCCGAGGCCGCTGGCGGTATCGCTGTTGAGCCAGTTGAAGCCGGCGAGATCCTGGATGTCGGCCAGGGCGAGGCTGAGAGCGTTGTTGCCGGAGCCGGTGAGATCGAAGGCCTCGATCGAGGAGAGGCGCGAGGAGTTGTTGGTGTTGGAGGCGGATTGGC
>JBEIHT010000171.1:0-3207 GCA_040381155.1 Aphanothece sp.
CCAGCTCCGTTGGGCTGGGCCACACCCCCCAGTAGCGCTCCTCCAGCAGCGGCAGGATCGACGGATCGGCGCGCAGGGCGGCCCGGGCGGCATCCGCCGCGGGGGTGCAGTAGCTGCGGGTGAGCAGGTCAAAGCCGTGGTCCAGATCCTCCGGGTCTTCGATCAGCACGGCCAGATCGGTGGCCAGATGCAGCAGCTGGCGGCGGAGCGTGGGGCGCATCAAGGGGGCCTGCGGCGTGAACGCTGAAATCCACAGCCCATCCTCGGCGCTCTGCGGCCGCCGCCGCCGCCCTCGCATTCACGGGTCGGCCGCTGCCATTCCCCGTTGCGCTGCACACAATGCGGGACAGTCCCCTTGCTTGGCCATGCCCCTGTCCCTTCGCCTCAAGGCCCTCGCCGCCGCCGCCGCCCTTGGCTGCTTGACCACCGTTGGTTCCGCCGCTCTGGCCTGTTCCCGCGTCACCTGGACCGGCCCGGACCAGCAGGTGATCACCGGCCGCTCGATGGACTGGCCCTACGGCTTCAATTCCCACTTCACCGTCTATCCCCGCGGTGAGCGCCTTGATGGCGCCGGTGGCGTGAATTCCCTGATCTGGACCACCCGTTACGGCTCCGTGGTGGTGAGCGGCAGCACCGAGCCCGGCGGGTCGGTGGATGGCGTGTTCGATGGCATCAATGAGAAGGGCCTGGCGGCCAACCTGCTCTATCTGGCTGAAAACGATTTCGGCCTGGCCACGGCCTCCGCTAGCCGCCCCCGCCTCTCCTTTGCCGCCTGGACCCTCTATCTGCTCAGCCAGTACGGCTCGGTGAAGGAGCTGGTGCAGGCCGTCAAGGCCGATCGCATACAGATCGTGCCGATCCCGTTCGGGCCTGGCGGTAAGGCCAAGGCCACGGTGCACATGGCGGTGTCCGATGCCAGCGGTGATTCGGCGGTGATCGAGTACCTCAAGGGCAAGCCGGTGATCCATCACGGCCCTGAGTACAAGGTGATGACCAACAGCCCCATCTACAGCGAGCAGCTCAAGCTCAACGCCTTCTGGAGCACCAAGAACCGCAACCAGGAGCTTCCCGGTTCGATTCAGTCGCCGGATCGCTTCGTGCGCGGCTCGTATTACAACCAGCAGCTGCCTCCCACCACCGACACCCGCCAGGCCCTGGCCGGGGTGATGAGCGTGATGCGCAACATCTCGGTGCCCTGGGGAACGCCCGATCCGGAACATCCCAACATCTCGCCCACCTGGTGGCGCACCCTGATCGATCAGAAGAACAGGGTGTATTACTTCGATTCGGCCCTCTCCCCCCAGATGGTGTGGGTGAACCTCAATCAACTCGATTTCCGGCCTGGCAGTGGCGTGCGCGCCATCCGGATCGAGGGCAACGATGCCCTGCAGGGCAACGTGACCAGCCAGCTGGCGCCTTCGGCCCCGATCCGCTTCCTGGCTCCGAAGCCCTGATCGGTGGCTGGCCGCAGCGCTGAGGGGCTGCCTGGGCCCGGGGGCCGCAAGGCCCCCTCGGCTTCAGAGCTGGTTGGGCAGGCCCAGGGCCTGGGCGCCGTAGTGGCGGGTGAGGTCGGATTGCATCTGCCAGGCCGAGAGCAGCATCTTGGCGATCCGACGCAGTTCAGCCGGGTCCTCGCAGGCGTCGATGGCCCGCGACCCGGACTCGAGCGTGAATTGGCGTGAGAGGGAAAGGCTGTCCACGAAGCGGTGCGAAGTGCGCAACAAAACGTTACGGCCGCCGGCGCGACTCTGCGTGGCGGGCTGTGGAGGAAAGCCGAACCCCATCCGGCGCCTGTGAGGCTGCTCCGGTGCCCAGGGCCTGGGGCTGAGCGGCGGATCAGCGCTTGCCGGCCCTCTCAGCGGAGGGTTTCGCAGGCCTCGCCATCGCCGTTGCCATCGAGATAAGTGTGGCCCTGCCGCAGCAGCTCCTGAGCGCGGCCATAGGAGCCGATCGTGCGGCAGCTGTAGCGGCGGCCATCGGGGGTGCTGCCATCGGGGATCGCCGCCGCCCGATGGCCGTGGCGGAAATCCCAGGGCCTGGTGATGCCGCCCTCCACCTGCCACACCCCGTAGCGGTGGCGTGAGGCCCGGTATTCCGCCTCCAGGTAGGCCTGGCTATCGCACTGGTGCAGGTATTTGCGGTAGGCGAAGGCCTGGCCGTCCTCCACCATCACCAGGTTGATGTTGATCTCGCTGATCACCTCCGCCACCGTGCGGCCGTAGCGGTCGGTGCTGTACGGGTGCACCATCACCTGGCGGCCCCGCGGCAGGCGCGACAGCAGATAGGAGCGCGAGCGGGCGCCATAGGGGCCCTGGGCCATCTCCGGGGCATCGATGCAGGCCAGTCGCAGCGTCAGCGGCGCGCCGCCATGGCTCACGCGCAGGGTGTCGCCATCCCCCACCGACAGCACGGTGGCCTGGAAATCCCCGGCCGGTGGCTTCAGCGCAGAAGTCGCGGCCGGGATGGCAGCCGGCGTGGCTGGGGCAGGGCTCGCCGCCAGGGCCGGCAGGTCAGCGCCGAGCCAGGCGGTGGTGCCTGCTGCGGCGAGGGCCCGCAGAGCGGCAGCAAGCCTCGGCGATCTCCACGGCATCCGAACGTTGCACTCTCGGCACGGCCAGCCTGGCAGGCGCAGGCGGATGCTCACCCAGCCCACACGCCGCATCCGGCCCGTCGCTCAGGCCACCTCGGGGGCCCAGCCGCGGCGGCGGTGCAGGTCTTCGCACCAGCTGCTGCAGCGGTGGGTGAGGTGGTCGCCATGGGCGATCAGCCCCTGGTGCAGGTGGCAGGTGAGCAGGGGAATGCCGCCCGGCGCCGGGTGGTGCCGGAAGAAATGGCAGGTCATGCACACCCGCTGGCTGCGGCTGGCCTGCAGCACCTCCCGATCCAGCCAAGGCCAGGCCTCGACGGCCTCCGGGCGGGAGGGCTCCAGGCGGGAGAGGGGAACCGGCACCATGGCGACACAGGTAGGCGTACACCTGTACTAGCCCGGACTCTCTTCCGGCGCCAGGGGGCTCCCCCGGCGTGTGCCCCCAGGGGTGCCCCTGGGGGGTGAGGCGTGGCGAAGATCGCCTCAGCGCACGAACAGCAGCTCCCCGTAGGTGGGCAGGGGCCAGAGGTTGTCGTCCACGAGGGTCTCGAGGACGTCGACGCTCTCGCGCAGCTGCCCCATCAGCGTCATCAGGGTGCCGGCACAGTGGTGCAGATGGG
>JBEIHT010000172.1:0-3153 GCA_040381155.1 Aphanothece sp.
CCCCCATTGCGGGCGGGCTGCTTGGCGGATTAAGAGCCGGCCGCTGCACACTCTCGGCATCGGCAAATCGGTCTGCCAGGAGGGGTTGACATCTATACGAGCATCTTCTGCGAAGCAGTAGCAGGTCGAGAGCGAGATCTTGCAGCTGAGGCGCGAACTCACCCCCACGCCCAGCAATACGAGGCATGGTTGTGACGATCGAGGCCCACTGGTGGCACTGATGGTGTGGAGCCTCCGCAACTCGTTATCGCCTCGCACCCGTGACCCCAACCCCCAGCGCCGCAGGGCCGCCACCCGGCAGCGAGGAGCCGTCGGCTCCGCCAGACTTATCCCCATCACCCATCCCCTGGCCAGGCCTCGACCGCCTTGGCCTCATTCAGTCGCTCGGTGGCCTCATCTTCGGCCTGATCGCCCTGTTCACCTCCTATGACCACATCACCCTCGCCGACCACAGCCTCCCGCTCCAGCAGCAATGGGGAATCCCTCTCATCGCTGCCTCGGTGGCGACAGTGGTTATCGATGCTCAACTGGCGACGCGATCCCGGTTACGAGCAGCGCAGGATTCAGCACGAGTTGCGGATGAAGCAGCTCGAGAGCGAGATCTTGCAGCTGAGGCGCGAAAACGCCAGGCAGAAGGCTTTGAGCGCCTTGATCAGGCAGCACTGCTTTCCGGACGAGTCCAGCTCGACCCCACTCCCACCAACCGAGCCCGATTCCATTTCTTCCTGACGCTGCTGGCTCAGGCATCGATCTGATCAGCCCGGCTCGGCGGTCCGGCGCCATCCCAGGCAGACTCCCCCCATGAGCGCCTCCTCCCCGCCGGCCCCCTCGCCCCTCCAGGCCGCCGACCCCTGCGTCCACTGCGGCTTTTGCCTGCCCACCTGCGCCAGCTACCGGGTGCTGGGCAGCGAGATGGATTCGCCCCGGGGCCGCATCCACACCCTCAAGGCGATCGAGGCCGGCGAACTGCAGCTCGACGCCACGGTGGCGAAGCATTTCGATTCCTGCCTGGGCTGCTTCGCCTGCGTCACCGCCTGCCCCTCGGGCGTGCGCTACGACCAGCTGATCGAGGCCACCCGCCCGAAGCTCAACGCCCCGGAGCTGCGCAGCCCGGCCCAGCGCGCCTTCCGCCGGGTGCTCTTCGCCCTCTTGCCCTATCCGGCGCGGCTGCGGGCCCTGCTTCAGCCCCTGCGGGCCTATGCCGGCACACCCCTGCAGGAGCTGGCCCGGAGCAGCGGCTTCACCCACCTGTTCGGCCCCCAGATCGCGGCGATGGAGCGGCTGTTGCCCCCCCTGGCACCCGAGGCCTTCCGTGACGATCTGCCGGTGGTGGTGCCCGCCCAGGGCGAACGGCGGGCGCGGGTGGGGCTGGTGCTCGGCTGCGTGCAGCGCCTGTTCGATCCGGCCGTCAACGCCGCGGCGGTGCGCGTGCTCAGCGCCAATGGCTTTGAGGTGGTGATACCGCCCGCCCAGGGGTGCTGCGGTGCCGTCACCCACCACCAGGGCGAGGAGGCGCACACCCGGGAGCTGGGACGCGCCCTGATCGAAAGCTTCGCCGCGGTGGTGGGGCCCGGCAAGCCCGCCGGTGCGGAGCCGCTTGACGCGATCCTGGTGGCCGCCTCCGGCTGCGGCCACACCCTCAAGGCCTACGGGGAGCTGCTGGCGGGCGATCCGGAAGCGGGTCCCTTCGCCGGCCGCGTGGCCGACATCCAGGAGTACCTGGCGCGCCAGGGGCTGCGCGACGACTTCCTGGCGGCCCTGCAACCGCTCCGCCATCCCGACGGCACGCCCGCCAGCGCCGAGCGGCCCCTGCGCCTGGCTTATCACGACGCCTGTCACATGCTCCACGGCCAGGGCATCCGCGACCAGCCCCGCGCCCTGCTGCGCCGGATCCCCCACGTACAGATCTGCGAGGCCACCGAGGCGGGCGTGTGCTGCGGCAGCGCCGGCATCTACAACCTCGTGCAACCTGAAGAAGCCGCCGAGCTGGGCCGCCTCAAGGCGAGCGATCTCAGCAACTCCGGCGCCGACGTTGCGGTGAGCGCCAACATCGGCTGCACCTTGCAGATCCGCCAGCACATGTCGGCAGCAGCCACGCCGATCCCCGTGCGACACCCGGTGCAACTGCTGGCCGACAGCCTCTCCGAAGGAACGCGCTGAGCCGGCGTGGCTTCCCTTTCCCCGACCCGCAGCCATGCCCGCTTGGGCCGGAGATCCACCCTGCGGCAGTCGTTTCGACCGCGGCCCCGGCGACTGGCCACCGCACTCGTGCTGGCCACCAGCCTTCAGCTGAGCCTGCTGGCCGCGGGCATCGGCGCGATCTCCGAGATCAACAAGCGCCGCAGCCTCGAAACCCTGGCCAGCGCTCTCGGCCAATCGATCACCGATCAGGTGCGACAGGAGCTTGACACCCTGCTGCAGATGCCGCGGGTGCTCACCGAGCTCAACGGCGAAGCGATCGACAGCGGCCTGCTCGATCCGAAGAACTTCCCCCAGCTGGAGCGGGTGTTCCAGTCGCAGATGCAGCGTTTTCCCGTGGGGTACATCAATTACGGCAACGAGCAGGGGGAGTACCTCGGCGTCGAGCGCCTCGACAACGGCGCCCTGCGGGTCAATGTGATGCAGAAGCAGCTGGGTCCCCGTCGCCAGCTCGTGTTCGATCTCGGGCCCGGGGGGCGTAGCCAGCAACCGGTGGAGGTGTTCGACGACATCGGCGCAGCCCGGGAGGAGGCCTGGTACACCCAGACGCTGAAAGCGAGGGGGCCCGTCTGGAGCAGCATCTACCAGTGGGACGACAAGCCCGAGGTGCTCTCGATCTCCTTCAACCAGCCTGTGCGCGACCGTGGCGGCCGTCTGCAGGGGGTGATCGGGGTCGACCTGATCCTCAGCCAGCTCAACCGCAAGCTTCGGCGCATCTGGGGGGATCGCCCGGGCCTGGTGATGATCGTCGAGCGCAACGGCCTGCTGGTGGCCAGTTCCGACGGGCAGACCCTCCGGCATGGCAGGTCCGGCTCCGTGCCGACCCGCCTGCACCTCAACCAGAGCAAGGATCCGCGGGTTCGGCAGGCCGCCGCCGCCCTGTTCGCCCAATTCGGCGGATTGCAGCTGCCAAATGGGCGGCAGCGTCTGATCCGCAACGATCTGTTCCTTGAA
>JBEIHT010000173.1:0-3132 GCA_040381155.1 Aphanothece sp.
CGCCGCGCCAGCTCCGCCTGGGCCTGGGCCTCCGCAAGGTTCGCCTGGCATTCGGCCACCACCTCGGGTGGGGCCTTACCGGCGAAGTTGGGGTTGGCGAGGCGGCCTGAGAGGCCGGCGATCTCCTTCTCGGCCTTGGCGATGTCCTTCTCCAGCCGGCCGCGCAGGGAGTCGAGATCCACCAGGCCCTCCAGGGGCAGCAGCACCTGCAGTTCGCCGCTCACCCCCGCCAGGGTGCGCTGGGCGCGGGCCGTTTCGGCGCCGGCGGGATCGAGCACCGTCACGCTCTCGGCGCGGGTGAGGGCGGCGATGTCGGCGCTGGCCTGGCGCAGCAGCGCCGCCAGCTCCGGCCGGCCGCTCACGAACTGCACCGGCGCCGGCTGGGAGGGCTTGAGCCCCGCCACCGCCCGCAGGTTGCGCACCACCCGGATCGCCTCGATCAGCTCCAGGAAGCTCGCCTCCAGGGCGTCATCGAGGGCCGCCCCATTCGCCGTGGGCCAGGCCTGCAACGCCAGAAACTCCCCCTCCGCCGCCCCCGTGAGCCCATGCCACAGCTCCTCGCTGAGGTGTGGCATCAGCGGTTGCAGCATCACCAGCAGTTCGCTGAGCACCTTGGCGAGCACCTGGCGGGCGGTGCGCTGATCGGCGAGCGCTTCGGGGCTGGGGTTTTCACCGGGGTTGAGGCGGCGCTTGATGAGCTCCAGATACCAATCGCACACCTCATTCCAGGCGAATTCATAGAGGCCCCGTGCCGCTTCGCCGAGGGCGTAGCTGGCGTAGCGCTCGGCGGTTTCCTGGTTGACGCGGGCCAGGCGCGAGAGGATCCAGCGATCCGCCAGCTGCAGCGCGGCGGGATCCGGCTCGCCCAGGGAAGCCGGCGTCTCCCCCCCCAGATTCAGCAGCGCAAAGCGGGTGGCGTTCCAGAGCTTGGTGGCGAAGTTGCGGGCCGCCTCCACCGTGGCGGAGGTGTCGGATTGGCGGTCGTAATCGAGGCGGATGTCCTGGCCGGCGCCGGCCACCTCGCGCACCAGCGCGAAGCGCAGGGCGTCGGCGCCGTAGCGCTCGATCAACAGCAGCGGATCGATGCCGTTGCCGGCGCTCTTGCTCATCTTGCGGTTCTGCTCATCGCGCACCAGGCCGTGGATGTACACATCCGCGAAGGGCATCCAGGCGGCGGGCGGGCGGCCCTCTTCGGCCAGGAAGGCGCCGGCCAGCATCGTCATCCGCGCCACCCAGAAGAAGATGATGTCGAAGCCGGTCACCAGCACGCTGGTGGGGTACCAGCGGGCCAGATCGGCGGCGGCGGCATCCGGCCAGCCGAGGGTGGAGAAGGGCCAGAGGCCGCTGGAGAACCAGGTGTCGAGCACATCCGGGTCCTGCTCCAGCACCAGCGGATGGGCATGGGTGCCGCCGCCGAACTGGGCTTCCGCCTGCGCCCGCGCCTCCGCTGCGTCGCGGGCCACCACGTAGGGGGTGGTGTCAGTGATGACGCCGCCGGTTTCGCTCACCACAAACCAGGCGGGGATGCGGTGGCCCCACCACAGCTGGCGGCTGATGCACCAGTCGCGGATATCGGTGAGCCAGTCGCGATACACCTTGCTCCAGCGCTCCGGCACAAAGCGCGGCGACGGGCCGGCGGGATCGGCCAGGGCGTCGCGGCAGCGGGCCGCCAGGGGCTCGGTGCGCACAAACCACTGGGTGGAGAGCAGCGGCTCCACCGGCACCTTGCCCCGATCCGAGAAGGGCACGCTGTGGCGGTAGGGCTCCACCTTCACCAGGCAGCCCTCCGCCTCCATCGCCTCCACCACCGCCGTGCGGGCCGCGAAGCGATCCAGTCCCTGGAAGCGACCGGCGGCTTCGTTCATCGTGCCGTCGCGGCTCATCACCGTCACCAGCGGCAGGTTGTGGCGCTGGCCGATGGCGAAGTCGTTGGGGTCGTGGGCGGGGGTCACCTTGACGCAGCCGGTGCCGAAGTCGGGATCCACGTGGTCGTCGGCCACGATCGGGATCTCCCGCCCCACCAGCGGCAGGCGCAGGCGGCGGCCCACCAGGGCGGCGTAGCGGGGATCGACCGGGTTCACCGCCACCGCCGTGTCGCCCAGGAGCGTCTCGGGCCGGGTGGTGGCCACCTCCAGGTGGGTGCGGCCATCGGCGGCGGGGCCATCCGCCAGCGGATAGCGGAAGTGCCAGAGGTGGCCGTCCACCTCCTTCATCTCCACCTCCAGGTCGCTCACCGCCGAACCGGAGGCGGGGCACCAGTTCACCAGGTATTCGCCCCGGTAGATCAGCCCCTGCTGGTGCAGGCGCACGAACGCCTCCACCACCGCCGCGCTGCAGCCGGCATCGAGGGTGAAGCGCTCCCGCCGCCAATCCACCGAGTAGCCGAGGCGGCGCAGCTGACCCACGATCGTGCCGCCGCTCTCCGCCTTCCAGGCCCAGGCCCGCTCCAGGAACGCCTCGCGGCCCAACTCCTCCCGGCTGCGGCCCTCGGCCTTGAGCTGCTTCTCCAGGATCGTCTGCACCGCGATCGAGGCGTGGTCGGTGCCGGGCAGACACAGCACGTTGCGGCCCCGCAGCCGCTGGAAGCGCACCACCGTGTCGATCAGGGCCGTGTTGAAGGCGTGGCCCATGTGCAGGCTGCCGGTCACGTTCGGCGGCGGGATCACCACCGCGAATGGCTCACCGGGCGCCGCCGGATCGGGGTGGAAGGCGCCGGCGGTCTCCCAGGCGGCCTGCCAGCGGGCCTCGGTGCCTGCCGGGTCGTAGGTCTTGGCAAGGGAGGCCTCGGGCACGGGGGCAGGGGACGGCGGGAGGAGGTCCATGGTGGCAAAGCGGCCGGAGCACTCTCTGGGCCAGCTGGGGATCAGCCCGGGGCAACCAGCACGCCGATCGGGTCACGATCAGGAAAGAGCCGAGCACAAACACGGACCCAGGCCATAGCAATCGCCGCCAGGCGTCGCCCATAGAATGGCGCCAACAGGCACCGGCTGAACATGGAAAGATCCTGTGAAAGAAACGGCCAGCGGATGTTGTCAACCTGCACTCACCGCCGGCTGCTCCGCCTCACCTCCACACTCATCCTGGCAGGGGCCGCGATCGGGAGCACAGCCACGGCTCAGCCCAGCAAAAAGC
>JBEIHT010000174.1:0-3100 GCA_040381155.1 Aphanothece sp.
CCCCCCCCCGCCAACACCACCGCTACCGCCTCCGGCGCCAGCCGCCGGTCGTCGCCCGCCTCTCCCCGCAGGTCCTTGAGCACCACCAGCCCCTCGGCCGCTTCGCTGTCGCCGATCACGGCCGCCCAGGGGGCGCCGCTGCGATCCGCCCGCTTGAACTGCTTGCCAAAGGCCGCCCCGCTCAGGTCGAGCTCCACCGCCATGCCCGCCAGGCGCCAGCGGCGGGTGAGGGCCAGGGCCCAGGCTTCGGCGGCCGGCCCCCGACTTACCACATAGAGATCGGGCGGCGGCGGAGGCGCTGGGGCCACTTGGCGCTGGGCCAAGAGCAACACCAGCCGCTCCAGCCCCAGCGCCAAGCCCACCGCAGGCGTGGCCGGGGCTTTCTGATCGAGGTGCCGCCCAGCTGGTGGGAGAGGAGGGGTTCCTGGCTCAGCCAGCCGGATGGTCGTCGAACCAGGCCTGCAGGTCGCCGGGCTCTCTGAAATCGAGCAGATCTTCCGCCAGCTGTTCGAGCTGCTGCAGGGTCAGGGCGGAGAGCTGCACCCGGGTGCCATCTGCCAGCCCCCCAAAGCGCCGGCTGAGCTGGCGAATGGCCAGAGCAGCGGCTTCCTGCTGACGACCAGCTTCCAGACCTTCCTCACGGCCTTCCAGCCGCCCTTCCAGCCGACCCTCCTCCAGGATCTCCTGCACCGCACGGGTGTGGCGCAGCTCCTGCAGCGGCAGACCAACGATCATGAGGATCTCCTCCCGGCTGAGCTGTGAGAAGCGCTCGAACAGCATAGAGAAAACGACCGGCCCCAGCTCCGGCTCCGGCTCCGGTCGCACCGGCAGGGTGAGCAGATCGATCGCCGCATCAAGGTTCTCCTGTTGGCCCAGCTCATCGAGGCTCACCCAATGCACCTGCTCCAGGAAGCTCCGCAGGGGCGTCACGGGCCCCAGGGAAAGCCG
The DNA here is from genome assembly GCA_040381155.1 of Aphanothece sp. Lineage (GTDB taxonomy): Bacteria > Cyanobacteriota > Cyanobacteriia > PCC-6307 > Cyanobiaceae > Cyanobium. Next base: position 949 of record JBEIHT010000174.1, read on the forward strand.
CCGGTGCGGCGTGATCACCACCACCCGCCAGTGCTCCGCCAGGCGGTGGTGGAAGCCGGGGTCGGCGCGCATTTGCACCTCCAGGAACACCACCGGCAGCTCTGCTGAGCCGCTCTCGCTGCCGAGGGGCCAGAGCACGCCATCGAGGCGATGGCTGCCGGCTTTGAGCTCCGGCGCCGAGAAGCGGTACTGGCGGCAGCTGGGACCAGAGCTGGAAGAGCACCTCATCCACAAGCTCACCGAGCCTGGGGAGGGCCGCTGTGCACAAGCCTGCGGCGCCACCTTGCCGATGGCCTCCGGATCCCGTGCCGCCGCCAGGCGCTGGGCCATGGGCGTTGGCTCAGGCGCTCCCTGATTCCCGCCGCAGAAGGCCGAAGGCGAAAGCCCGGCCCATGCCCTGCTTGATGGCCATGTGGATCCAGGTCATCGCGAAGGGCTCCAGGTAGCGGGCGGCCGCGAGCGGGCCAACGTCCACCGCCTCGAAACCGATCGCCGTGGCCAGTTCCACCACGCGGGCGTTGGCACCGGGGTCATCGCCGCAGACCGGCAGGAAGATGCGGCCGCCGGGATAGCTGGTATCCGCCATGTTTTCGGCACCGGTGGTGTTGAACGCCTTCACCACCCGGGCGCCCTGGGCCAGGGCCGCCAGCTGCTCGACACCGGAGCTGGTGGTGCCCACGCTCAGGCCCGCCAGGCCCGGGGCCAGCGGATTGGTGGCATCCACCAGGATCTTGCCCTGCCAGTCGTCACGGCTGCCGGCGATGGCGGCGACGGTGCCGTAGGGCACCGCCAGGATCACCAGATCCGCGGCATCGATCGCCGCTGCCACGGTGGTGACCGAGGCGCCCGGACCCAGGGCCGCCACGGCGTCGGCAACCTTCGCCGGATCCCGCACCCCGAACACCACCGCCTCGCCGCTGCGGGTGAACGCCTGTCCGAGGGCAAGGCCGACATTGCCGGCGCCGAGGATCGCGAGGGCCATGGCGATGAAGTGGGGCACGACCACTCTGGACCGCAGACGCCAGGAACGCCACCAGGATGGTGAGCAGCAGGACATTGAGGCTCAGAGCTTGATGGAGAAGGAAGAGATATTCAACGGCTGGGAGATCATCAGGAAGCAGAAGACGACCTAGTTCATGAAGAAGGGCGAGCTCTCAAATGGAAATATCAGCAATGGCGAGCTGGCCGTCTTGCCGGCCTTTTCCAAGGGCTGCGGCAGCACTCCTGCTCAGCCGAGAGGAAGCATTGGCCCAGAACAGGGGGATGTGGGTGTGGCAGATGATTTGCATCGCCACTCCATTCGAGATCAGGAATGGGGCTAACCACGTCACCCAGGCAAACGCGATCACGAAGAGTGAGCAGCCATTGGCGTGCCTCCTCAGCGGGGTCACGCTAGGGCTCGATGCGCGCGATGACCCGTCCACGGGATGTGATCTGCAGGGGCACGTTGCGGTTGCCGCGCAGAATCTCCGCGACGGTGCGGCCTTAGCGGTCGGTGTCGACCACCCTCAGGCTCACCTCGCTGCCCAGCGGCACCAGGCTGGTGAGCAGGGCGCGGGACTGGGCCGCAAGCCTCACTTCGGCTTGACGGCTCGGGCCGATTCGCACTTCTCATTGCTCTGGAATTTTGAATTGCTCGTGGCACGGCACTGGTACACCACCTTGCCGTTGCTCTGCTCAGTCTTCAGCCAGAAAAAGCCATTCTTCGGCTTGCCTTCCGCGAGCACCTTCGCCAGGGAGGAAGTGCCCACCAACAGGGTCAAGAGAACCAGGAGAGAGGAGAGTCGCCGAGCCATGGGATTGCAGCAAGGGAGAAACCCGGGACCCCGTTGACGCAGAGCCCCTGGCTGTACCCTACGTCAGCAGAGTTCAGCTCTGACCCCCAGCAAAGCAGGGTTCGCTGGTACTGCGTGAATGGCAGCGCCCGGCTCGTTTCGAGCGCCTGGGGCCCGCAGCCGGGTTGATCCAAGAGCTGGGCAGGCACCACTGAATCACAGTGGGCCTGCCGCAACTACAGAGAACAGCACCGCTGGCTCAGCCATGCTCGATCACCATCCGCGGCGACCGGCCTCGAATCCCTCCGATCAGCAGGGGGGCTTGCTGCACGCTTGCTGGATGCTCGTCACAGGCGGCATGGTGATGCTGATCGCGA
>JBEIHT010000175.1:0-3023 GCA_040381155.1 Aphanothece sp.
AGATCGGCGCGAACCTGCAGAAGAGCGTGCAGGAGATCACCGGTAAATATGCCGCCCGTGGCATCACCGTGGACTACACCCTCTTTGGCCACCTGCACGCCACCGCCATCGGCGATTACCACGCCCGCAACGCCTCCCTGGTGGGCAGCAACGCCTATGCCGAGGCCGGCCTGAACTACTGCAGCAAGGCCGCCCAGAACGTCCATGTCGTGACCGCCGGCTCGATCGACGGCATCAAGGTGGACCTGCAGGACACCACCGGCGTGGAGCCCTACCCGTTCGTGAGCGAGTGGGAGGCCTACGCGCCCAAGAGCGAAAGCAAGCTCCACCAGGGGGCGGTGGTGTTTCAGGTGGTGGTCTGATGGCACGCACACCCATCCCCGGCCGCGAGCTTGCGGTTTCTGCATCGCTCGTGGAGGCGATCGATGGCCTCCGCCAGGCCGTCACCCTGCTGGCGGAACGGCTCGGGCCGCCCCAACCGCCGCCCGTCCCCGGTGGCCGCGGCCGCCATCTGCGGCTGTTGCCCCCCGCCGGCACAGGCGACACCCCCTGGGATCGGCTTTCGGTGGTGGAGCTGCGGGCCCTGCTGCGCGACTACCCGATCGATCGCACCTCCCTGCCGGCGCCGATCGAAAACCTGCGCCGCGCCGAGCTGATCGAGGCCCTGCGGCAGATCGGGGCCCTGGGCTTTTGTGGAGAGGGAGCATGACGCCCCGCTCCCCGCTCGGCTGCCGCCATGGTCGCCCTCGCCCTGGGCGCCACATCCCCGTGCGCGGTGCCCCCTGCCAGCGCCAGCGCGATGCCCTGGTGCGCGAGCACCTGTCCCTGGCCGACCGCCTGGCCGGCAGCCTCTGTCGCCGCTACGCCGACCTTGTGGAGCTGGAAGACCTGCGCCAGGAGGCGCGGCTGGAGCTGGTGCGGGCCGCCGCCCGCTGCCAGGGCAACCAGCCGGAGCCGTACCTGCGCCGCTGCATCCGCGGAGCCCTGCTCCACCACCTCCGCGATCGGGTGCTGCTGGTGCGCCTGCCGCCCAAGCGCCGCGACGCCGCGCCCTGGCGGCACCTGAGCCTCGATGTGCCGGTGCCAGGGGCGCAGGAGAGTCAAGTGGAGCAGCTGGTCGCCCCTGCGGAGCCGGTGGAACTGACGGAGCCCGACAGCCGCGATGGGCTCACCCCCGAACTGGAGGCCCTGCTGGCGGCACTGCCCGAACGCCAGGCCACAGCGGTTCGGCTCACTGTGCTGGAGGGCCTGTCGCTGCGGCTGGCGGGGGAGCAGCTTGGCGTCTCGCCGACGACGGTGCAGCGGGCGCAACGGCTGGGGCTGGAGGCGTTGCGGGGCCAACTGGTGGCTTATGCCGCTAGACAAGCAACGAATTATTTGTCTCTCGTTTTTGCAACAAGCCACAACCGGGCGCTAAGAGGGTAAAACTACTTTGAGTCTAGATTGAATGTCGTCTTCTGGAAGGCCTTGGGCTTGTAGTATCTTCACGTAATTACCCTTCACTTTTTGGGTATGGGGATGATCCATTCCCAGGCTGGCCAGGAAGATCCGCGCAGCACGCGCAGATAAGGGCTCCGCCTCCGCCAGCCGGTTGGTGGCCTGCAGCAGCTGCGCCAGGTTGATGAGATCCCTGGCCACATCGGGATGGTCGCTGCCGTAGCTGGTCTCATCGATCGCCAGCGCCCTTCGCATCAGCGGCTCCGCCTCCGCCAGCCGGTTGGTGGCCTGCAGCAGATGCGCCAGGTTGTTGAGCGCGATAGCCACACTGGGGTGGTCGTTGCCGTAACTAGCCTCAAATATCTCAATCACCCGTCGTTTAAGGGGCTCCGCATCTCGATAAGCCGCTTTTGCATCAAACAGCACACCCATCTCATGGAATAGCCGCGCGGTCGGATCCGCAAGCCCAGCCTGATCCGCATACTGCGCCACCACGAGGGCATGGGGCGCCAGGGGATCCAGCCCCCCCCAGCTGCGCACATCCTGTGGATCCCCCACAAATGCTGAGTTGAGCCATCGCAAGGCGGGCTCCAGTTCATTCGGTTCGGGCTTATCCGGCTGCTGTTGCCAGAGTCGCCCTACCTCCTGCACCAGGCGATGTACCGAGAAAATGGGTGCTTCCGCCGAGCGGTTCACAAGTGAAAAACCCTCCAGCTGATTGAGCGCCTCCCAGCCATCACCTGCCGCCTCCAGGGATCCGGGTACCGCCACATCCAATAGGCTCTCGGGAATCGGCTCCGGCGAGAGCCAAGCCAGCCGTCGCAGCAAAGTGCGGGCCGTTTCACTCACCTGCTGGTAACTGGTAAGCCAGGTGGTGGCCAGGCTGCGGTCGTACTGCATCAACCGGGGATCGTTCCAGGCCAGCACCACCTGGCGGTTGCTCTGCCACTGTCTGCGGTAGTCGCTCAGGCTGAGGCGCCGCTGGCTGATGAAGGCCCCAGCCTGCTCCAGTGCCAGGGCCAGGCCTCCCAGGTCGTCCACCGCCATCGCCCGGGCCACGCTGGCGTCGTCTGCCGCCTGCCGGCGCCGATCGGCCGTGCGCTCCAGCAGGAAGACGGTCGCGTCCTCTGGGGTGAGCACCTCCACCTCCTGGAGTTGCACCGCCGCGCTCCAGTTGCGCAGGCGGCTGGTGATCAGCACCTGGCCGCCGCTGAGCTGGGGCAGCAGGGATTCCACCTCCGCCGCGGCCTCCGGGGTGTCGACGTTGTCGAGGATCAACAACCAGCCGGGATTGGCCTGCAGCCAGTGAATCGCCGCGTGCCGCTGGGCGGCTTCTTCCGTGAGGGTCTGCTCGGGCAGATCCAGCGCCGACGGGTTGCAGAGGCCGGCCAGGTTGCGGCTTAGGGCCTCTGCGCTGCCGGCGCTCACCAGTAGCACCGCATTGCAGCGGCCGATCTGGCGCCAGGCGTGCTCAATCGCCAGGCGGGTTTTGCCCACACCGCCCGGACCCACCAGCGCCAGCGGCCGGGTGGCGTTCTCCAGCAGGTCCATCAGGCCGTTGCGGCCCTTGAACAGGGAGCCGATGC
>JBEIHT010000176.1:0-2909 GCA_040381155.1 Aphanothece sp.
CCAGGAGGCCTTCGCCCGCATCAACGCCCAGCTGGCCGCCCGCATCCGCGCCGCCACCGGCAATGCCACCTCCGCCCAGGGCAAGCAGGACCTCGGCCTGTTCCTGATGAGTCCGCTGCTGATGACCCTCTCCAAGGCCACCAGCCCCGCCACCGCCAATGGCCTGAGCGCCACCCTGCTCAGGTCCGGTCACTGGCGCCTTCTCCAGGAGCAGGTGCCGGAGGTGGCCGCCGCCGTGCAACCCCTCGCCGGGGTGACTGAAGAGCTGGCCCAACGCACCTGGCGCGATCTCGACCTCTACTTCGCCTTCGCCCTGCGGGATCGGGACGCACTGCTGCAAAGCCAGCGCCAGGAGGCCCAGGTTCAGGCCCTGGCCCGGCTCGCTGACGCCGGCATCGATCCGCGCGCCTGCGCCGCCGTGTTTGTCCCGCCGCCCTCCACCGAGGCGCTGGCCCCCGCCATCAGCCGCTACCAGGCCGCCGTCGCCCGCCGCACCCGGCCTGGGCGCCCGCTGTCCTCCCGCTACCAGCCGGACAGCCGCACCGTGCTGATCGTCCCCGCCGCGCCGCCGCGGACGAGCGCTCCCTAGCCGCCACAGCCTCCGCAACCTCCGCAACCTCCGCCGCCACCGTCCCCGCCGCCGCCGTCTCCGTCGAGGCCGCCGCTGGGGGCGATCAGGTTCATCAGGGGCACCGCCTCTACCGCTGGCAAAGCCGCCAGACCGAGCATCGCCACAGCGGCCACAGTCTCCTGGGATCCGCTCCCCTGGCTTCTCCCCGCCACGCCCTGGCGCGCCCGCCGCAGCAGCGCCTCCCCGCGGGCGGTACGGCGCGGCGGGTGGTTCACCACCAGGACGCAACCCCCCACCAGGGCGAAACACAGCAGCAGCAGAAAGCCGAACGGGCGCCCCGCCAGGGCGCCGTGGAGCAGCCGCAGCACCCCCAGTGCCAACAACGGCGCCAGCACCAGCAACGGCGCCCGCCGCGCCTGGCGCCGCTGGGGGTCGCGCAACAGCAGCCCCCGCTCTTCCTGGTGCTGCTGCAGGGTCTGCAGCAGCTGGAGGCTGGCCCAGCCGGCGTCCCTGGTTTCCCACGTCCTCGGGTGGAAGCGCTTCGCCGTCACCGCGAGCGACACATCCCGTTCGATCGGATCGGCCAGCCCCGTTCCCCTGTGCAGCTCCCCCCTGGTCTGCAGCCGCACCAGCGCGGTCTCCGCCACCCGGGCCGTGCCTCCGGCCAGGTAGGCCAGCGCGATCGGGTCGAGGTCGGCCCCACCGGCCTCCGGTTCCCCGGCCGTCGTTGCACCGCTGCGGGTGGGATGGCGCCGCAAGGCCAGGGCCAGCGGCAAGGCCAGCAGGATCAGCAGCAGATAGAACAGCAGAATCTCGGGCCCCGCGAGCTGGGGGAAGGGCCACGGCCCCGGGGTGACCGTGCAGCCGCCCAGGGCCAGCGCGGCGAGGGGCACCGCCGGCAGGGCCCAGCGACGGCGGGCCCACCGGGGCTGGCCTGCCCTCGGCCACACCTCCGCCGGCGGGCCTTCGCCGAAGACGCGCTCGTAGCTGGCCAGGGTTTGCCGATACCACGCCTCCAGCCGCTGCCGTTCCGCCGCGCCGCCCTGGGAGGGGCTGTGGTGCAGGGGAGAGCCGAGCACCTCGGGACAGAACTGCTCCCAGTAGCGGCGGGTGTCGAGCAGGTGCTGGTGCCAGGCCTGATCGACGGCGGGGGAGGGGCAGACTCCATGGCCGGCCTCCATCGCCAGAAACAGGAAGCGGCGGTACTCCCCTTCCACCCGGGCGGCGAAGCGGGCGGACCAGCCGTTGTCCCGCGCCAGCTTCTCGTGGAAGCGCTGCGTTGTCGCGGGGTGGGCCAGGGAGCACTGGTGCAGGCGCTCCCAGAGCGCGTGCTGGGCGGGGGTGAACGGGGCGGGGCGGGACATGCCCATGGACGGGGAGGTTTCACTGCCCCCCCATTGGTGGCAAGCCGTCCGGCCTGATTCAGGCCCCGCCTAGGATTGCTGCCATGACCTCCAGCCCCAGCGGCGCCGCCGCGGCCGATTCACCCGCCGCCCCCCTGGTGCCGCCCCTGGAGAGCCTGTTCCCCTTTCCGCTCGATCCCTTCCAGCATCAGGCGATCGACGCCCTCAACCAGGGCCACTCCGTGGTGGTCAGTGCCCCCACCGGATCCGGCAAAACCCTCGGGGGTGAATACGCCATCCACCGCGCGCTCGCCCACGGCCGCAAGGTTTTTTACACCACCCCGCTCAAGGCCCTCTCCAACCAGAAACTTCGCGATTTCCGCCACCAATTCGGCGACGCCAACGTCGGCCTGCTCACCGGCGACCTCAGCCTCAACCGCGAGGCCCGCATCGTGGTGATGACCACCGAGATCTTCCGCAACATGCTCTACGCGGAGATCGACCACCCCGACGACGACCCCCTCGCCGACGTGGAGGCCGTGGTGCTCGACGAGTGCCACTACATGAACGACACCCAGCGCGGCACCGTCTGGGAGGAATCGATCATCCACTGCCCCTCCACCATCCAGCTGGTGGCCCTCTCCGCCACCGTTGCCAACGCCGGCCAGCTCACCGACTGGATCGCCCGCGTCCACGGCCCCACCCAGCTGGTGCACAGCGATTTCCGGCCCGTGCCCCTGGCCTTCAGCTTCTGCAGCGCAAAGGGGCTCCACCCCCTCCTCAACGAGGCGGGCAACGGCCTCGATCCCAACGCCAAGGTGTGGCGGCCCCCCAAGGGAAACCGGCGCCGGGGGCCCAAGCTGCCCCGCCCGCCCCAGCCGGAACCAGCCCCCCTGCCCTTCGTGGTCGCCCAGCTGGCCGATCGCGACATGCTGCCCGCCATCTACTTCATCTTCAGCCGCCGCGGCTGTGACCGGGGCGTGCGCGAACTCGGC
>JBEIHT010000177.1:0-2885 GCA_040381155.1 Aphanothece sp.
GGCGCGATCGCGGTGCTGGCGGCGGCCACCTGGGCGGCCGACCGCCAGGTGCGCGCCCTCTACACCTATGGCCAGCCGGCGGTGGCCCTGGAGGACGCGGCGACCACCATCGGCACCGCCCTGGCGGGCCGCCACCACCGCCTGGTGAACGACGCCGACATCGTGCCGCGGGTGCCGCCGGGTTACCGCCACAGCGGCCACCTGCTGCAGTTCGACGACAAGGGCCGGGTCAAGGACGTGAAGGATCCCAGCGGCGCCCGGGAGGCCGCCCTGAGCAGGGCTCCGGCGGAGGCTGCCGCGCTGATGCTGAGCAAGGACGACTTCCTGGCCCTGCAGCAACGCCTGCGCGGCACCGGCGCGGTGCGGGCTCGCGAGGGCGTCACCGATCTGATCAGCGATCACATGATCGACCAGTATCTGGGGCAGATTCGGAAGCAGTTGGGGTGATCCCTACGGCAGCGGGTTGTGCCAGCGAAGGCCGGGAAAGCGGGAAAAATCGCTGTCGTTGGAATGCACAACGGCCTGGTGTTCGATCGCCAGGGCCGCGAGATGGCGGGGTCCGGGATGGAGGAGGCTCAACGAGGGTTGCTCGAATCAGGAGCCCAGATGGGCCAGCGCTCTGGATCCTTCCATCGGCTGCACCATCACCACCAGGCTGGTGAGGATCCGCAGAAACCCCAGGGCCACCACCCAGGGGATGCCGACGGGCTGGTGGCCGCCCACCGTGTCCTCCCACCATTGCCTGGCGCTGGCTTGATGGGGGGCCGAGGCGTTATAGGCGTAGACGAGCAGATTCAGATCCGGAATGATCACGAATCAGCACCTTCCCGGCTGGATTGGGCGATGAAGTCCTCAATCTCCAGCTGATCGAGCAGCTGGTTGAGGCGCAGGGGATCGATGCCGGGGCGGAATCCGCCGGCCTGGGGCTCCACCACGAAGCGGGGTCTGTCGCCCGGGGTGGGAGAAGGCCCGACGGCCAATCCCCGGCGCAGGGTGTCGTTCACGACGTGCTTGAAACTGCAACCGGAGTGGCGCGCCAGGCGGTTGAGCGCCTCGGCCAGATCGTCGTCGAGGGTGAGGGTGGTGCGCATGGGTCCCCGGTTCATCCTGCCTGAAGCATCATCATGATTTTGTTAGAGAGCATCAAGCTGCCTGGTCTGGCCACGCCGAAGTGTCAGCGTGGCCAGCGTTCGCCGTGCTGGTGCGCCTGCACGGCGAACAGATCTTTGCCCGCCCGCTCTTGCGCTTCGATCTCACCCATCGGGGACGCCTCTTCGATCAGATCGCCGAGCCGGTGGAAGCGGACCAGCTGCGCTATAGCCGCAGCGTCGAACTTCGCGACGCACGTCGGCAAGGATTGTGCTGACGTTGGCGGAATGGGTGTTGTTGGGCGATCGGGGAATCACAGGGTGGAACTGGAGATCAGAAGCCCTTGCACCCCCCAGCGCCGCCGGGCCACCGCCCACCAGCGAGGAGCCTCCGGCTCCGCCAGAATTACCAGCAGCACCTCCCTCTTGGCCGGGCCCTGGCCATCTCGGTCTCGGCCCGTTCTGTCTCGACCGACTCGGCCTCACCCAGGCCATCGGTGGCCTTGCCCTTGGACTGATCGCCCTCTTCTCCTCCTATGACCACCTCACCATCGCCGGGCGCAACGTCCCCCTCCCCCAGCGGTGGGGCATCCCCCTCATTGCTGCCTCGGTGGCGATCGTTTTTGTCGTAGCCGAAGGCTTCTGCGAAGCAGTTGCTCAACTGGCGACGGGATCCCGGTTACGAGCAGCGAATGAAACAACTCGGGAGCGACATCTTGCGAGTGAGGAGCGCTGGAGAGCGGAGCAAAGAGAGAACGACGCTGATCGAGAACAAAATCTTGCTGCTGAGGCAAGAGAACGCCAGGCTGAAAACCTTGAATGCATCCGTCAGGCAGCTGTGCTTTCCGCCCGAGTCCGGCTCGATCCCTCCGACACCAACCGCGCCCGATTGCAAACCTTCCTCACCCTGATCAGCAACCCATCCCCCGACGACGGCAGCCCAGCCAGCTGAACCGCCCTACGCCGGCTGCTTGCGCGTGGCGTCCACCAGCCGCAGCGCCAGCTGGGAGAGCAGGGAGCGACTGAAGCTGTCGGAGCGGCGCAGCAGCTCCTCGAAGCTGGCGGAGGGGAGGGTGAGCAGGCGGCAGCCGTCTGGGCCGGCCTGAACGGTGGCGGTGCGGGGCTGGCCGGTGAGCACGCCGATCTCGCCGATGGCCTGGCCGGGCCCCAGCCGCACCGTTTCGCCGGTGCCCACCAGCACCTGGGCATCGCCGTCGAGCACCAGGGCCAGATGGTCGCTCAAGGCGCCCTGCTCCATCACCGGGTCGCCGGCGGACAACTGGCGCACCGAGCCCCGCTGCGCCAACCAGAGCAGCCCGGCGGGCAGCACATCGGCGAACATCGACCAACCCGTGAGCGCCTCCAGCAGCGCCTCATCCGCAGCCGACTCCCCGCGCAGCTGGCTCTGCAGAAACGGGGAGCTGGCCAGGCCGGGGCGGGGATCCTGCAGGCGCCGGGCCACCGCCTCGGGATGGCGCTGCCGTTCGAGCATCAGCACCCAGGCCGCCGTGTCGGGATCGGGATCGCGCCAGAGCAGATCGAAGACGCGGCGCAGGTCGCCCGCCGGCGCCACCGCTGGCGGCAGGGGGTCGAGGCCAGCGGCGTCCAGGCGGGGGGCCAGCTGGCGCTGCAGTTCGCCCAGCCGCCGGGCGAGCACCCGCTGCAGGGGCCGCAGCAGGCCATCCGCCGCCACCTGGCCGTCGAGCCAGGCCAGCAGGCCGGCCTCCTCCAGCCAGGCCGCCCGCAGCGGCTCCAACCGCTGCCGTTCCAGCTCCCCCTGGGGCCCAAACTCCTGAA
>JBEIHT010000178.1:0-2841 GCA_040381155.1 Aphanothece sp.
CGAGGGTTACTACAACCGCGAGCGGCGCCATTCAACGATCGGCTACATGAGTCCGATCGACTACGAGAAGGCGTGCATCGCTGCCCGTACACTCACTCCTGTGAACTCCTGATCGGTGTCCACGGAATCGGGGGAACCCCAGCCTGTTGGCCTGGTTCATCAGCAGGCGATCAAGCTGAAGAACCTGGTCTGGTCGACGCTCCGCAGTCGGCGTCTGGCGGCCTCGGGGAATGGCTCGGGTATCGCAGCCCAGCCCTTCGAAATCAGCCTTCAGGTCGGCGCTGAGCAGGACCTGGCCCCTGGGCACTCCCCCACGGCGCAGCCGATGCCGTTCTTCTGCGGGAGCCGGTGGAGCCGCTGGTGGGCTGTTTCCCTGTCGATGAACTCCTGGAGCGGGATCAGGGTTGCTTGGCAGGCTGCGCCGGCGCCATCAGCACACCCACCTCCTCAATGTGGCGTCGCAAGCCTTCGTGACGCAGGCTCTCCCAATGGGTCACATCGAACAGGAAGGGGGTTGGCAGTTCCTCCAGCGCTCCGGCGAGAGCAGCGCTGCGATCGATCGGGGCACTGAAGGCCAGGTCGATGTCGGATCCAGGGCGCTGGCAGCCCAGGGCCCGGGATCCATAGAGCTTCACCCAGCGGATATCAGGAAACTGGCGCAACACCGAGGCGATCTCCTGCAGAGTTCGCTCCGGTAGGCCCCCCAGCGGCTTGGTTGCCGTGGCCATCAGCGCCGCTCCAGATCCACCACCAGCTCCTCCAGTGACGGCGCGAAGTGATCGCGGATCAACGCCAGGGCAAGACGGGCCCGCCTCACGTCGTAGGTGTGGGCCATCAGGTTGCGCTGCTCCAGCATATCGATCCAGACTTGCCCGTCCCGCAGCAGCCCCGCCGCAAAGGCCTGACGCAGCACCTCCCTGGGCAGAAGAACGTCGAGCCCCTCGTAGCTGAGAAGATCCTTGAGCGTCTTCCAGCTGAGCTCAAAGCTGAATTCATAGGCCTTGATCACCGCCATGCCGATCACTTCGCTCTCAGGATCAGCGTCGTGGGCCTGCAGGGCGGCCTCCAGTTGCCGCAAGGCCCGTTGCAGGCTCTCCAGGCGTTGGCGCCAGCGGAGCTGAGGCTCGCTCATCGCGTCTTCGGCAGTGGTGGCAGTCTGATCCAGATCCAGGCCATGGGTTCGGTTCCGTCCGGCAGCAGATCGCCAGCGAGCAAAAACATGGCGTTGATCTCCGCCTCGAAGTCGCGCGTCAGATCGGCTTCCACCCGAGCAGTGCCCCCCGAAAGCCGAGTGGCCGTTGCGGTGAAATGGAGCCCACGGGTATCAGCCGCGCCAGTGGGTTGCCGGCCCGGGCGATCACCGTGGAGGTTGACCTGTACGGGATGGCTTTCAAGTTGGCCTCGTTTATTTTGGCGGCGAAGCCTTGGCCTCTGCCGCTCCTGGTGCCGGCCCAGCTCCCGAAGGTGCCCTTCGAGCCGCCCCAGGCGGGCCAAATCGGTGAGGGCCAGGGCCAAGACGGGAGTCTTCCGGGAGCTGGACGCGCGAAACGGCCCCGATGACGCCGGCGCCGCCTTGCGGGCAGCGCTGGAGTGAGCTTCGTCGGCTTGAAGGCTCCGCTTGGATCCCCTGACGCAGACCGCGAGGCGAGGGGCTGGCCGGTGGCAAAGGTGGGCCCTGCCAGGCCGTTTCGCTCGCGGGTCTCCCTCCTTACACTGGCTAAAGCTCTCGGCTCCTAGCCCGGTCATGGCCTCCCCGGCCTCCTCCGACTCTCTCCCCCGCGGCGTTGCGCCCGGAACGGAGCGCCAAGGGGGCCCACACCATGCCCGCTTCTCGGTGGCGGAATTTCATCGCCTCTGTGAGCTGCTGCCGGAGCGGCGGCTGGAGCTGATCGACGGGGAGGTGCTGGAGGTGATCGCCAAAGGAACCCGGCACACCGCCGTGGTGCATCGGCTGGCGCGGGCGTTTACGCCCTTGCTGGAGAACAGCAGCGGCACAACCGCCGCCCTCCCGCCCTGGGAGCTGCGCATCGAAGCCCCGCTGGATCTCGGCGAGCGCCAGGAGCCTGAACCCGATCTGGCGGTGGTGAGGGCCCGGGCCGATGCCTGGCTCCAGGCCCATCCCACCGCCGCCGATACGTTGCTGGTGGTGGAGGTGGCGGACGCCAGCCTGGCGTACGACCTGGACACCAAGATGCGCCTCTACCGCCAAAGCGGCATCGCCAACTACTGGGTGGTGGATGTGCGGGATCCAGCCTGCTTCTTTTTGCTGCAGCAGCCCCATCCCGATGCGTTGCTGCTGACCCTGCGCCAGCGGGTGGAGGCCTTGGTGGCGGAGCTGCGGCAGGGCTAGGAGCGTGTGATGGCATCCCTTGGCCCGGCTACGGTCATCACGTGGGCGATGGCATGGGCAAAGCCTTCCCCAGCGGGAGTGGGACAGACGAGCGGCCTCCCCTCGCCGAAGCGAGCCTGTCCCTGGACCGCCCAGTTGGGGCGATTGGCGAAGAAAGGTCAGCGATCGCCCCGCTGCCCAATGCTGTGCCAGCGGGGAAAGTGCCCCGCGCCCGGCAAGCTGCTTGCCATTTGAGAAGAAAATTTCGCGGCCGAATTAATCTTCTTACATGCTGACTTCAGCATTTTCCGGCCTGCCGAAACTCTCTTTCGCATCTTGCTTGCGACCAGCCATGATGAGTGGCGTCGTTTTGACCGCCGCCTTGAATGCGGGCGGAGCATTCGCGCTTGATTTCAATTTCAATTTTTCTGGTGGTGGCGCTCCTACGAACCCTGCCACTGTAACTGGTCTGATCAGCGGGCTTGTCGACAACACGAATAATCAGACATCAG
>JBEIHT010000179.1:0-2794 GCA_040381155.1 Aphanothece sp.
AGCCGAGCAGGGCGATGCCGCTGCGCATCCAGGCCAGGAAGGTGCGCTCATTGGCGAGGTGATCGCGGATGCGGTTGGGGTTGCGCATGCGGGGGGGTTGAGCGCTCAGTCGGTGGGGGCGGATTCCGGCTGGGCGTCGAGCAGCAGGGCGAACAGTCCGCGAAGGGGCGAAAGGGTCATGGCGAGGGGAGGCGGGAGGGGGGGGAGGGGAGCAGCCCGAGGGAGAGAGCTGGCCGCCTGGCCAGGGGGGCCGCCATGGCGGCGAGGGCCAGCAGGGCCAGCAGGGCCAGGCCGCGATGGGCGAAGGTGTGGGCGTCGATCAGCAGAACGAGGCCGAGGGCGACCAGCAGGGCGGGCATCAGGCGCGGGCCTAGGCGGCGCAGCAGATCGCCGAGACCGGGGGCCTGCACGAGCCACCAGGCCAGGACGCACCAGAGGGCGACCATCAGGGCGAACACCGCCAGGGTGAGCAGGGCCTGGCCGGCGTCGGCGCGGGCGAACAGCGGCAGGTAGACGGCGATGTTGTCGCTGCCGTTGGCCAGGGTGACGGCGGCGACCGCCAGGGCCCCGACGGCCGGAGTGGCGGCGTCGGCGTCCGCCCCATCGCTCGGGCCGGTCTCCAGCCAGCGGGAGACCGCCAGGCTGATCGGCAGCAGCCCGAGCAGGCCGAGCCAGGGGCCGGGCAGGATGGAGCGGCCGAGCTGGCCGCTGAGGCTGACCAGCACCAGCAGGCCGAGGCCGAGGTACTGGCCGGCCACGATCGCGACGATGTCGCGGCGCCGGCTGATCTGGGCAAAGAACAGCAGCAGCAGCAGGATGTCATCGAGATTGGTGGCCATGAAAGCGCCCACCGCCGTGAGCAGGGTGAATTGAAGATCCACGATCGAGAGCTGGGAAGCGAAATGCGGCACGGCAGCTTGAACACCATGCTGGAAGAGTATGGAGATCCCGACCATCAGAACAAGCGCGATTTCTTCTACAGACAATCCAAATTCGTGATGGATTGCAGCCGCAGGCGCCGTGAGCACGACGCGGATCACCCCTAGGGTCTGGGCGTCAGTCCGCCGGCGCGTATGACCTCGCTCATCGATGGGGCCCGCATCGGTGAATCAGCCCCCACCCCTGCCCCCTGGCTGAGCCCTGGGCGGCTGGTGCTGCTGCTGCTGTTGGCGCTGCTGCTGGTGAGCCAGTTCTTCGTGGTGGTGCCAGCCGGATCGCGGGGGGTGCTGCTGCGCTTCGGGGCAGTGCAGGAGCGGGTGCTGGGGGAGGGCCTGCATCCACTCCTGCCGGGGGTTGAGAGCGTGCGGCCGCTGAGCGTGCGGCTGCAGTCGCTGAGCCTGCGCAGTGAAGCGGCCTCCCGCGATCTGCAGGATGTGCGGGCGGAGGTGACCCTGAGCTGGCATCTGCGGCCGGAGCGGGTGGCGGCGATCTACGGGCAGCTGGGGGAGGAGGAGGCGATCGTGCGCCACCTGATCCAGCCGGCGATCGACGACGGCCTGCAGGCGGTGGTGGCACGGCTGACGGCGGAGGAGCTGATCACCGAGCGCTCGGTGCTGAAGCGGGGCCTGGCGGAGCTGCTGCAGGCGCGGTTGGCGGCGAACGACCTGGCGCTGGATGCGGTGGACCTGGTGCAACTCGACTTCTCCCCAGGCTTCCGCCAGGCGGTGGAAGCCAAGCAGGTGGCGGAGCAGGACGCGCGACGGGCCCAGTTTGAGGCCCTGAAGGCCCAGCGCCTGGCCCAGGCCCGCGTCCATGCCGCCGAGGGCGAGGCGCGGGCCCAGCAACTGCTGCAGGCGGGCCTCACACCGGAGCTGCTGGAGCACCAACGGATCGAGAAATGGAATGGCCGCCTGCCCCTGGTGGTGAGCCGTGAACCGGTGCGGGGCCTCAACCTGAAGGCCCTGCTCAAGGCGGACCGGCTTCTGGAGGCTTGAAGGCGAGGGGGAGGTGCTGGGCAGGACTGCGGCGCCAGCACAGGTTCGAGACGATGACCTGGCGAAGGCCCGCAGACAAATGCGCTGTTTAACTTTGGCCTACTCTCAGGCAAATCATTCATGCCAGACTCGCTTCAATCACAGCGAATCCCGATTGCGCTCATGGCCTCAAGATCGGCGGGAGAAGGAGAGCGATGCACCCCAAGCAACCAGTCACCGCCAAGCAATAAATTGAAATTGCAATCGAGATACTTGTGATGCAGATAATGATGACGCCTGACGGCGCGGAAGTAACTTGAATCCATCAGAAGTTGCAGCAAGCGTGGAGTTACCGCTGCGACGGCATGCAGGTCTTGATGCAGCAGGGGGTGGATCCAGCGAGACAGGGCAGGGGTGATGAGAAGCATGCCGGCGTAGGCCAGAGCACAGACAGGGCCAAATTGCAGCCCGACGAGGGGCACGAGCGGCAGCGTGACCAAATTAAAGTAAAGGAAGCCCCGCCAGCCAATGGTCAGTCCAAAGTCACAATGATCGGCGCTTATTTGCGGATCGCCTCTTCTGCGCGCAAATGCGATGACGTTGTTTTTTTCTTGAAGGCTGACAAACTGCGCCACAAAGCTGGTTCTGAAGCTGAGATGATGATGGACAATGCCATGGCGAAGATGGGACAGGATAAAAGAGGAAAACAAGCCTGGCTGCCTTCGCCACGCACGCTGCTGCCATTGCGAAGCATGGCCAACGAGGCGGTGGAAGGCTGACTCAGATAGCGTTGCCGCAAGGTACCCCAGCACGGCCCCAAATAGGAGCTTAGCCAACAACAGAAAAAGCCCCATAACACCTGACTCCAAAACATCTAACCC
>JBEIHT010000180.1:0-2709 GCA_040381155.1 Aphanothece sp.
ATGAACCGCGACACCCTTGAGTCGATGGCGGTGGTGGACACCAGCCAGGGGGCGACGATCACGAGCTACAAGGGTCTGATGGACCCGCGCGGCAGGGTGGATGAGGCCACGCGCCACCTGGCCGCCGCCGCCGCCTGGGGCCTGTTCCCGGAGCAGCACGCCACCTACCTCAACGCCGACGGCACCTTCACCGTGTGCTTCGGCTCACGCGAAGCCTGCGGTGAGGCGCCGAACCGGCTGGACACCAGCGAAGGCTGGAATTTCCTGATGCGCGTCTACCGGCCCGGCGCCTCGGTGTTGGATGGCACTTACTCGCTGCCGGCGGTGGAGCCGGTGTCTGAACCCGCCTGAGGCCCCCATGAGCGCAACCCTTCCCGATCCCCTGCCCTCCTGGAACAAAGGCGCCGCCAAGGAGGCCCTGCTGGCCTTCGTGGCCCGGGTGACGCGGGAGGGCTCCGCCGACTTCGTGCCGCCGGCCGATCGCCTCGCGGTGCTCGACAACGACGGCACCCTCTGGCCGGAGAACCCCCTGCCCTTCCAGGCCGCCTTCGCCTTCGATGAGCTGCGCCGCCGCCTGCCGAGCGAACCGGCGCTGGCCGCCGATCCGATGGTGCAGGCGGCCCTGAGCGGCGACCTGGCCACCCTGCTGGCGGGGCCCCACTTCGAGGGACTGCTGCGGCTGGTGGCCCTCACCCACGCCGGCATGACGGTGGCGGAATTCCAGGGCTGCGTGGAGGCCTGGCTGGCCAGCGCCCGCCATCCGCGTTTCGGCCGGCCCTACGCGGCGCTCACCTACCAGCCGATGCAGGAGCTGCTGCGTTTTCTGGAGGCCCACGGCTTCCGCAATGTGATTGTGTCCGGCGGCGGCTCGGATTTCATGCGCGTGTGGGTGGAGCGGGTGTATGGGATCCCGCCGGAGCAGGTGGTGGGCTCCACGGCCCGCACCACCTTTGCGGTGCGCGACGGCGTGCCGGTGCTCACGAAAACCCTGGAGTATCTGTTCGTGAATGACCGGGAGGGCAAGCCGGCCGGCATCCACCAGTTCATCGGCCGGCGGCCGATCCTGTGCTGCGGCAACAGCGACGGCGACCAGGCGATGTTGCAGTACACCACCCTCGCCAACCCCTATCCCAGCCTGGGGCTGCTGATCCACCACACCGACGCCGAACGCGAATACGCCTACGACGCGGTGACAAAGAGCACCGGCAAGCTGGTGCACGCCCTGGCCGAGGCGCCGGAGCGCGGCTGGCTGGTGGTGGACATGCAGCGGGACTGGACCACCGTGTTTGCCCCGGAACCGGAGCTCTGAGACCTCAGCGCCGCACCGGCACCACCTGCAAGCCGATCGGCGCCAGGGCGATCAGGGCCAGCTTGACGTGCTGAATCCCGAAGGGAATGCCGATGATCGACACGAAACAGGCCAGCGCCGAGGTGAGGTGGCCGATTGCCAGCCACCAGCCGAACAGCAGAAACCAGATCACATTGCCCACCAGCCCCAGGGGGCCGGTGCCGAAGTCCATCTTGCCGGTGAGTTCGCGCCGGCTGGTCGCCTCATAGCCGAAGGGCCAGAAGGAGAACTTGCCGATCACGAAGCAGGCCCGGGCCCAGGGGATGCCGATGATCGAGATCGCCGCCAGCAGCCCGGCCAGGCACCAGCCGAGGCCCATCACGAAGCCGCCGAGCACAAACCAGAGCAGATTGAGCAGAAAACGCAGCATGGCCCGCGGCTGGGGTCCTCCAGCTTGCCTGGACCCTGAAGCTACGGTGCGGGCTGGCCCCTGCCCCGGCGAAGCCCCTGCCCATGGGTGCGCACCCCTCCGCCGATGGCGCCGCCCGCCTGGAGCTCCTCTGCCGCGGGGTGGTGCAGGGGGTGGGCTTGCGGCCGGCGGTGTGGCGCCTGGCGCGGGAGCTGGAGCTGGCGGGATCACTGGCCAACGTGGCCGGCGGTGTGGCCGTGGAGTTGCAGGGGGAGCAACCGGCGCTGGCGGCCTTTCTGCGCCGGCTTCCCGGTGAGCTGCCGGCGGCGGCAAGGCTGGAGGCCCTGGAGCCCGGCTGGGGCCCGCCGCGGCAGCCCGCTCCTGAGGGCCTGCGGATCGTGGCAGATCCCCCTCGCCCTCTGGGCATCGGCCTGATCGCCCCCTCCCTGGTGGCCGATCGCGCCCCCTGCCCGGAGTGCCGCCGAGAGCTGCTCGATCCGGCGAACCGCCGCTTCCGCTATCCCTTCCTGAGCTGTTGCGCCTGCGGGCCGCGCTATTCGATCGCCACTGCGGAACCCTTCGCCCGCGCCCACACCAGCCTGGCCGCCTTTCCCCTCTGCCCCGCCTGCCGGGCGGAATTCGAGGATCCGGAGGATCGCCGCTTCCACGCCGAAACGATCGGCTGCGCCGCCTGCGGCCCGCGCCTGCGGCTGCTGGATGGGGCCGGGCAGCCGTGGGGGGAGGGCGACCCCCTGGCGGCGGCGGTGGCTCTGTTGCGGTCTGGTGGAATCCTGGCCCTGCAGGGGGTGGGCGGCTTCCAGCTGCTGGTGAATGCCGCCGATGGGGCCGCCGTTGAGCGCCTGCGGGCCCGCAAACGCCGGCCCCACAAGCCCTTCGCCCTGCTGGTGGACGATCCGGCGCGCCTGGCGCCCCTGCTGACGCCAACCCCGGCGGAGCAGGCGGCCCTGGCGGATGCGGCGGCGCCGATCGTGCTGCTGCCCTGCCGCGACGA
>JBEIHT010000181.1:0-2615 GCA_040381155.1 Aphanothece sp.
CGCCGTCTTCGACCTCCGCAGCACACCCCATGGTCTGTATGACGTTTCGGTGATCAATCCCGACGGCCAGCGGGTGACGGAACCCTATCGCTATCTGGTGGAGCGGGCGATTGAAGCGGATGTGACGATCGGCGTGGGCGGGCCCCGCAGCATCGAACCCGGCGACGGGGCCGTTTTCAGTGTCAGCCTGCAAAGCCTGACCAACGTGGATACCCCCTACGTGCGCTTTGACATCGGCGCCACCGACATGGGGCGCAGCCAATACGTGCTGGGGGGATTGAATCTTCCCTATGTGATTTTCTCCAGCAATGTGGGAGGCCAGCCGGATGGGTCGATTCTCCCTGGCACAGCCACCAGCCAAACCTATGGTCCTACGCCCACCACCGGTGTTCGGCCGGACATTCCCTGGAGCGGGTTGGATGGCAGCAGCAATCGCAAGGGCTGGAATCTCGCTCCCGGCTACGCGTTTGATGTGGGTGCCGGCGAGTTTGTGGGCTTCAATTTTGCCGTACAAACCTATCCCGGCCTGAAGGAGTGGATCAATCGCGACTTTGAGGGCTTACGCGCCAAGCTCTACACGATCCACCCCGATTGGAAAGCCCAGGATCTGCTGGCCGGAGGCGTGGCTTCTCTGAACAAGATCGCTCCAGGGCTTGCCGCCAAGTTTCTCTCGGATGAAGAGAACATCGAGCCCTGCGAAGCGCTGGCGATGCCGTTCCGCTTCGACACCCTGGCCACGGCCACGCCGTTGACCCGCGCTGAATTCATCGCCGAGCAACGCAGCCATGCCCTGCGATTGCGCGAGGCGATTCTGGCTGATTCCAGCGCGGCCACGGCCCTGGCGGCCCTGGCGGCCGATGCGGAGGGTTGGGTGGAAGGATGGCTGGCGGCGCTGGAGACCGCTGGCCTGCTGCGCCCTGTGGATCAGGCCCCTCCCGTGCGCGAGGGGAGCAAGGTGCTCAGTCTCAACGCCACCTTGGCCAGCGGCATTTTGATCGGCAAGGCGGGTGATCTCTACCGAACCCAGGCGGATTTGGTTGAGTTCTTCTCCAAGGTGCAGGAATGGTATGGCGACACGGCGCGTTATGGCGGTGATCCCAAGGCGGCCCAAGCTCCGGTTGATTATCTGGAAATCCGTGAAACCGATGAGGGCGACACCGTTGAAATTCCTGTCCCCGTCGCCCCCAATCCGGCCGACTATCAGCGCAACGCACGCCAGGACACCCATTTCATCAGCTTTGACCTGTTCGTGGGCGGCCGATCGGAGCTCGAATACCTCCGTCACATCGGCCTGTTGGACGCCGAGTTCAGGCCGGTGGGCCCCGAGGCCCTGAATCTGGCCCAATACCTCCAACAAAATGGCTCCACCAGTTCCTCGGACAGCACCACGATTGCTGTCCAGGGACCCCAGAAGCTGCCCAGCGCCGATGGCAGCTTGTTCATGCCGGTGGGCTATGCGCTGCCCTACAAGGTGGCCTTCCGCAATCCCGGCGCGGCTGGGGTGGGGCAGATCCGCCTTGTCAGCCAACTCGATGCCGATCTCGACCCCCGCAGCTTGCGCCTGGGGGCACTGAAACTCGGCGAGATCAGCCTGCAGCTGCCCGCCGATCAGGCCGTGTTCCAGGGCGACTTCGACTACAGCGGCAGCCTGGGCTTCGTGCTGCGCGTGTCGGCTGGTGTGGATGCCGAGGCGCGCATCGCCACCTGGCTGATCCAGGCCATCGATCCCGAAACCGGCGAGGTGCTGCAGGATCCCAGCCGCGGTCTGTTGCGCCCCGGCGCCAACGCCGATGCCGTCCAAGGCTTCGTCAGCTACAGCATTGCCGCCTCGGATCAAGCCAGCAGCACACCCAGCCTGGAGGCGTCGGCGCGGGTGTTCTTCGACAACGCGCCGCCGATCGACAGCGCGACCATCTCCCACCGGCTTGATGCGGCGGCTCCCGTCACCACCGTCTTGGCCAGCTCGGCGGGCACCAGCAGCGCTGGCGCCCCCCTCTATCAGGTGCGTTGGAGCGCCGTGGATGACGCCAGCGGCGTCCGCCATGTGACTGTGTATGTGTCAGAAAATGGCGGCGATTTCCGCATCTGGCGCCGTCAGGTGGCCGGTGCCAGTGGTCAGGAATTATTTACCGGCGAGCGGGGCAAAACCTACGAGTTCTTGGCGGCGGCCACCGATCTCGCCGGCAACCGCGAAGCGGCGCTCGTTTCCAAGGCGGTGTTACCCGACGACGGCAGTAGCGATCAGGCACGCCAGAACCTCGGCAGCAACGAGACAGTGCAGAGCACCCCCACCCTGCCGGCCGCCACTCCAGGCCGCAGCTACCCCAGCAATGCGCTGTTCGAGGCAGCGGCCATGGGGTTGCCCGGGTTTGTGGCGCCCCTGGAAAGCGCGGATCTGCGCCATGTGCTGGCGCCGATGCAGGTGCGCAGCTTTGGCCATGGCTTCCTTGGCAGCGACGGCGACATCGGCGCCTTGGCGATGGTGGAGCTGGCGGACGGCAGCGTGCTCGCCAGCGCCGGCAGCCAGCGCCAGGAGGTGTTCCGCTTCGCCAAGGAGGGCGGCCGCTCGCTGACGCCGCTGTTCAGCCTGGAGGCCGCTGTGCTCGACATGGCGC
>JBEIHT010000182.1:0-2604 GCA_040381155.1 Aphanothece sp.
CCACGCGGATACCAGCGATCACCGGGGCATCGATGTCGCCTTTCTCTTCGACCCGCAGATCGCCGCGGTGCCAGCCGGGGCCACCTTTCAACACTGGATCGTCAAGCGCTATGCCACCCGCGAGTTGTTTCAGGTGAATTTTTCAATAGATGGCAAACTCCTGGTGATGATCGGCAACCACTGGCCCTCCCGTTCGGACAGCCAATACGAATCCGAGCCCTACCGCATGACGGCCGGGGAAACCCTCTCCTATTGGCTGGATCGAATCCAGGAGGAGCAGGGCCAACAGGTGCCGATCGTGGTGCTGGGGGATTTCAATGATGAGCCCTTCAATCGTTCCGTGCTTGAATATGCCTTATCCATCAACGACCGCCAGCGGGTGCTGAATGGCCGCGATCCCTATCTGCTCAATCTGATGTGGCCCCTGCTGGCTGCGGGCAAGGGTTCTTACTATTACAAAGGCCGTAGGTTTCTGTTTGATCAGATCATGGTCAGCCGCGGCATCGTCAACGGCAAGGGCGGCTGGCGGCTGGGCGGCGACGCCCAGATCGAGGCGGTGGCGCTGATGAGCCACCCGAGCAGGCCGGGCCCGCGGCGGTTCGGCCTGGCCCCTTCGGAGCGCGACCGGGACGGCTTCAGCGACCACTACCCGGTGAGCGTGCTGCTGGAGGCCTGAGGCTGCACGCGCACCCGGGCCTGGGGGTCGTACTGGCTGGTGAGCTCGCGCAGTTTGGCCGCCTCCTCATCGGTGCGGCTGCAGGCGAAGCCATAGCGGGCCCGCACCCGCTCGGAGGCCTCCGCCAGGGCCGCAAGGCCCGCCGCCCGCAGCTCGGCGACGCTCCACTCGGAACCGGGCGGCAGGTGCTCCAGCACGACGGTGGAGGGGGAATAGAAGCGGGTGCGGCGGCCATCGGGCCATTCCAGATCGAGCAGGACTTCCGGCATGGGGGGCGTTCAACGGCGCCACTGTCCAGCAGGGAGGCCGCCGCCGCCGTCGCCGCCGACACCGGCGGCCAGGGCTCAGAAGCCGGTGAGCGCCTCGCGGCCATCCCAGAGCAGCTGCCGCTCCCCATTGCGCTCCAGCCGCACCTCGGCCGGGCCGGCGGCGAAGCGGCCGATGGGGGCGGCGAGCAGCTCCGGGTAGGGCGCCAGATGGCTGCGCAGGGCCTCACCCAGTTCCGGGGGCACCGCCAGCAGAAACCCGAAGCTGGGAAAGCAGCCCAGCCAGGCCTCCTCGTCCAGCCCCGGCGGCCGGGGGATGGCGTCCAGCGCGATCGAGAGGGCCAGGTCGGCGGCTTCGGCGAACATCACGGCGGTGCCGGCCAGGCCGCCCATGCTCACGTCCTTGGCGGCGTGCACCAGGCCGGCGCGGGCGAGGGCGGGCAGCAGGGCCAGGTGGGCGCGCAGCAGTTCGGCCGGCGCGGCGGTGGCCGCATCCCAGAAGGGGTAGTGCCGATAAAAAGCCCCCTGGCCGCTCACCAGCAGCCAGAGGTCATCGCCGGCGCGGGCGGCGCGGGCGGAGAGGGCCGGTCCGTCGAGCACGCCGAGCACCGCCACCGCCAGGGCCGGGTAGGGGCTGCTCTGGTTGGCGTGGCCGCCCACCATCGGGATCGCGAACTTGTCGCAGGCGAAGCGCATCCCGGCCAGCAGCCGCTCGGCCGCCTCGGCGCCGGGGCTCCAAAGACTGTTCACCAGCGCCAGCGGCCGGCCGCCCATCGCCGCGATGTCGCTGAGGTTCACCAGCACGCCGCTCCAGCCGGCGAACCAGGGGTCCTCCGCCACCAGCTCCGGCTGCATGCCCTCACAGGCCAGCAGCAGCGGGCCGGCCACCGCCGGCAGCACGGCGGCGTCATCCCCCAGGGCGGCGGCGGCGCCGAGCTCGGGGAAGGGCTGGTGGGGGAAGGTGCGGGCGGCGGCCTGGATGTGGCGTTTGGCGAGCAGGCCGCTGTGGTGCCGCAACCGGCCCACCAGGGCGGCGAGCTCGCTCATGCCGCCCGCAGGGCCGGCCGGCGTTCGCGGGCGGGGGCGTAGTAGGCGAGATCCGCCTCCATGCGGTGGTGGCGGATGCCGCGGATCTCCAGCTCCTCGATCGAACGCCAGTGGAGGCGCTGGAAGAAGCGCACGTTCTGGATCTGCACGGTGGCCAGGAAGCGCTGGCAGCCCCAGCCGTGGGCGGTGGTGACCGCCTTCCAGATCAGGCCCTTGCCGATCTGGTTGTGGCGGCGGAAGTCGCGCTGCACGCCGAGGCGGCCGCCATACCAGAGGCGGGGCGCGGTTTCCACGATGCGCACCACCCCCACCACCTGGCCGCCGTGGCTCTCGCCGTGGTGCACGGCGGCGATCGGGTAGCTGGAGGCGTCCAGCTCGTCCCGGTCGGAAGCCTCGAACAGGTGCTGCTCCTCGCAGAAGATGGCGCGGCGCATCTGCCAGTAGCCCTCCAGCAGCGGCGTGCGCTGGCGGAGCAGGTGGAAGGAGAAGCGCTCGGAGCTGGCGGTGGGGGAGAGGCGGAAGTCGTCGGCGTCGATGCCGATGCCCCAGCGCACCGAGGGGGTGAAGGAGGCGGGCGCCGAGCTGAGGCTGCGGCCGATCGAGTGGGAGCTGGGA
>JBEIHT010000183.1:0-2565 GCA_040381155.1 Aphanothece sp.
AGCGAGGCGGTGCTGGCCGCCAAGACCTACGTGGAGGGCGGCCTGCGCCATGCCCTGGCGATCGGCGGCGGCCAGGGGCCCCTCTGCCACTGGCATCCGCTGCTTTGAGCCCCGCTCGGCATCAGCGGAGCTCCCCTACGGTGGCGCCCATGCAAGCCCCCCCTCCCCTGCTGGAACGCCTCGCCGCGGTGGAGGGCATGGGGGCTGGCCGTCGCCGCCTGGTGCTGCTGCTCAGCCAGCTCGGCGATTTCGACAGCCTCGAATACGCCCAGGCCCTGGTGCCGGCGCTGCCGGCGCTCGCGGCTGCCTCGATCACACCGCTGGCGATCGCGATCGGCAACCAGGCCGGCGCCGATCGCTTCTGCGCCTACACCGGCTTCCCCCGACACCGCCTGCTGGTGGATGAAGAGCCGCAGCTGCACCGGGCCCTGGGGCTGTATGCCGGCCTGACCACCCCCGGCGGCGCCTGGCCCGCCCTGCTGCTGATGTGCGCCGGCATCGGCTCGCCCGGCACCCTGGCCGAGGTGCTGCGCGGTTACACGGGGGATCGCTCCGCGCCCCAGCGCATCCCCGACGACACCACCATCCAGGCCGGTCCCCTGCCGCCGCTGCGGGGTTCGTTCTTCGCCAGGGCCGGCGGCAGCGGCTTCCAGCGACCCTTCGAGCTGGCCACGGTGCGGCTGGCCAACATGGCCGAGGTGCTCGGCCACTGGCGCACCTATGTCCCCCGCGACGACTTCCTCACCCAACGGGGCGGCACCTTCCTGCTGGATGGCGACGATTCCCTCCTCTACAGCTACCGCGACCGCGGCATCCTCGGCTTCTCGGCGACCATGGCGCGACCGCTGAGCTTCCTCGATCCCTGGCTGGCGGGCTGAAGCCGCTGCCGGCCCGGCCTCAATCGGCCGTGGCGCTGATCCAGGTGGCGGACATCCAGGCGCCGCTGGCGTCGTAGCGGCGGATCAAGCGCTCCAACCGGCCCGGGGAGGGCAGCCAGCCGGCCTCCACCGTGAAGGCCTGGCGGTGGCTCACCTGCAGCGGCGCCAGGCAGTAGCCGCTATCGGGCAGCAGCAGCAACCGCTCAGCCCCCATGCCGCTGGTCTCCTGCACCGCGCCGCTCTGGGTCGTGATGGCGAGGTGTCCGTTGCCATCAGGCTGAATGGCGAGGCGGCAGGAGGAGACCTCCGGTTCCGGCCAGTCGGCGCTGATCGTGGCGGCTTCACCGCTCCAGGAGCCGATCAGGTGATCGGCCTCCAGGGTTGGGCGCTCCTGTGCACCGCTGCCGGCGCGAAACTCACGGATCAGCACCAGGCTCTCGAAGGCCCCCTCGGGGCTGTGGAGCTGCACCAGCCGGTGGCGCCGGTCGCCGGCCACGAAGCCGAACTCGGCGCCGAAGGCGGAGCCCGGCGCCACCTGCAGCGACCCCTTGCAGAAGGATCCGGAGGCGAAGAACACCACCTGCTTGCCCAGGGAGCGGTACTCCTGGCTGAACTCCCGCGTCGGCGGGGCCTCAAGGCCGTTGCCGTAGCGGCGCAGGCCGAAGTGCACCAGCCGCTCCTCAGCCCCCTGCTCCAGGCTGAGCACCGAGGGCGTGCTATCGAGCAGGCTCCCCTGGGCATCCACCGAGGTGAAGCTGCCCTCCCAGGTGCCGAGGTTTTGCAGGAAGTTGTCCCACTGGCTGCCCATCGGCGCTGCTGCTCCAGCTGAAGAGGCCGGAATCTAGGCAGCGGCCGGCTTCCAGCAGCTCCTTGTGGCGGTCGCGCCGTCGCATCAGGTGGCGGGAGACCAGCACACTCGAGGGATGTGTTCGAAGAGTCGCTTTCCCACAGGTAACGCCTGCAGATCTTGGCCTCGCAAACAACACTCATGCAAGCTCTGCCACGTCAGCAACTTCCTTTGCACTTGCACTTAACTTGAGGCCCAAAGCTGAGATGACTTTCAGGATCGTATCAAAACTTGGACTTCGATCCCCAGAGAGTGCTTTGTATAGACTTTCACGAGACAGACCTGTCTCACGTGCGATCTGGGTCATCCCTTTGGCACGAGCTATATCTCCTAAAGCCTTTGCGATGAAAGCAGAATCTCCTTCCGATTCCTGAATACAGGCCTCCAGATAGGCAGCCATCTCTTCAGGAGTTTCCAGGAACTCAGCAACGTCATATGGTGCGGTCTTGGTCTGCATCAATCATCCTCCTTGAAATTGCGAGCAAGGTCCTGCGCCGATTTAATATCTTTCGCCTGGGTGCTCTTGTCACCACCAGCGAGAAGAATGATCAGCACCGATCCTCGATTTTGGAAATACACCCTGTAACCAGGGCCATAGTTGATCCGCAGCTCAGAAACTCCAGCCCCAACGGGCCGGACATTGACTGGATTGCCGCTGATGAGGCGCTCAATCCTGGCTTGAACGAACGATTTCGCCCTGAGATCCCGAAGACCCTGAGCCAACGCGCGAACTCCTCTGTACGGCGGACTGCAACCACTTAGACATTGTAGCCCTCTGGCTACGGGAAGGCAAGTGACCCGCTCCCCAGCCTCAAAGCGAAGACGCGATCCTTCGAACGC
>JBEIHT010000184.1:0-2538 GCA_040381155.1 Aphanothece sp.
CGGCGGCATTCTATGCCAATTACGGCAGCAGGGTGGGGGATTCCAGTATCTTCCATCGCCTTCCATCTGGCCATGATTGACAAAATTTCAGGCCCGCAGATATAATCAACAACAACTTCTGAATACGAACCCATGCTGGATAAGCAGCAGCTATATCAAAGAATCTGCGACTATGAACTAGATGATTCCAGCCATGAGTTCGGCTTTCTCGCCCATCTGATGCGCGCCAACGGCTGGAGCCGGCCCTTTGCCCTGCGCGCAATCGAGGAATACCGCAAGTTTGTGTTCCTGGCCCTGGTCGCAGACCATCAGGTCACGCCGTCCGACCAGGTGGATCAGGTCTGGCATCTGCATCTGCTGTGCAGCGACGCCTACTGGAACGACTTCTGCCCGCGGGTGCTGGGGCGGCCGCTGCACCACCACCCCACCAAGGGCGGCCAGGCAGAACGGGATCGATTCCACGCGCTCTACCGCGCCACGATCCACAGCTACCGGCAGCACTTCGGCGAGCCCCCCGCCGATCTGTGGCCGCCGGTGGATGTGCGCTTCGGCCGCGATCTGCAGATGCAGCGCGGCAGGATCCGCCGACCATTCCGGACCTGGCGCGGCTGGCAGCCCTGGCGCCGGTGGCGCTGGTCTGCGCCGATGGGCGGGTTGCTGATCGGCCTGGTGGTGATCGGCAGTGCGCTCGCCTCGGCCGCCGCGGCAACCAGCAACGAGCCAGCCAGCGGCTCTGAGGAGATCCTCTGGCTGGTGGGCTCCATCCTGCTGGTCGGCTCTTTCTGGATCAGCTTCGATGTCCTGCGTCCCCTGCTGCGCCAGCCGAGCGAGGGCAGAAGCATGCCGGCGCTGAATGCGCTGGAGCTGGCCTATCTGGCCCGCGGTCCCAGCGGTGCCCTGGAGGTGGCCCTGGCTTCACTGGTGCAGAGCGGGGTGCTGCTCCCCAATCGCGTGCGGCGCTCCCTGGTGGCGCTGGGAGAGAGCGAGGCGCCCCTGCAGGATCTGGCCCAACAGATGGTGAGGGTCCATCACAGCCTCAGGGGTCGTTCCAAGGCTGAGGTGAGCTATCAAGACATCATCAACCACCAGGGCTATTCCTTCACGGCCCTGGTGGTGTCCCTGCAGAGTCGGCAATTGCTGCTGCAAGGTCGTCGGAAGGTGATCGCCCTGGCTCCAGGCCATCCGATCGCCCGCTTCATCGTGGGCGTAGTCGTTGCCCAGTTTCTCTTCGTGCTGCTGCCGGCGGTTGTGTGGCTTTTTCTCGTGCCGCCGGCCCTGGGGATCAGCCTGGCCCTCTCCGTGCCCAGTGGCCGCACCCTCTGGGCCGAGCGTGTGCTGGAGCACTACCGCCCCGCCTCCACTCACGCGGATCCCTTGCAACGGATCGCCCTGCTCGGTCCTGTCGCCATGACCGGAGGACGGCTGGATGATCTCAGGAGCCTGATCGAGAACGTTGAGGCGGATCGCGCTGCTGCCGGCTGCGGGTGCGGGTGCTGAATGTCCGGCGGCAATGAAGTTGGCCGGTCGGGAGCCCGCTTCAGCGTGGCCGTTGCCCAGTTTCTCTTCCTTCTGCAGCCAACTGCTGTGTGGCTTTTTCTCGTGCCGCCACCTTGCGCGTCGCGTCCACCAGCCGCAGCGCCAGCTGGGAGAGCAGCGTGCGGCTGAAGCTGTCGGAGCGGCGCAGCAGATCCTCGAAGGTGGCGGAGGGCAGCATGAGCAGGCGGCATCCGTCCGCACCGGCCCGCACGCTGGCGGTGCGGGGCCGGCCGGTGAGCACGCCAATCTCACCGATGGCCTGGCCGGGGCCGAGCAGCACTGTTTCGTCGCTGTCCACCAACACCTGCACGTCGCCGCCAAGCACCAGGGCCAGATGGTCGCTGATCGAGCCCTTCTCCATCACCGGTTCGCCGGCGGGCAACTGCCGCACCGTGCCCCGCTGGGCCAGCCAGAGCAGCCCGGCGGGCAGCACGTCATCAAACATCGTCCAGCCCGTGAGCGCCGCCAGCAACGCCTCATCCACCGTGGCATCGCCGCGCAACTGGCCCTGCAGAAACGGCGAGCTGGCCAGGCCGGGGCGGGGATCCTGCAGGCGCCGGGCCACGGCCTCGGGATGACGCCGGCGTTCGAGCATCAGCACCCAGGCCGCCGTGTCGGGATCGGGATCGATCCAGAGCAGATCGAAGACGCGGCGCAGGTCGCCCGCCGGCGCCACCGCTGGCGGCAGGGGGTCAAGGCCGGCGGCGGCCAGGCGGGGGGCCAGCTGCCGTTGCAGTTCGCCCACCCGCCGGGTCAGCACCCGCTGCAGCGGCCGCAGCAGGCCATCCTCTGATAGCAGGCCGTCGATCCAGGCCAGCAGGCCGGCCTCCTCCAGCCAGACGGCCTGCAGTGGCTCCAGCTGCTGTCGCTCCAGCTCCCCCTGGGGCCCGAACTGCCGCAGCACCGACTCCCAGGCAGGTTCAGGCAGCCCGGTGGCGAGCCGCAGTCGCTCCAATTCCTGACGCTGCCGCGGGTTGAGCGCCGCTGCGTCGAACACGGTGA
>JBEIHT010000185.1:0-2487 GCA_040381155.1 Aphanothece sp.
CCCTACCGCGAACCGGAGTTGCTGGCGGCCTGACGCCCGAGCGATCAGCGGGGCTCTGCTGATCGCACCAACACCGGTACCCGCTTGAACGCCGGCGTGCCGCTCTCGGGATCCACCACCGCGTGCATCAGCACATTGGCTTCGGGGTAGAACATCAGCGCCGCGCCGGGTCGAATCGAGCCGGGGATCACCTCGATGTTCTCCAGCAGACCCGCATCGCCCTGCACGCTCACCCGCTGATGGGCACGCAGGCCGGCGGCGGCCAGATCGTCCGGGTTCATCAGGATCGTGTGGCGGTGGGGCATGCCCCGGTAGCTGTCGCCGGGCTTGTACACCACCGTGTTGTGCTGGCCATAGCTGCGGGCGGTGATCAGGCTGAGCACCAGGCCCTTCTCCCCTGGCGCCAGGCCACCGAAGTGCTTCGGGCCTGGAAGGGTGAGCTCCGGCAGGGGGGTGGGCGCCAACTGGGCGCGGCCACTGGCGGTGGTGAAGCGGGGTTCGTGGAACACCCGGCCGGCCACCTCGAATTCCCGGCGGCTCTTGTCAATGCCGGCGATGGCTCCGTAGCCGGGCACGGTGCGGGCGATCAGCTCCCGCACATAGACGGGATCCTGCAGCCGGCGCCAGTCGATCGGCGTATCGCCATGGAGGCGGTGGGCCACCTCCGCCAGGAAAGCCACTTCGCTCACCAGCTGGCCGCCGCCGCTGGGGGTGGTGGCTAGATGGGTGCTCCCGGGTTCATTGAGACGCACCCAGTTGTTGCCTGATTCCACGGTGGTGCGATGGGGTGTTTCGAAGCGGTTGAACACTGGCAGCAGCAGGGTCTGTCGGGCGCCGAGGCCGTGGAAGTGGCCCGTGTTGGGCTTGGTGGCCAGGTAGAGCACCGTGTCGATGCGGCCGAGGGCGCGGCGGGCCTGGTCGCTGTCGGGGTTGGCGCCGAACAGGTTGCCGCCGAGGCAGAGCAAGGTATCGACCGCGCCATGCGCTGCCGCATTGATCAGGGCACGGGTGTCGTAGCCGGGCACCTTGCTCAGGGGCTTGCCCAGCAGTTGCTCCAAGGCCCGCTGCATGGGTTCGCGCAGCTTCACCGTCACGCCCATCGAACCGAAGCCCTGCACGTTGGAATGGCCCCGGATCGGCATCGTGCCCGTCCCGGGTCGGCCCACGTTGCCTGTGAGCACGGCTGTGTTGGCGATGGCCTGAACGTTGCTCGTGCCGTTGGCGTGGTGGGTGATGCCCATGGCCCAGGCGAACACCACCGCCTTGCAGGCGGCCAGCTGGTGGGCGGTGTGTTCCAGCTCCTGGCGGCTGAGACCGCAGCAGGCGGTGATCGCCTCCCAGCTGCTGGCCTCCATTTGGGCGATCACCGCTTCCCAGCCGTCGCTGTGGGCCTTGAGGAAGTCCCACGCCAGCCGGCCGCTCTCCAGCAGTGCCTTCTGGAGCCCAAGAAACACCGCCACGTCCGAGCCGGGGATGGGCTGGAGGAACAGGGAGGCGATCTCACTGCCGCCCCCAAGCATGGAGCGGATCGGAAAGGCGGGCGACCCGAACTTCAGCAGTCCCGCCTCCAGCACCGGGTTGATCACGATCACCGTGCCGCCCCGCTCCCGCAGGCGAATCAGCTCGTTCATCAGGCGGGGGTGATTGGCCGGGGCGTTGGAGCCCACCAGCACCACCCCATCGGCCTGCTGCAGGCTCTCCAGGTTCACCATGGAGGTGCCGGTGCCGAACACCCGGCTCAGCCCCACGGTGGAGGGGGCATGGCAGAGGTCGGAGCAGTCGGCCAGGTTGTTGGAACCCAGGGCCCGCAGCAGGAGCTGCAGCAGGTAGGCCGCTTCGTTGGAGGAGCGGCCCGAGCTGTAGGAGGCCACCCGCTCGGCCGGGGGGCTGCGGAACGCTTCCGCGGTGAGGTGGTGCACCTCCTTCCAGCTGATGGGTGTGTAATGGTTGCTGCCCTGGCGCAGGATCAGGGGCCGATCCAGACGGCCGAGGCGGTCGCAGTCGGCGGAGCTGAGCCCCTGCAGCTCGGCGATGGTTCGGCCGGCGAACACCTCCGCAGGCACGGCTGGCTGCAGCTCGGCGGAGATGGCCTCCACGCTCTTTAGGCAGCGCTGCAGGGGCTCGCCCAGCTCATCGCGGAAGCCACCGTTTTGGCCGCCGGTCCCCCAGGCGCACGACAGGCAGGCACTTTGATGGGTGAGGGTTTGCCAAAGGCGGGGACCGGTTGGGGAGAGGGTGGCCCGGGCCCAGCCGTGGATCAGGGGCCAGCCGCCACCCGTGCTGGCATCTTCCGGCTTTGTCTCCATGGCCGTGGGTGCCGCTTGCAGAGCCCACGGTAGGCAGAACTTAAGGGTCGTTAGTCATCACGGCACCGGCTGATCAGGGGCCTCCCGCAGCCGGGGCAGCAGCTGCACCAGGTTGCAGGGGCGGGTGTTGGCATCCAGCTGGGCGCCGATCAGCCGGTCCCAGCCGGTTTGCACCGCATCG
>JBEIHT010000186.1:0-2390 GCA_040381155.1 Aphanothece sp.
CAGCTGGATCGGCGCTGGACGGCCCATCTCGCCAACCCTGGCGCAGCAGTGCCCTGGGATGACGTGCGCAGCCAACTCGGCCTCGGATGACGCTCCCCTCGGTTCGCTTCCTGCCAGAGAACGCATTCTCGTCTCTCCTCAATCGTTTCCCTTGATCCACGGTCAGATCCGCAGGGTGGTGCTGAGTCGATTTCCCTATGCCGTCTATTTCCGAGAGCAGGGCACTGAAATCCTCGTGATCGCTCTGCACGGTCGCCAGGATCCCCGGCGCTGGAAACAGCGCACCTGAATGGGCATCGGCGATGCAGAGTGCCTGCAGGTTGCTGAGGTCGTCCGAGCCGCCCTGGTTCCTGGGCACGATGTGGTCCACCTCCAGGGCCCGTTGGTGCGGGGTTTGCCAGGCAACAGCCTGCTCCGCAGCACTCGCAGCGGCCTCGGGCGCGGGTGAGCACCCGGGATTTGATCAAGGCGCTGGCGGCACAGCTGCAGCAGCTCGTCGCGCTCGGCGTCGCTCAACTCCTCCATTGCCGGTGAGCACCTTGCCCACCATCCGCCCACCAGGATCCGCCGGGCCACGTCCTCCGCGGGGGGCCGGGCTGCGGCGGCCCAGGAGCTCCATGAGCATCAGGGGCTGGAGGCCATGGAGCGATGCTGGCGGCTGCGGGGCGACCGGGCCAGGGTTGGCTTTGGGCGGCCCGTCAGGCCATTGCCCCTGCTTGGATCCCGTCTGGCTGTGCCGCCCCAGTCCCTCTCCCAGCGGTGAGGGTTGGCCACGCACGCCATGTCGACCAAGCCGCTGGCTCCCTTGATGACAAAAGGCACACAGGGTCTTATGGTGTTGGTATGAAGCCCTTTCGCTGGAGCGCAGGCAAGAACGAGATCCTTCAGCTTCAACGAGGCGTTTCCTTCGAGGCCGTGGTGGTCGCTATCGAATCCGGTGATCTGCTCGACATCGTTGAGCATCCGAACCAGGCTCGATACCCAGGCCAGCACATTCTTGTCGTTCTGATATCCGGCTATGCCTATCTGGTGCCTTTTGTCGAGGCCGACGATCACCTCTTTCTCAAAACCATCATTCCCAGCCGCAAAGCCACCATCGCCTACCGCCCAGGAGACCGACCATGAACCCCCTTGATCACGAAGAGCAGGAGATCCTGGAAGCCTTCGAAGCGGGCACGCTCCGTTCGGTGGCTTCGGCGGCAGAGCGCTCCCGCCTGGAAGCCTCCGCAAGGTCAACGGCCACCAAGGATCAGCGCATCAACATTCGCCTCACCAGTGAGGATTTGGGCGCCTTACGTGCCCGTGCCCTGCA
Source organism: Aphanothece sp. (assembly GCA_040381155.1). GTDB lineage: Bacteria > Cyanobacteriota > Cyanobacteriia > PCC-6307 > Cyanobiaceae > Cyanobium. The sequence continues at coordinate 1,313 of JBEIHT010000186.1, forward strand.
GGAGGGCATTCCCTACCAGACCCTGATCAGCAGTGTCCTTCACAAGTACGTGTGCGGCAGGCTTCTCGATCGACCCTGAGCGTGTGGAGCTTCGTGGTTTCGGGCGGCCCGTCAGGCAGTAGCCCCTGTTGGCAATCCTTCTGGCTTGGGCGTGCAGTGGCTGCAGTCAACCCGGCTTCGGGTATGGCTGTGCCGCCCCAGTTCCCTTCATCCGCACGACCGACAGGCAGGCCAATGGCGGCACAGCATCAGCAGTGGCAGGCGATAGCGAAACCACCCTGACCTCGCAGCTGGAGCAAACCGCAGCGGGAGGTGTGACCGGCGTGAGTGGGCCCTCAGCCCCTGCAAGCCGGCTTAAGCTGAGCTTTCGTCACCCCGGCGGAGATGGCGATAGCTCCACCTGTTGCCGCTCCAACCGCGCCCGAGGCTGAATGCACCCCTCTGGCGCCGCTGCTGTTGCCGCAGGATCTGCGGCTGTCGCCCGAGCAGTTCGCCCTGGTGTGCCAGGCCAACCCTGACGCGGTGCTGGAACTGGCCGCCGATGGCCAGCTGATCACGATGACCCCCGCCGGCGGCGAGACCGGGGCTCTCAACTTCAACCTCGGCCTGGCCCTGGGCTTGGCCGCGCGTCAGTGCTCGCTGCCGCTGCAGCTGTTCGACAGCTCCACCGGCTTTCGCCTCGCCGATGGCTCGGTGCTCAGCCCCGATCTGGCCGTGGTGAAGCTGGAGCGTTGGCAGGCGCTCACTCCCCAACACCGCCGCACGTTCCCACCCCTCTGCCCCGATCTGGTGATCGAACTGGCCAGCGCTTCGGATTCGGGCCCCCGTGGCGCTGAAGCCCTGCGCCGCAAGATGGCGCTCTACCAGGCCAATGGCGCCCAGCTGGGCTGGCTGCTGTTCCCGGAGCAGCGGGCCGTGGAGATCTGGCCGTCCCGCCCCGAAGCTGGAGCGGCATCGGCTCCGCAGCGGCTGGAGAACGCCACGCGCCTTCACGGCGGCGCCGTGTTGCCGGGGATGGTGCTGGAGCTGGAGGAGATCTGGGCTGGCTAACCTGCCGCCATGGGACTGATCCGCGGCA
>JBEIHT010000187.1:0-2298 GCA_040381155.1 Aphanothece sp.
GCCACGCGCTGGCTGGGGCTGGAGCTCTCCTATCTCCTCACCGTCTGGGGGCGTGAATCCGCCAGCGGTGAGCAGCGCATGCTGCAGCACTGCATGGAGATCCTGCAGGAGCAGGCCATCGTGCAGGGCTCCTGGCTCCATCCCAACCACCCCTGGGAGCCAGACGACGCCCTGCGCATCTCCCTGGCGCCGATGAACCACGAGGACATGATCCGCCTCTGGGATGGCTTTGACCTGCCCTACCAGCTCTCGATTCCCTATTTAGTGCGCACGCTGCGGATCGCCGCGCGGCCGCGGGACGAGGGGCCGGTGATCAGCCGGGCGCTGGCCATCGGCTCGGGACGCCAACCATGACGCCGTTGCTCCCCCAGCCCACGCCCTGGCCCACCGGCGAAGCCCTCGCCTGGGCCCGCGCCCGCCCCTGGGACAGCCTGCTGGCCCTCGGATCGGTGGCCCTCCAGCCCGTCCCCCATCGGGTCGATGAGGAGACGTTGCCCCCTGGCCTGGAGCGCTGGCTGCCGCGGGAGGGCATCGCCGATCTGCAGGTGCGCTGGCAGGGATCAGGGCTCAAGCCCAGCTGGCATCAGGCCAACGGCCTCTATGGCTTTGTGGGTCTGCCGCCGGGGCCGCACACCTTCACGGTGGAGGATCCCCGGGGGCGCTTCCTGCCGGCCAGGCTCGCGGTGACCGTGCCGGATCGCGCCGTTGTGGCGGAGGCTTTGCGGCGCCTGGAGCGCCCCCCAGGGGCGGACGACTGGAGGCCGCTGGTGCGGCGCCTCAGCCTCCGGCCCGCCGCGGGCGCCCCGCCCCGCTCCGGGGCGACGCTGATCTGGGGAGAGGTGCGCGACAGCGACGATCAACCGGTTTCCCATACCCTTGTGCAGCTGGAAACCCGGTTTCGCGGGGTACCCGCCACGGCCACCACCTGGAGCGATGCCGGCGGGGGCTATGCCCTCGATCTGGATGGCGAACGGCCCGATCCGCTCCTCACGCCCCCGGATGGGGTGGAACGGGAGGGGCGCCTGTGCCTGCCGCTGCCGCCTCCGCCAGGAGGGGATCCCAGGCCCTGGATCGAGCGGATGCCGGAACTCGATCTGGCGCTGCTGCAGGCCCTGGCGGCGAACGGCGCGCCGATGGGCTATGGCCCACCCCGGCTCAGCACCGCCGCCGGCGGCCCCGCCAGCCCAGCCTTCCGCTTCCGCTTCCGCGATGGACCCGGCGCCCCGCTCCAGGAGGCGCCGCGCCTGCGGCTGAAGATCGGCCGCCCCCAACGCTGCGATCTGCTCCTGATCTGAGCCGCCGTTCCGATCCTTTCCCCCCCGCTTCCGAGCCATGCCTGAGTACCTCGCCCCTGGTGTCTACGTCGAGGAGACGAGCTTCCGCGCCAAGTCGATCGAGGGGGTGGCCACCTCCACCTGCGGCTTCGTCGGCCAGGCCCGCTACGGGCCGATCCAGGGATTGCCGGAATTGGTGACGAGCTACGAAGACTTCAAGCGCCGCTTTGGCGACAGTGAGGATCTGCTGCTGGGCACCAGCCTCACGCTGAATCACCTGGCCTACGCCGTGCGCCTGTTTTTTGAAAACGGCGGCAAGCGGGTCTATGTGAGCCGGCTCTACAGCTTGCCGGCGGTGGTGCCCGCGGGGGTGAATGGCGATGGCATCGCCGAGGTGGTGCTCGTGCCGGGCACGGGGGCCAATGACGCCGCCCAGCGCATCAGCACCGACCGGGTGGCCTTCCGGGCCCGCTTTCCCGGCCGGGCGGGCAACCTGCAGGTGGTGGCGCGGGCGATCCGCAGCGGCAATCTGCTGACGGGCGTGAGCCCCTCCAAACGTCTCAACGGGGTGCGCCCGGGCGATGTGGTGGAACTCGTGGCCAGCGGCGAGGGGAAGGACCGCATCGTCACCAACGGTCCGAGCGACCCCGCCGCCATCGATCCCAGCAATCTCTACACGGTGTCGGTGAGCACCACGGGCGACTTCGTGCTCACCCGTGCCAGCGGCGGAGCGCCCTTGGTGATCGGCAGCGCCAATGTGCTGCAGAAGATCACGGTCGACATCGAGGTGCGGCCCAATCCCGATGGCAGCACGGGCGAGCAGGGCGAGTTGTTTCAACGCCTCTCGGTGCATCCCGACTCGGAGGAATTCATCGGCCAGGTGCTGCGCCACGAGGATCGCCCGGGGGTGCAACCTCCCGCCGACACCAGCCAGCGGATTTATCTGGCCCGGGGCGCGGGGGCGGCGACCAGGCCCGTGCCGGCCTTTCCGACCGGGTCCGCCGCCTCAGAAGCGGAGAAGGCC
>JBEIHT010000188.1:0-2204 GCA_040381155.1 Aphanothece sp.
GCGGCTATCGATCTGCTGGCGAAAGCGCAACAGGCCGGCGGCGGCGGCCTCCACCTGGCCCGCTCCGAGCGTGATCTCGATCGCACCCCAGCGGCCATCGCGCAGCTGCACGATCGCGTCCACCTCCACGCCGTAGTCGTGGTGGTAGTGGAACAGCTCGCCATCCAGCGCCTGGGCCAGCACCCGCAGGTCGCGAATCACTAGCGACTCGAACAGCAACCCCAGCCACTCCAGATCCTTGAGCAGACGATCGGGACTGCCGCCGAGGGCCGCCACCGCCAGAGAGGGGTCGCAGAAGTGGCGCCGGGGGGCCTGGCGCAGGGCCGCCTTGGAACGCAGATGGGGCCGCCAGGCGGGCTGGTTCTCCATCACCATCAGCCGCTCCAGGGTCTGCAGATGGTCGGCCACGGTGCGCGGGTCGAGGGGCCCATCGGCACCACCGGCATCGGCCGCCAGGGTGGACAGCTTCACCTCGGTGGCCACGTTGCGGCCGAGGGAGCTCAGCAGGGCCCCCAACCGCTGGGGATCGCGGCGGCGGCCATCCAGCCGCTGCCCCCGGTGTGGCGCTCGGCGTCATCGGCCGGCACCGCCGAACCGGTGAGCAGAAATTGCCCAGGCGCCTCAACCGCATCCACAGCCCGCCGCACCTGGTTTCAGATCGCCGGCGCCACCTGCCATTCATCCAGCAGGCTCGGCCGGGGCCCCGCCAGCACCAGGGCCGGATCCACCGCCAGCGCCTGGCGGGCAGCGGTGTCCACATCCAGCAGCACCGTGGAGGCTGCCAGCTGCTGGGCCAGGCGCGTCTTGCCGCAGGCTTTGGGGCCCTCGATCACCACCGCACCGGCGGCGCCCAGGCAGGCGCGCAACTCGGCGTCGGCGATGCGGGGACGGTAGGCCAAGCCGTTGCAGGCGGCCATGGCGGGGCGGGCAATGCAGGAAAAGCCGAGCACCTCCCTGGACCCCAGCCGGCACTGGTGCAGGGCGATGAACACCCTGTGCCTCCCAGAGGCTCATGGCCGCGATGTGGGAACTCCCGGAGGCGGCCAGGCGATCAAGCGAACGTCGTTCCGAAAGCTCTGGATCAGCGCCGTCGTTGCTCTTGGCTCTGGCGCTTTTCGGCTTTCAGTAGCGATTTCTCCTCAAGGGCCAGGCCTTCGTGGCCCATGACGAGGGGCAGGTGGCCATTCCATTTCTCGATGGCCTGATGTTCCAGCACCTCCGGCGTCAGACCGCTCTGAAGCAGCTGTTGGGCGCGGGCCTCACCCTCCGCCTCAAACACCCGGGCCTGGGCCAGGCGTTGCGCCTTCATGGCCTCATACTCCGCCCGCCGGGCCTCCTGTTCGGCCACCTGTTTGGCTTCCACCGCCTGGCGGAACGGTTCGGAGAAATCCACCTGCAAAAGATCCACCGCATCGAGACCCAGGTCCTGGGCGGCTAGCCGCTGCTCCAGCAATTGCCGCAGGGCCGCCTTCACCTGCTCCCGCTGGGTGATCAGCTCCTCGGCCCGGAAGCTGGCCACCACGGCTTTGAGTCCGTCCTCCACCGCCGGTTCGATCACGGTGGACACCATTGCTGCCCCATCCCCGAGTCGTTGGTAGGTGCGGGCCCCCAGGCCGGGTTGCAGATGCCAGGTCACGGCCACATCAAAGCCCACATCCTGCAGGTCGCGGGTGGCGGCCTCACTGCGGAATTGGCGGCTCTGCAGCCGCAGGCTCAGCGGCGTCAGCCGGTCCCGGCCGGGCAGGATCGGGTGGATCCCCTCGCTGAGCACCTGGGGCTGCACGGCGCCGAAGCGCAGCAGCACGCCCTCATGGCCGGCCGGCACCAGGGCGAAGAACTGGCTGGCCAGGGCCAGGGCCAGCAGCAGAAGCACCAGGCGCAGGGCCGAAAGGGCGTGGCTCGCCCGGGGGAGCAGACCCTGGGAGAGGCCCGGGATGGTCGCCTCTGCCGGGGTCAGGGTTGCCGGGGCTGATTCCAGGGCGGGACGATCGTGCTCGGCCAGAACATCCATTCGGATCAGCTCAGGTCAGGCCTGGATTACAGGGGGTATGGGCGCAGGTTAAAGGTGATTGTCCAGGCAGCGGTGCCGCTGGATTCGCAGCAGCCCTGCTATCGATCATTTTGTGTGATCGGTTCAACAAGCAGGCCAAGTTGGTCTGATGGCAACTTGTTCATAAGCTCCCAGTATGAAGCGGTACTGAACC
>JBEIHT010000189.1:0-1993 GCA_040381155.1 Aphanothece sp.
CTTTGGCCACGCGACTGATGGCGTCATCAAGCAGCAGGCTGCCGACCCCTGCCCCTCGCAAGTCCAAGTCTCTCCCCATCCAGCCAATCAAGACCCCGGGCACGCTGGGATAGCGCGGCAGTTTCTTGGCCAGTTCCGGGGCACCATCGTTCAGTGGGATGCTGTGGGCCGAAAGCGTGTAGAAGCCCGCGACCTTGCCGGTGCTGCGCACGGGGGTTCCTGCTGCTGGTCCTGGTCTATGGAGACCCGAACAGAATCGCCTCGATATCCCGTGCACCCTGCAGGACGTGGATGATCTCGATCTGCTCCGGCTGCAGGCGGTAAAAAATCAGATCATCGCCATGGACGCAGCGGCGAATCCCGAAGCGCTCGTAGCGCGGCACCAATGGGTAGGCCCTGGGGGTGTCGGCCAGGGCCAGGCAGCCCTCATGCGGTTGGGGGGCTCTCAGCGGCTGCGCTGCGCAGCTCTCGGCGCACCGCCTCGATCTCCTGCACCCGCCCCGCCTCGGCGTCGGCCAGGCCCAGGGCGATGGCCCCGTCGAGCCGCTCCAGACGACGCTCACGCTCCATCAGGCCGCGCATGGCCTCGCGGATGATCTCGCTGTTGGAGCCATAGAGGCCGGATTCCACCTTCTGGCGGATGAAACTGGCCATTTCCGGCGGCAGGGTGATGGAGAGCTTTTCAGCTGATTGCATCGCATGTCCTCCACTACTGGCCTGCGTTGAAGGATAGAGTAGCAGGAAATACTACTAAGCGCCACTGTCTTGGTTGGGGCCTGAGCTCGCCGCGCATCGACTTTGCCCTTTCTACAGATGCGGAACCACGCCACGAAGGATCTGCATGCTCTGGGCCTTGAGTTTGCGAGCAGATCATTCTTGTGCTCGGCGCTCCAAACCCGTTGCCACTCCGGGGAGAGGCTGGCTGGCAGCCTTCGGGGCGGGAGCGGCGGGGTCGGCAGGCGGTGCTGGCGGCGCAGGGGCGGGATCAGCGGGCACGACGGGCGCCCCACGGGGTGGGTATCGGAAGCTTGAGCGGCTGGCCGGGGGCTGGGGCCCCTACCGTTCGGGCCATGGAGCCGCCCTTGCCCCTCGATCGCCACGGCCGCCCGCTGGGGGTTCTGCGCCTCTCGCTCACGGCCCGCTGCAACCTGGCCTGCCCCTACTGCCTGCCGGATGGGGTGGAGCCGCCGGGGCTGCTGAACCGGGTTCAACGCCTTTCCGTGGTGCGCGCCGCGGTGGCGCTGGGGGTCCGGAGCCTGCGGCTCACCGGCGGCGAACCCCTGCTGCACAGCGGCCTGGAGGAACTGATCAGCGGCGCCGCTCCCCTGCGCCAGAGCGCCGCCAGCGGAACCGCTGGCCTGGCTGAGATCGCCCTCACCAGCAACGGCAGCCTGCTCACGGCCGCTCGGGCCCGCTCCCTGCGGGAGGCCGGGCTGGACCGGATCACCCTGAGCCTCGACGGTGCCACCGGGGCCAGCGTGGCAGCGATGGCGGGCCTGGCGGGCGGAACGACCGCCGGCGACGACCTGCTGGCGAAGGTGTTGGCGGCGATCGAGCACGCACGGGAAGCGGGCTTCGATCCGGGAACGGGAGCGCTGAAGCTCAATGCCGTGATCCAACGCGGCCGAAACGACGACCAGCTTCTGACGCTGGCGAACCTGGCGCGGCAGCGGCGGGTGGAGCTGCGGCTGATCGAGTTCATGGATGTGGGCAACCGCAACGGTTGGGATCCCACCCAGGTGATCAGCGCCGCCGAGATGGTGGATCGCATCGCCACCCGCTGGCCGCTGGAACCGATCGGCCGCCCCAGCCATGGCACCGCCAGCCGCTGGCGCTACCGCGATGGCGCTGGCCACCTGGCCGTGGTGGCCTCGATCACGGCCCCCTTCTGCGGCGACTGCAACCGTCTGCGGCTCACCGCCGACGGTGTGGCCTACACCTGCCTGTTCGCCGCCGACGGTGTCGACCTCAAACCCTGGCTGCGGCCCAGCCC
>JBEIHT010000190.1:0-1908 GCA_040381155.1 Aphanothece sp.
AGCGCTGATGCCGAACAGCTCCTCGAACAACTGATCGCCGCTGCTCGCCTGGCGCTGCGGCTTGGCGTTGGCCTCCATTCGATCGTCCAGATCCTTCAAGGTTCCGGCCTCATACGCCCTGCTGATCAGCTCCTCTTCCGCCGCCGCGTCGTAGACGCCGAGAAACACGGCCGGATCGCCGATGTTCAGCTGGGCCTGCTTGTCTTTCTCCCGCAGCAGCCGCACCACCTTCTCGGCATCGCCCATGCCCTTCACTGCGGGAGGCATTGAGCAGATAGCGGATCAGGGGCTGCCGCGGCTGGCCGTAGCGATCGATGCGGCCATTGCGCTGCTGCAGCGTCATCAACGACCAGGGGATGTCGACATGCACCAGCCGATGGCTCAGGTAAGGGGATCAGCGACTGATCCGCACAACCCCCCGCAGGCGGGGCAGGCGGCGGCGGGGGTGGGGCAACCATGGCGGCCGCGGGCGCGGCCAGGCCCGGTGCTGAGGGCCATAGGCCAGCACGGTGGCCAGCAGATTGGCCAGATCATCGGCGGTAGAGGCAGCCATCGGCGGGGACGGGGTAGGGGTGCTGCTGCAGGGTTTCCAGGGCCGGACAGGCGGGGCCGCGGCGGCCAGCAGCTGGGCGGCCACCATCGGGCGCAGCTCATCTGCACTTGCCTCACCCATGAAATCAAAAAGCCCCGAGGGTTTCCCCGGGGCCGCTGGTGATCGTTGTGCTTCCCGCGAGCCGGCACCCTGACGGGAGCCATAACTCAAAGAACAAGCCGCCAACTAAAAGTTCATTCGGCTATTACAAGTCCTGCCATTTGGGTATCACCAGTCGTTGCAGCCTGTTCAGTAGGTGCCTGATCTCCCGTGGAGCGGGCAGCCAGGACGGGAAGGCTCAGGCCAACCAGCAGGGCAAGGCTGGCGGCACTGGCAGAGAATAGCTTCATGAATTGTATCGAATGCAACACACTTATCATAGCCCAATTGATCAAGCAAGGTCAAAAAACCCATCACGTGGGCATCTCTTGCGGATCAGGAACGCACCAGGCATCACGCACTGCTGCAGGGTTCCCCCAGGCGGACAGGCTCACCGCAGCGATTCGCAGGCCATCCCATCGCCGTTTCTGTCTAGGTAGGTGTGCCCCTGTCTCAGCAGCTCCTGGGCGCGGGCAAAGCTGCCGATCTGCCGGCAAGTGGGCTTCCGGCCGCTGTAGCCGCCAACAGGGGGTCACTTCAGGCGGGGCGGATCCAGCCGCAGGCGGGAACTGGGCGGCAGTGGATGCGGCGGGCGAGCGGGTGCCGTGGCGCCAATCCCACGGCCGCTGGATCCCCCAAGGCACGGCCCAGACTCCGACCCGCTGTAGTTGCGTTGCGGGCGCCCCACCAGCAGGTAGCGCAGCCGGCCCGATGGCCGGGCCTGGCGGGTGCCGTTGGCGATCTCCATCAGAATGGTGATCTGCTCCTCTGATGGGTCGGGTATGTCGGTGCTGTGGGGTGCTCCATAGGGTTCCCAGGGGCGGACAGGCTCGGTTCAGCCATGGCCGGGCAGCGCGGGGATCCACCAATTTTGGGCGAATGCCGGTGTCGCGGCGACACCCCCCGAGCGGCCAGCGGGGCAAGGAGGCGGAGCAGGGGCCCCGGGGCTCAGAAGGGCGCAGGTCGGGGGCGCCCACCCCAATCTCAAGGCGTTGCTTCCAACGCCGAGTCGGGTCCCGTTGGCGGGGATGGGCCGCCGGTGTCGATCAGCTGCACCAACACCTCCCGCCGGCGCGGTCCATCGAGCTCCACCAGCAACACCGACTGCCAGCGGCCGATGCCAAGCCGGCCCTCCACCACCGGCAGGCTGAGCTGGTTGCCGAGCACCATCGCAATCAGGTGGGCGTGGGCATTGCGGGGCTCATCGGCCGGAATGC